>DASZIL010000058.1:0-49149 GCA_035949255.1 Beijerinckiaceae bacterium | reverse complement strand
GGCCTCACCTTGGAAGAGGCGAAGATCGCGCTCGAACAAATCATCGAAGAGATCAGGGCCAAACGCCGCCTCGGCCCGGAGCGGGAGGAGCACCTATGAGCACCCGCTTCGCCTATATCCGCGACGGCGCGGAAATCTATCGGCGCTCCTTCGCGATCATTCGCGCCGAAGCGGATCTTCGCCGCTTCCCCGCCAACGAGGAGAAAGTCGCGGTGCGCCTCATCCATGCCTGTGGCCTCGTCGAGAGCGCCCAGGATTTCGTTTTCTCGCCGGGCGCGGTCGCGGCGGCACGCGCGGCGCTCGTTGCCGGCGCGCCGATCCTTTGCGATTCTAAGATGGTCGCGAACGGGGTGACGCGATCCAGGCTGCCGAAAGCCAACGACGTCATCTGCACGCTCGACAATCCGGCTGTTCCCGGCCTCGCGACGCGCCTCGGCACGACGCGCACCGCGGCCGCCATGGAGCTTTGGCGCGACCGCCTCGCCGGAGCGCTCGTCGCCATCGGCAATGCACCGACCGCGCTCTTTCGCCTCCTCGAAATGCTCGACGAAGGCGCGCCTTCGCCTGCCGCCGTGATCGGCATGCCGGTCGGCTACGTCGGTGCGGCCGAATCGAAAGAGGCGCTGATCGCCGACGGCCGCTTGCCCTATCTCGTGGTGCGCGGCCGGCGCGGCGGCAGCGCGCTTGCGGCAGCGGCCATCAACGCGCTCGCGAGCGAAAGCGAATGAGCGCTTCGCCATCCCCTGCGGACAAAGGCTTCGGCCGGCTTCACGGCGTCGGACTCGGCCCTGGCGATCCCGAGCTTGTCACGCTCAAGGCGGTTCGCCTCATCGGCGAAGCGCAAGTCGTGGCGTATTTCGCGAAGAAGGGCAGGCCGTCGAACGCGCGCCGCATCGCCTCTTCCTGGATCAAACCGGGTGTCATCGAGCTCGCGCTCGCCTTTCCGGTGACGACCGAGACCCCCTTCGACGAGCCGGCCTATGCTTGCGAGCTTCGGCCCTTCTATGACAAGGCGGCGAGTGAAATCGCCGCTCATCTTTCGGCAGGGCGAGACGTCGCGCTCATCTGCGAGGGCGACCCGCTCTTTTATGGCTCCTTCATGCATGTCCAGGCGCGGCTGAGGGATCGCTTCGCCATCTCGGTCTGCGCCGGCATCACCGGCATGTCCGGATGCTGGACGGCCGCAAAGGCGCCGATGAGCTGGGGCGATGATGTGCTCACCGTCATTCCCGGCACCTTGCCGCGCGCCGAGCTCGCACGGCGCCTCGCCGCGACCGACGCGGCCGTGGTGATGAAGCTCGGCCGCAACCTGCCGAAAGTGCGCGAAGCCCTCATCGATGCCGGCCTCGCCGAACGCGCCATCTATGTCGAGCGCGGCACCACGACTGAAGAGCGCGTCTTGCGGCTTGCCGACAAGACCGATGACGACGCCCCTTATTTCGCGCTGATCCTGGTGCCGGGCGAGGGAAGGCGGCCATGAGTGCCGGGAGCGGGCACCTCTTCGTCATCGGGCTCGGCCCCGGCGCCGCCGAATGGGTGACGCCCGAGGCGACGCGGGCGCTCGCCGAGGCGACCGATCTCGTCGGCTATGCGCCTTATCTTCAACGCGTCCCCGAGCGACCGGGTCAAACCCGGCACGCGAGCGACAACCGCGAGGAGTTGGCGCGCGCCCGTCAGGCGCTCACGCTGGCAGCGGCCGGCCGCAAGGTCGCGGTCGTTTCAGGTGGGGATCCGGGCGTCTTCGCCATGGCGGCTGCCGTCTTCGAGGCGCTCGAAGCCGGCGAGCCTTCATGGCGCGGCCTCGACGTGAAGATCATCCCCGGCATCACGGCGATGCAAGCGGCAGCGGCGCGGATCGGCGCGCCGCTCGGCCATGACTTCTGCGCCATCTCGCTCTCGGACAATCTCAAGTCCTGGGACGTTATCGAGAAGCGGCTCAAGGCAGCGGCCGATGCCGATTTCGTGCTCGCGCTTTACAACCCAGCCTCGAAGGCGCGCCCGCGCCGCATTCACGAAGCCTTCGCCTGCTTGCGCGCCCGCAAGCCTCCGGCAACGCCCGTGATCTTCGCGCGCGCCATCGGCCGGCCCGAAGAAGAAGTCACTGTCACGAGCCTCGCCGAAGCCGATCCCGCAATCGCCGATATGGCAACGCTCGTCATCGTCGGATCGAGCGCGACGCGCATGATTTCCGGGTGCGGGCGGGCGCGATCCTTCGTCTATACACCGCGCGGCGAGGGAACGCGGCAATGACGCTCGATCCAGGCCAGCGCTTGCGCGGGATCATTGAGCATCGGAGTGCCGGCGGGCTTCGGCCGGCGGATCATCACGACCGGCAAGCCGAGCCGGCGCACCGCCGCGATCTTCGCATAGGTCGCCTCACCCCCGCTGTTCTTGCTGACCAGGAGCTCGATCCGCTTTTCTCGCATCAAGCTTTCTTCGTCCTCCATCGTGAAGGGGGGGCGAGCGAGGATGAGTTCGTGACGCGGCAATGCCTTGAGTCCATGGGGCGCATCGATGGCTCGAATGAGATAGTGATGAAGGGGCGCGGCCGCAAAAGCCGGAAGCGAGAGGCGACCGAGCGTCAGGAACACGCGACGCGGCGCCTCGCCGAGCGCGGAGGCCGCCTCTGTGGCGTCCGCGACATCGATCCAACGGTCGCCGGCAACGGGTTCCCATGCGGCGCGCGTGAGCACGACGAGAGGAAGCGCGAGAAGCGCGCAGGCTTCCCTGGCGTTACGCGACATTTGTGCCGCGAACGGATGGGTCGCATCGATGACGGCTTCGATGTCACGGCTCGTGAGGTAATCGATCAGGCCCTCGACGCCGCCGAAGCCGCCGCTTCGCGTTGCGATGGGCGCGGGCGCGGGCTGCGCCGTGCGGCCCGCGAGCGAAAGCGTCGCCTCGATGTCGGGCCGCCCGGCCAAGAGCCGCGCGAGCGCCGAGGCTTCGCTCGAGCCGCCAAGGACGAGTACGCGTTTCGCCATCCAGCACTCCGATCGAAGGCGCCGACGCCATTTCGGCCAGGCGCATGCCGCGCCGGCGGCGGCGCCTCTGCTCCTAGCGCTTTTTGCCGCCCGGCGCCCTGCGTTCCAGGACGAAGGCAATGAAGCCCTGGCTCTCGCTCATCGGCATCGGCGAGGACGGCGCCGAAGCGCTTTCGCCCGCCGCGAAGCGCCTCATAGCAGGCGCCGAGCTCGTCGTGGGTGGAAAACGCCATCTTGCGCTCGCCGGCGATTTTGCGGGCGAGGCGCTGCCTTGGCCCTCCCCGCTCACCGACGCTTTTCCGGCGATCCTGGCGCGGCGGGGGCGCCCCGTCGCCGTGCTCGCCTCGGGCGACCCCTTCTTTCACGGCGTCGGCTCGACACTCACGCGCAAGATCGATGCCGATGAGATGGTCTGTCTGCCGGCGCCTTCGGCTTTCAGCCTCGCGGCGGCGCGCCTCGGCTGGGCGCAGCAGGATTGCACGCTCCTTTCGCTGCATGGCCATGCGCTCGAACGCATCATCCCGCATTTGCAGCCGGGTGCGCGCATTCTCGCCCTCTCCTGGGACGAGACGACGCCGAAACAACTGGCGGCGCTCCTCACCTCGCGCCGCATGGGCGGCTCGCGCCTCGTCGTGTGCGAGGCGATGGGCGGACCGCGCGAGCGCCTCACGAGCGCGCGGGCCAATGCCTTCGCGCTCTCGCCGATCGACCCCTTGAACACCGTCGGCATCGAGGTCATGGCGGAGCCCGGCGCCGACATCGTGCCTTTGGCGGCGGGGCTCGCCGATGAGATGTTCGAGCATGACGGGCAGCTCACCAAGCGCGACATCCGCGCCACGACGCTTGCGGCTCTGGCGCCGCGCCGTGCCGAGATGCTTTGGGACATCGGCGCGGGATCGGGCTCGATCGGCATCGAATGGATGCTTCGCCATCCGCAAAATCGTGCGATCGCCATCGAAGCGAAGCGCGAGAGAGCGGCACGCATCGCGCGCAACGCCGCAAGACTCGGCGTGCCCGACCTCCGCATCGTCGAAGGTACGGCACCAGACGCGCTTGCCGGCTTGCCGAGTCCGGACGCGGTGTTCATCGGCGGTGGCGCGAGCCGGGCCGGTGTTCTCGACACCGCCTGGGAGGCTTTGCCGCGAGGCGGACGCCTCGTCGTCAACGCGGTGACGCTCGAGACGCAGGCCGAGCTCATCGGCCGGCGCGAAGCGCAGGGTGGCGAGCTCGTCACGCTGCAGATCGCAGTCGCCGAGCCGCTCGGCGGGTTTTTCGGGTTTCGTCCGGCCTTGCCGGTGATGCGCTTTACGGCGGTGAAGCCATGAGGCCGCGCATCGCCATCGGCATTGGCTGCCGCAAGGGTTGCCCGGGGGACAATATCGCGTCTCTCGTGCGTCAAGCTCTCGCGCTCGCCGCGGGGTCGGATAAGGCGATCGGCTGGGCGCAAGCTCAGCAAGAGAGCGTGATGTTCACGAGCGAGGCGAAGGGCGGGGAACCGGGCGTTACCGAAGCCGCCGCAGCGCTCGGCATGAAGCTCGTGTTCTTGTCGCGCGTCGCGCTCGAGGCCGCTTCTTCGCGCTGCGCGACGCGCTCGGCGCGTGTGCAAAGGCTCATCGGTCTCCCTTCGCTTGCCGAAGCCGCGGCGCTCGCCGGCGGGGGCGAGGGCTCGCGCCTGGTGCTGGAACGCATCAGCGAAGGCGGGGCGAGTTGCGCCTTGGCAGTCTCCTTGGCGATGCCGGCGGAGAACGCGTCGTGACCGTGCATTTCATCGGCGCCGGACCTGGCGCGCCGGACCTCATCACCTTGCGCGGGCGCGATCTTCTGGCGCGCTCTCCGGTGTGCCTTTACGCCGGCTCGCTCGTGCCGAGCGAGCTCCTCGCGCATTGCCCGAAGGGCGCGCGCATCCTCGACACGGCACCGATGACGCTCGACGCGATCGAGGCCGAGTTCCGGCGCGCCCATGAGGCGGGTGAAGACGTGGCGCGCCTGCATTCGGGAGATCTCTCCGTGTGGAGCGCGATGGGCGAGCAATTGCGCCGCCTCGACGCGCTCGCCATCCCCTACACCGTCACGCCGGGCGTGCCTTCCTTCGCGGCGGCTTCCGCGGCGCTCAAGCGCGAGCTCACCTTGCCTGAGGTCGCGCAATCCCTCGTGCTCACCCGTGTCTCCGGGCGCGCCTCCGCGATGCCGGAAGGCGAGACGCTCGCGAATTTCGCGCGCACCGGCGCGACGCTCGCCATCCACCTTGCTATTCATGCGCTCGAGCGCGTGGTCGGCGAGCTGCTCCCCCATTACGGCGGCGATTGCCCTGTCGCCATCGTGCATCGCGCCTCCTGGCCTGACGAGCGCATCGTCAAGGGCAGCTTGTCGACGATCGCCGCGCTGATGGCAAAGGAACCGATGGAGCGCACAGCCTTGATCCTCGTCGGCCCGGTGCTCGGCGCCCGCGATTTCCGCGAGAGCGCGCTTTACGCCCCCGATTATCGGCGCCGCTATCGAGGCGCCGGGACAGGTGATCAGGAATGAGCGGCGCGAAACGGCGTGCGCGCGACGAGCGCCCCTTGCCGATCGAAGATCGCGATCTCGAGCGCGATCTTCGCATCGCCGAGCGCCTTGGCGGCGGTCGCGAACGCAGCTTGAGCGACCGCGAGCCCGATGTCGATCTTGCCGGCGCGGCAAAGCTCCAGGACCTCCATGGCCGAATTGGCGCGCTTGACCTTCGCGGCGAGTGCCGCGTCGCCGCCCGCCGCGAGCACGCGCTCCGCGAGCCAGTCGAGATCGACGGCGCCGCGCCGCGAATGCAGGTCGAGGAGGCCTTGGCCGAGCTTCGCCATCTTCGCGAAGCCGCCGGCGACGGTCACCCTCGCCACGGGATGGCGGCGCAAATATTTGAGCATGCCGCCGACGAAATCGCCCATGTCGATGAGCGCCACCTCGCCGAGATTGTGCAGAGCGCGAATGGCGGCCTCGGAAGTCGATCCGGTCGCACCCGCCACATGGTCGAGGCCGCAAGCGCGCGCCACGTCGATGCCGCGATGAATGGTGTGGATCCAGGCGGCGCAGGAATAGGGCACAACGATCCCGGTCGTGCCGAGGATCGACAATCCACCCACAATTCCGAGCCGGCCGTTCAGGGTGCGCTCGGCGAGTTTTTCGCCGCCTGGAATGGAGACCTCGATCTCCACATCGCCGCTCGCGCCGGCAAGCGCCGCCGCTTCGGCGATCGCGGCGCGCATCATGGCGCGCGGCACCGGATTGATCGCGGGCTCCCCGGGCTCGACCGGCAGGCCAGGGCGGGTCACCGTGCCGACCCCTTCTCCGGCGCGGAAGACGACGCCTTTGCCCGCGGCGCCATGCCGCACGGTCACGACGACGAGCGCGCCATGCGTGACATCGGGGTCATCGCCGGCGTCCTTGATGACGCCGGCGCGCGCGAAATCCTCAGCCCGCTCCTCGAGCGCAAGCGCGAAAGCCGTCCGCTCGCCGCCCGGCAGCGCGATCGTCACAGGATCGGGGAAGGCACCGGTGAGCAACGCCTCGTAAGCAGCGCGCACCGCGGCCGTCGCGCAAGCCCCCGTGGTCCAGCCGCGGCGCAAAACGGGCGAGCGCACCTCCTCATTGGCGGCGTCAAGATTCATGGCAGGGAGGCATATCGCGAACGCGAGGCCGCAGAAAGGGTGAGCACAGAAAGAGAGGCTGCAGAAAGACTTGCGGCCGGAGCTCTTGGCGCATGACAAACGGTGATCTCATCCTTCCCGAGCTTCCCGCTTTCGAAGGCGGCAGCGTTTGGCTCGTCGGGGCGGGGCCTGGCGATCCGGCGCTCGTGACGCTCGCGGCCCTCAAGGCGCTCCGGGAAGCCGACATCTGCGTCTACGACGCGCTTGTCTCGCGCGAGGTGCTCGCGCTTGCGGCCTCGAGGGTTGCGCTCGAATTCGCGGGCAAGCGCGGCGGCAAGCCTTCGCCCAGCCAACGCGACATCAGCTTGCGGCTGATCGAGCTCGCGCAGCTCGGCAAGAAGGTGCTTCGCCTCAAGGGCGGCGATCCCTTCGTCTTCGGGCGTGGCGCCGAGGAAGCGCGGGCGCTCGCCAAGGCCGGCGTGAAGTTTCGCGTCGTTCCGGGCGTGACGGCCGGGATCGGCGGCCTTGCCTATGCGGGCATTCCGGCGACGGCCCGCGAGACGAATCACGCGCTCATCCTTGCGACAGGCCACCTCGCCGAAGGGGCGCAAGGCACCGCCGATTTCGCGGCGCTTGCCGCGACGGGCGCGCCGCTCATCCTCTACATGGCGATGAGCAATCTCGAAGGCATCGCCAAGGCGCTCATTGCCGGCGGCATGAGCCCCGACACGCCGCTTGCGATCGTGAGCGAAGCGACGACGAAACGCCAACGCGTCCTCGTGACGAAGCTTGCGAACGCAAGCGCCGAAGCGAAGGCCGAAGGCCTCGCGGCGCCGGCCATCGTGGCGATCGGCGCGATCGTAAAATTGCGCCAGGCGCTCGCGCCCTTCGCAATGACCCTGGAGGCAGAGGCGGCGCCCGAACCGACGCCGCGGGAGCGGGCGTGAAAGGGGCTGGCCTCGTCGTCGCGGCGCCGCGCTCGGGCTCGGGGAAGACGACACTGACGCTTGGTCTCATGCGCGCGCTCGCCCGTCGCGGCGTTGCGGTCGCCGGCGCGAAATGTGGCCCCGATTACATCGATCCCGGATTTCACGCGGCGGCTTGCGGGCGCGCGAGCGTCAATCTCGACAGTTGGGCCATGCCTGAAGGCTTGCTTCGCGCGCTTGCGGCGAAGGCCGGGACCGAAGGCGAACTCGTGATTTGCGAAGGGCTCATGGGGCTCTTCGACGGCGTTCCGGGAGAAGCAGGCAAGACCGGGTCGAGCGCGGACATCGCGGCGCTTTGCGGCTGGCCGGTGCTGCTCATCCTCGATGTCTCGGGCCAATCGACGACGGCGGCCGCGATCGTCAAAGGCATGATGAGCTATGATGCGCGCATCGAGCTCGGCGGCGTCGTTCTCAACCGCGTCGGTAGCGAGCGCCATCGCCGCCTCGTCGGCGAAGCGATCGAGCAACTCGGGGTGCCGGTCCTCGGAAGCTTGCCGCGAAGCGACAAGGTGAAGCTCCCGGAACGGCATCTCGGCCTCGTGCAGGCAAACGAGACCTCGGGCCTCGATCAAGTGCTCGACGCCATGGCGGATTTCGTCGCGGCGCATGTCGATATCGATCGGGTGAGAGAGATCGCCGGGCGAAGGCCACTTGGCGAGGCCGAGCGCGACGCTTCAAGCGCCGCCAAGGTCCCGATCGCCATTCCGCCGCCCGGCCGACGCATTGCGCTTGCGCGCGACGAGGCCTTCTCGTTCATCTATCCGCATGTGCTCGAAGGTTGGCGCGCTTCGGGCGCGAAACTCGTTGCGTTCTCACCGCTCGCCGATGAGCCGCCGCCCGCCGATTGCGATTGCTGCTGGCTCCCTGGCGGTTATCCGGAGCTGCATGCCGGGCGCCTCGCCGCGGCAAGCGCCTTCCTCGAAGGCCTGCGCGGTTTCGCGCGGACGAAGCCGGTCCATGGCGAGTGCGGCGGCTATATGGTGCTTGGCAAGACGCTCATCGACGCCTCGGGAGTGAGCCACACCATGGCCGGGCTCTTGTCCCTCATCACGAGCTTCGCCCAAAGAAAGATGCAGCTTGGCTACCGCGACGCGCGCCTTCTCACCGACACCTCGCTCGGGCGAAAGGGAACTCGGCTCAAGGGCCATGAATTCCACTATTCGACGCTGGTCGACGCCGGAACGGATGAGCCCTTCGCACTCGTCGCCGATGCTCATGGCACGGCGCCGCAAACGGCGGGCTCGAGGCGCGGCCTCGTCAGCGGCTCTTTCTTTCACGCCATTGCCTGCGTGGATTGAGGGAAGCGCCCCTATCCGTCCTGGCCGGGCTCGGCCCGGCCACCCACGCCTTCCCGTTTTAACCAGTGGAAGCAATAGGCGTGGATGCCCGCACCGAGTGCGGGCATGACAAGACATGGGCGCCGTTCATCGCCCCTCCCCGCGAGTCGCCGAGGACGGCGTGACTTGAAAATCAACCGGCTCCGGCGGAAAACAGCGGCGAGGAGTTCGCCAATGCGCATCGGCGTCGATTTCGGCGGCACCAAGATCGAGGTCGCGATCATCGAGCGGGACGGTCGGGAGATCGCCCGCCAGCGCGCGCCGACGCCGCACGGCGATTATGAGGGCTGCGTGCGGACCGTCGCGGGCCTCGTGCGCGACGTCGCGGCGAAGACAGGCGCGACGGGCCCTGTCGGCATGGGCATACCGGGCGCGATCTCGGCGAAGACCGGGCTGGTGATGACCTCGAACGCCACCTGGCTTGCCGGCAAGGCTCTCGACCTCGATGTGGCCGCCGCGCTCGGCCGCAAGGTACGCATCGAGAATGACGCCAATTGCTTCGCGCTCGCGGAGGCCGTGGACGGTGCCGCGAAGGGCGCGCGCTGCGTCTTCGGCGCGATCCTGGGGACAGGCGTGGGCGCCGGCATCGTCATGGACAAGAAGGTGTTCTCCGGACAGACGGGCATCGCGGGCGAATGGGGCCACAACCCCCTGCCCTGGCCCGATCCCAGCGAGTACCCGGGGCACCCGTGTTATTGCGGCCGTCAGGGCTGCATGGAGCGTTATGTCTCGGGAACGGCCTTCGCGGCCGAATATGCGTCAAGGACCGGCTATACGCTCAAGGGCGATCAGATTGTGGCGGCGATGCGCGGCGGCGATGCGGAGGCGCGAGCCACTTATGAGCATTATGTGAAGAGCCTGGCGCGCGGGCTCGCGGTCATCGCCAATGTGCTCGACCCGAACGCCTTCGTGCTCGGCGGCGGCATGAGCAATGTCGACGAGCTCTATCGCGACCTGCCCGAGTTGATGCGCCCCCATGTGCTCTCGAGCGAGTTCGAGACGCCCATCCTCAGACCGCTCCATGGCGATTCGGCGGGCGTGCGCGGCGCCGCGTGGCTCTGGGACGACAGCGATGATCTCGACGCGAAAGCGCCGACGTGAGAAAAGCCATAAGCGCCGCCATCCGAGGCATCGTCAGGCGCCAGTCTCAACTCCTCGCCAAATGACGTCTTATCGCCAATGACCAGCTCCAAGCCTTCCCCCGCCATCGCGGCCGGTATCGTTTATGCCGATTTCGAGAAGGTCGACATCCGTGCCGGCACCATCGTGAAGGCCGAGCCTTTCCCGCAGGCGCGCAAGCCCGCCTTCAAGCTCGCGATCGATTTCGGCGAGGAGATCGGCATCAAGAAATCCTCCGCGCAGATCACCGTCAATCACAAACTCGAGGAGCTCGTCGGCCGCCAGGTGCTCGCCGTCGTCAATTTTCCGCCGCGCCAGATCGGCCCTTTCATGTCGGAGGTGCTGACCCTCGGTCTTCCCGATGCCGATGGCGAGGTGATGCTGATCGGGCCGGCGCGGAAGGTGCCGAATGGCGGACGCATGTTCTAAAAAGTGAACAGTGAAAAGTGAACCGTGAATAGTGAGTGGTGGCTGGTCGCTCTTTCATTCACCACTCACTTCTCACTACTCACTAAATAACATCAAGGGAACTCGATGACGACGCTGAAGACAAAACCGATCGAAACCCTGCGCTCGCAGCGCTGGTTCGCGGCCGATGATTTCCGGGCGTTCGGCCATCGCCAGCGCGCTCAGCAGATGGGGCTGCGGCGCGAGGAATTCATGGGGCGGCCGGTCGTCGCCATCCTCAACACCTGGAGCGATCTTTCGCCCTGCCACGCGCATTTGCGTGAGCGCGGCGAGGCGGTGAAGCGCGGCGTGCTTCAGGCGGGAGGCTTCCCGTTCGAATTGCCGGCGATGAGCCTCGGCGAGGTGCTGGTGAAGCCGACCACGATGATCTACCGCAACTTCCTCGCCATGGAGGCCGAGGAGCTCTTGCGCTCGCTTCCGGTCGACGGCGCCGTGCTGCTCGGCGGTTGCGACAAGACGACCCCCGGCCTCGTCATGGGCGCGCTCAGCATGGATATTCCGGCGATCTTCGTGCCGGCCGGCCCCATGCTCAACGATCGCTACAAGGGTAATCGGGTCGGCGCCGGCACGCATTCGCGCAAATACTGGGATGAATATCAGGCGGGCAATATCGACAAGGCCGAATGGACGCGCCTCGAGCAGCGGATGACGCGCGCGCCCGGCACTTGCAACACCATGGGCACGGCCTCGACCATGACCAATATCGTCGAGGCCATGGGGCTGAGCTTGCCCGGCGCGGCCGCGATTCCAGCGATGGATTCGGGGAACGCCCGCATGGCCTCCGCGGCCGGCGCGCGCATGGTCGAGATGATCCGCGAGGATCTGAAGCCCTCGACCATCGTGACCAAGGCTTCGGTGATGAACGGGGTCGCGGCCTATCTCGCGCTCGGCGGCTCCACCAATGCGGCGATCCATCTCATCGCGATGGCGGGGCGCGCCGGCATCCCACTCACCCTCGACGAGCTCGACGAGATGGCGCGCAAGGTGCCGGTGCTCGTCAATTTGTTCCCGTCGGGCGACAAGCTGATGGAGGATTTCTACTACGCGGGCGGCCTTCCGGCGCTCTTGAAGAAGATTGAGGCGCATCTCAATCTTTCCGCCATGACCGTGACCGGCAAGACGCTTGCCGAGAACATCGCCGACGCTCGCTGCGAGGATGACGAGGTGATCCGCGATGTCAAAAACCCCGTCTCGACGAAAGGGGCGCTCGCGGTGCTGCGCGGCAATCTCGCGCCGAACGGCGCGGTGGTGAAGCCCTCGGCCTTCGGGGCGAAATTCTTCAAGCATCGCGGCCGCGCCCTCGTCTTCGACAGCAATGCGCAAATGCATGCGGCGATGCGCGATCCCAATATCGACGCGGATGAGAACACGGTCCTCGTGTTGCGCAACGCCGGCCCCGTCGGCGCGCCGGGCATGCCTGAATGGGGCAATCTGCCGATCCCGCAAAAGCTCTTGAAGCAGGGCGTGCGCGACATGGTGCGCTTATCGGATGCGCGCATGAGCGGCACGCATTACGGCGCCTGCGTGCTCCACATCTCTCCGGAAGCCGCGATCGGCGGCCCCTTGGCGCTCGTGCGCACGGGCGACCTGATCGAACTCGACATCGAGGCTCGCAAGCTTCACCTCGACGTCACGGATGACGAGCTTCGGCGCCGCAAGGCCGAATGGAAGCCACGCGAAGCGCAATACGAGAGAGGCTATGTCCGGCTCTACCAGCAGCATGTGACGCAAGCCGACAAGGGTTGCGACCTCGATTTCCTCGAAGGCAACGCGAAGACGCCGGAGCCGGTGATCTATTGAGCGTCCGCCTTCGCGGAAATGAGTGGAAGGGTTTGGCCCCGAAGGGGCGACAAAAATCACGCGGCGGCGACGGCCTCGACCTCGATGAGGAAATCCTCGGAGGCGAGCTTGGACACCTCGACCAAGGTGCTCGCCGGCCGCGGGCCTTCGCCCATGAAGCGGTCGCGCGCGCGACGATAAGTCGCGAGATCCTTCGCGTCGCGCATGAAGACCGTGAATTTCACGACGTTACGCGCCGTGCAACCGACCGAGGCGAGAGCCAGCCCGAGATTGCGGAAGACCTGATCGGCTTGCGCCTCGAGGTCCCCTTTGCCGACGAGCTTTCCTTGCGCATCGAGAGCGACCTGGCCGGAGATATAGACGAGGCGTCCGCCACGCACTTCCGCGACATGGGAATAGCCGGGCGGCGAAGAAAGCTCGGGCGGATTGACGAAATTGATCATGCTGTGCGGACCCTCATTTGAGTGCGACGGCGCACCGTAGCACCGGCGTTAATCGCCCTGGCCGGGATTGGGCGAAAAATACTGCTCGAGCTTGTTCGGCTTGCCGTCGAACTCCTTCCCGTCAGGCGGGCCTTCCCGCTTGATGGTGATGTTCGGCCAGACCTTCGCATAATCGGCGTTGAGCTTGATCCAGGATTCGAGGCCGGGCTCCGTGTCGGGCTTGATGGCGTCCGCGGGGCATTCGGGCTCACACACGCCGCAATCGATGCATTCGTCGGGGTGGATGACGAGCATGTTGTCGCCCTCGTAGAAACAATCGACGGGGCACACCTCGACGCAATCCATATATTTGCAGCGGATGCAATTGTCGGTGACGACGTAGGTCATTGGGGCTCTCGCTCGCTGCCCGCCGAGCCGGAAAGGTTAAGCGGTATCTTTCATATAGTGCCTACAAAACCCGGTGAAACCGCGCAAGCGCTTAGATTTTGGTAACCGAATCGGCGATTTTCGAACCGAAGATGCGTTTTCGAGGCCGCCGGCAGGGCAAGCCCCGTCGGCTCGGGCGAGGACGTGATCCTTGTCTCGCCCCCCGGCAAGGTGTAGGCGCAGCCATCGGGGACCCGCCGCCAAGCTCAAGACGAAATGATCTCGGAAAAAAAGCTGAACGAAACGAAGAAGATGGCGATCGTCATCCACGATCTCGTGATGACGGCGCTCGCTGTGTTCGTGGCGCTCGAGCTGCGCTTCGACGAGGCGCGCCTCGCGGGCTTCCTGCAGCATCTGCCGCTTATCCTTTCGATCACGCTGCCTTGCGCCGCGCTCATCTATTGGGCTTCCAACCTCTATCAGTCGAAATGGCGCTTCGCCTCGATCCCCGATCTCGTCAACATCGTGCGGGCGGCGAGCTTCCTGGCGCTCGGCTTTCTCGTCGTCGATTACATCCTGCTGTCGCCGCAGGTGCTCGGCCAATTCTATTTCGGCAAGGCCTTCGTCGTCGTCTATTGGGGCTTGCAGATCTTCTTCCTCGGCGGGCCTCGTTTCATCTACCGCTGGTGGAAGGATCGTTGGCAGAAGGCCGTCGCCCACCGCTCAGCGCCCGCCGAGACCGCGCTCATCCTCGGGCGCGCGCAAGAGACCGATCCGGTCTTGCGCGCCATTCAGGCCGGGCAAGTGGGGCTTCGTCCGCTCGGCCTCATCTCGCCGCGCGAAACCGATCTCGGGCACAGCATCCGCGGCGTGCAGATCATCGGCAGCTATGGGGATCTCGAGGCGGTCATCGAACGCCTCGCGGCGGACGGCCGGACACCGAGACGAATGGTGCTGTGCCCGAGCGCGCTCGATACTCCCGCCCATCCCGAAACCATCTACGCGCTCGCGCGACGCCATGGAATCGCGGTCAGCCAGACTCAGCCGCTCGTCGGAACGGAGGGCGCCGACGCCACGCCGAGACTCGCTCCCGTCGCCATGGAGGACCTCTTGTTGCGCCCCGCGGTCGCCATCGATCGCGCGCGCCTCGTGCACCTGGCGCAGGGGCGCAGATTCGCCATCACGGGCGGCGGCGGCTCGATCGGCAGCGAGATCGCGCGGCGGCTCGTGCTTTTCGGGGCGGCCGAGGTGATGATCATCGAGAATTCCGAGCCGGCGCTGCACGCCATCATCGAGGCCTTGTCGCTCGGCGCGCCGAAGACGCGCATCTCGGGAAGGCTCTGCGATGTGCGCGACCGCGAACGTGTCTTCGCCGTGATGGCGGAAGCCGCGCCCGACATGGTGATCCACGCTGCGGCGCTGAAGCATGTCAATCTGCTCGAACGCGACTGGGTCGAGGGCGTGAAGACGAACATCACGGGGTCGATCAACGTCACGGACGCGGCGCTCGCCTGCAACGCGCGCGCCATGGTGATGGTGTCGACCGATAAGGCGGTGCGGCCGGTCTCGATTCTCGGCGCGACGAAAAGGCTCGCCGAGATGTATGTGCAGGCGCTCGAGGCCGAGCTCCAGGCTCTTGACGCGCGCCCCGAGCGCAGCCGGCTTCTCGCGGTGCGCTTCGGCAATGTGCTCGGCTCGGCCGGCTCCGTCGTGCCGAAATTCCGCGAGCAGATCGAGCGCGGCGGGCCGGTCACGGTGACGCATCCGGACATGGTCCGCTATTTCATGACGATCCCGGAAGCTTCCGATCTCGTGCTCACCGCCTCCTCGCATGCGGTCGATGACGAACGCCACGGCACCTCGGTCTATGTGTTGAACATGGGCCAGCCGATCCGCATCATGGAGCTCGCCGAGCGCATGATTCGCCTGGCCGGTCACGAGCCCGGCGAGGACATCAAGATCGAGATCACCGGGCTTCGCCCGGGCGAGCGCTTGCGCGAGATCGTGCTCGGCGAGGATGAGACCACGGTCGATATCGGCATTCCCGGCGTGCTCTCGGCGCGCCCCGCCTTCCGCACCGTGGACCAGGTGAGGG
This sequence comes from Beijerinckiaceae bacterium, assembly GCA_035949255.1. GTDB lineage: Bacteria > Pseudomonadota > Alphaproteobacteria > Rhizobiales > Beijerinckiaceae > GAS188. The sequence continues at coordinate 33,934 of DASZIL010000058.1, read as the reverse complement.
GCTGGATGGCCGCGCTCGCCGAAGCGGCCGATCGGGAGGATTGGCAGACGGCCGCGAACGTGCTCGCGAGCGCGCTCCCCGATTATCCGGCAGGCGCCCTGGCCAAGGCGCCGTTGCGCGCCTGAACGAACCGATGCGGCTTGCGCTCCTGGAGCCGGATATTCCGCAGAACACGGGCGCGATCGCGCGGCTCGCGGCCTGTCTCGGCCTTCCGCTCGACATCATCGAGCCGGCGGGCTTTCCGGTCTCGGACCGCGCCTTCCGCCGCGCCGGCATGGATTATCTCGACCAGGTCGAGATCACGCGCCATGCGAGCTTTGCGGCCTTCGACGCATGGCGGCGCGCAACCGCGCATCGCCTCGTGCTCGCGAGCACCAAGGCCGATTGCGCCTATACGGACTTTGCCTTCGCGGCGCATGACATCATCCTTTTCGGCCGGGAATCCGCCGGCGCGCCGCCCCATGTGCATGCGAGCGCCGAGGCGCGGATCCGCGTGCCGATGCGCGAGGGCCTGCGTTCGCTCAACGTCGCGCTCGCCGCCGCGATGATCGCCGGCGAAGCCCTGCGGCAAATGGCGCTTCTCGCGCCGGCGGCGCGGAGCGCCTCCGCATGAAGCTTCGCGTTCTCATCGTCGTAACGCATCTTCTCGGCGTCGGCCATCTCGCGCGGGCCGCCTTGATCGCGCGCGCGCTCGACGAAGCAGGGGCGAGCGTGCGCCTCGTTTCGGGCGGCAAGCCGAGCGCAACGGTCGATCTTTCGGGCCTCGATGTCGTGCAGCTTGCGCCCATTCATTGCGAGGGTGCCGATTTCAAGACCCTGCGCAACGAGAACGGCGGCATCGCGGACGAGGCTTATCTCGCAAGCCGTCGCGACGCGATGCTCGACGCTTACGCAAAATTCAAGCCCGATGTCCTCGTCACCGAGCTCTTTCCCTTCGGCCGGCGGCAGCTCGCCATGGAATTCCTGGCGCTGCTCGAGGCGGCGCGCGCCACGAGCCCACGTCCGGCGATCCTGTGCTCGATCCGCGACATTCTCCAGCCGCCTTCGAAGCCATCACGCGCCGCGCAGACGCTCGAGCGCCTCGGCCGGTTTTACGACGGCGTGCTCGTCCATGCCGATGAAAGCGTCATCTCGCTCGATGCCTCCTGGCCGGTCGACAAAGCGCTCGCGCGCCGCCTCGAATATACGGGCTTCGTCGCCGACCGCGCCCGCGCTCGCGCCTTGCGGCTCGATGCCGCGAACGGCGGCGAGATCGTCGTGTCGGGAGGCGGCTCGGCGGCCGCGCTTCGTCTCTTCGCGGCCGCGCTCGAGGCGGCGAAGGGTGATCGGCGGCGCTGGCACATCCTCATCGGCCATGGCGTCGAGGACAAAATATTCCACGAGATCGTCGCCGCGGCGCCCGCGAATGCGAGCGTCGAGCGCGCCCGGCGCGATTTTCCTTCGCTCCTCAATGTGGCCGATGTCTCGGTGAGCCAGGCCGGATACAACACCGTCATCGACATCCTCGCGACCGGCGCGCGCGCCGTGCTCGTGCCGTTCGAGGAGGGGGGCGAAAAAGAGCAGCGCATGCGCGCCGAGCACCTCGCGGCGCAAGGCCGCGCCATCGTGGTGAGCCAGGCCGCGCTCGCGCCCGCCACGCTCATCGGCGCCATCGAAGAGGTCATGTCCCTGCCCCAGCCGGGCTCCGCCGCGACCATCATGCTCGACGGGGCGGGCGTGGCGGCGAAGAAGATCGCGGGCGCCGCCGCGCGTGCCTTTTCGGTCACAGCCGCCTGGGACACCCTGCATGCGGCGCTCGAGGAGATCGCGACGAACGGGGAAACTCTCGCGGTCTGGTGGCGCGACGATGATGTGGTCGCGCCCTCGCCGGCGCTCGATCGGCTTTTGCTTCTCAGCGAACGCTTCGAGGCTCCCGTAGCGCTCGCGGCCATTCCGCTTCTTGCGACCGAGGCTCTTGCCGAGCGCCTTGCGGAGGAGCCGCGCGTCGATGTCATCGTGCACGGCCTTGCGCATCGCAATCATTCTCCGCAGGGGCAATCCTCCTCCGAGCTCGGCATCGGCCAGCCGCTTCTCGACCGCATGGCGGCGCTTTATGGCGCGCATGCGCGCTTGCAGCGCCTTTTCGGCCCCAAGGTCGTGCCCATGCTCGCCCCGCCTTGGAACCGCATCGGCGAGGATCTCGTCCGGCGCCTCAATGAGGCCGGGTTTGCGGCGCTCTCGACCTTCAAGCGGCGCCGCGCCCGCGAGGCGGCTCCGGGCGTGCTGCAGGTGAACACCCATGTGGACCCGGTGTTCTGGCGCGGCCATGGGGGGCTGCGCGACGAAGCCGCCATGCTCGTGGATCTCGCGGCGCTCGCGCTCGAAACCGTCGCGCGAGCACCCGATGACCGCGAGCCGATCGGGCTTCTCACCCACCACCTCGAGCATGACCCTTGGGTCTGGCGCTTCGTCGAGGAATTGCTCGGCTTCCTCGCCGCGCACCGCGCCGTGCGCTTCACGAGGCCGGCGGAATTCCTCGCCGAGCGGAAGGTGAGTTTAGCGAGTAGTGAAGAGTGAAGAATGAAGAATGAGAAGTGAAGAGTGAGGAGCAAAAGCACTCCCGCTCATTCCCACGACTGCGGGGATCCAGATCATCTTGGGAAGTATCGGAAAGTCCGGTTTCCTCCCCGCGAAAGCGGGGATTTCGCGGGAATGAGCGGCCGTGAGGTGGTTTCCCCACTTCCTGTTCGCTATTCGCTACTCGCCACTCACTCTTTTGCTCTTCACCCCTCACTTTTCACTCTTCACTACTCGCTACTCCCTCACAATCTCAAACCGATCGACATCCACCAATCCCCTATCTGTGATCTTCAGATGCGGAATCACCGGAAGCGGCAGAAAGGCGACTTGCAGGAAGGGCTCTGGCAGGACGCAGCCGAGGCGCTTCGCGGCCTGGCGCAAGGGGATGAGAGCCGAGCGCACCTCCTCGAAGCTTGCAAGGCTCATCAACCCCGCCATCGGCAAGGCAAGCTCCGCGATCACCTCTCCGGCAAGCACGACCGCGAAGCCGCCCTCGATTTCCTTGAGGCGATTGACCGCGACCGCCATGTCGCCCTCATCGGCGCCGACGACGCAGATGTTGTGGCTGTCGTGGCCGACCGAGGAGGCGAGCGCGCCGCTCTCGAGGCCAAAACCGTGGACGAAGCCCACACCGATGTTGCGGTTCGCCCCATGGCGCGCCACGACCGCGACCTTCACCGCATCTTGCGCGAGATCGACCACTCTCGCGCCTTGGCGCAACGGCAGGGCGAGGCTCAAGCGTTGCGTGATGATCTTGCCCGGCGTGACGCCGATGACGAGTGTCGTCGCCGTCGTGCCGGGTGCCGCGAAATCTTCAGGCGAGACGCGCTCCGCCTTGATGCTGTGGCGTCCGACGGGCGCGATCTCGCGCCGCTTCGCGAAGGCCGCCGCATCGACCGGATGCCCGGCCGCGATCACGGACGCCACGGCGCAATGATCGAGATCATCAAGGACGACGAGATCGGCGCGATAGCCCGGCGCGACGAGGCCGCGATCGAAAAGCCCGAAGGCGCGCGCGCCCGAGAGCGAAGCCGCGCGATAAGCGCTGAGCGGGCTCGCGCCGAGCTTGATCGCCGTGCGGATCATGAAGTCGAGATGGCCTTCCTCGGCGATGTCGAGCGGGTTGCGGTCATCGGTGCAAAAGGCGAGATAGGGCGAATGCCGCTCGGTGAGGATCGGCAAGAGCGCGCGCAAATCCTTCGACACCGAGCCTTCGCGGATGAGCACCGTCATGCCCTTCCCGAGCTTCTCCAGCGCCTCCTCGGGCGTGGTCGATTCATGCTCGGTGCGCACGCCCGCCGAGAGATAGGCATCGAGCGGCCGCCCGCGCAAAAGCGGCGCATGGCCGTCGATATGGCCGCTCTGGAACGCCGCTAGCTTGGCGAGCACGCGCGGATCCTTCGCCAGCACGCCCGGAAAATTCATGAACTCGGCAAGGCCGATGACCTTCGGATGGCCGATGAACTCCTTGAGATCCCCGATCTCGAGGCGCGCGCCCGAGGTCTCGAGATCGGTCGCGGGCACGCAGCTCGAAAGCTGGACGCGGATGTCCATGACGGTCTCGGACGCCGCGGCGAGCGCGTAGCGCATCCCTTCGAGGCCGAGCACATTGGCGATCTCATGGGGGTCCCAGATCGCCGTCGTGACGCCATGCGGCAGCACGCAGCGGTCGAACTCGGCTGGCGTCAGAAGCGAGGATTCGACATGGCAATGCGTGTCGATGAAGCCCGGCACCACGATCTTGCCGGCGGCATCGATCTCGCGCGCGCCCCGATAGCCGCTCTCGACGCCGACGATGCGATCGCCACACACCGCGACATCGCGCGCGTCGAGGGCGCCGGTGACGAGGTTGAAGACGCGACCTCCCTTGATGACGAGATCGGCGACAGCGTTGCCGAGGCTCTGGTCGATGGCGCGGGCCAGGAAGGCCTCGTCATGCAAGGCTTCGTCGTGCAAGGACGCACTCATGCGCCATGATGGCGCGAGCCGCCCGCGAAGAGCAAGCGGGCCGCCTCACCGCGAAAAGCACCGCAATCTCCCGAGCGGCGCATCAATGACGTCGCTCGCCAATGCCTTGCGGCCGTCGCTCCGGCATGGCGATGCGCCGGCCGGCACCCTGCGGGAAGGCGAGGCGCGAATGTGCGGCCTTCATCAAGCCGAGAGTCGCGAGCACATCCTCCGGGAAAGCCGCAACTCGCCGCTGCGTCATGTCCACATGGAGCGACAGGTTCTCCGATGTAGCGGCGAGCCAGCCATCCTGCGCATGGCGCATCTCCATGAAATAATGAAGGCGCTTCTCGTCGAAATCGAGAAGCTGCAATGTCATGCGCACCCTCTCGCCGAGGCTGAGCTCGCGGCGGTAGCCGATGTGAGCCTCGGCCGTGAAGAGCGAGGCCTTGCGGGCGCGCACGTAGTCCTCACCGACGCCGAGGAGCGCGAAGCACTCGTCGACCGCCCGGTCGAAGAGAAGCGAGTAATAGGCGACGTTGAGATGGTTGTTGTAGTCGATCCATTGCGGCTCGACCCGCATCGCCGACGAGACGAAGGGCGCGAAGAAGACGACCGGCGCCTCGCTCTTTTCGACCATGCTTTCGTGCTCCTCGACTCACTTCCCGCCCGCTCGCCGCCATGCTGATCGCAAAGGCTCATAGGACAAGAATAGGCGACGAAGGAGGATCGTCAAACGGCATCGCTCGCCCGGAAGCGCGAGCCTCAACCGCTCGGGCGCGAGCGCCCGAGGCGAGTTTCGAGCCTTGATGCCAAGACTTGCTCCAAGACTGGTTCCAAGGCTTGTTCCAAGGACTTGTTCCAAGGCTTGGCCCTTGCCGGTAATATGTTGTGAAGCTGAAGCCTTTATCAGGATGGCCGTGCCGAGCCGAGAAACCCGCAGGCCTCTCCGACAGGGCGCGCCGTCCGGCCACGGAGCCGGAGTGCCGGCCTTGGCAAAAACATGTTCTCGCTGCACAGGATAGGCCCGACAAGGGTCCACGATGAAGGTCCGCCGAAGATGATGCCGAAGACCGCGCCGTCCCGGGTGAGGCCCGATGCCGCGACCGTGGCGAAGGTCGTCGAGGAGCTTGCCAAGCGCTTCGGCAACCGCCTCGTCACCTCGCAGGCGGTGCGCGAGCAACATGCCAACACGCTCACCTGGCAGAAAAACGAGCCGCCCGACGCGGTGGTCTTCGCCGAAAGCAGCGAGGATTGCGTCGAGATCATCCGGCTTTGTGCCGCCCATCGCATGCCGGTGATCCCCTTCGGCACGGGAACCTCGCTCGAAGGCCATGTGAACGCGCCTTACGGCGGCGTCTCGGTCGATCTTTCCCGGATGAACAAGGTGCTCGCCGTGCATGCGCAGGATCTCGACTGCGTCGTCGAGCCCGGCGTGACGCGCGAGGACCTTAACACGCATCTGCGCAATGACGGCTTGTTCTTCCCGATCGATCCCGGCGCCAACGCTTCGCTCGGCGGCATGACGGCGACACGAGCCTCGGGCACCAATGCGGTGCGCTACGGCACGATGAAGGACAATGTGCTTTCGCTGAAATGCGTGCTGCCGGACGGCACCCTGCTCACCACCGCGACGCGGGCCAAGAAATCCTCCTCCGGCTATGATCTCACGCGCCTCATCGTCGGCTCGGAAGGCACGCTCGGGCTGATCACCGAGATCACGCTCAAATTGCAAGGCATCCCGGAAGCGATCGCGGCGGGCGTTTGTCCCTTCCCGAGCGTCAAGGCGGCCTGCGACGCCACCATATTGACGGTGCAATCGGGGATTCCGGTCGCGCGCATCGAGCTTCTCGACGCGCTTTCGGTGAAAGCCGTGAATTTGCATGCGAAGCTCGATCTCCCGGAAACCCCGATGCTGTTTCTCGAATTCCACGGCAGCGACAGCGGCGTGAAAGAGCAGTCGGAGCGATTTGGCGAGATCGCGCAAGAGCTCGGCGGAGGGCCCTTCACCTGGGCCACCAAGCCGGAGGAGCGCAACCGGCTCTGGAAGGCGCGCCATAATATCTATTGGGCGGGTTTTGCCTTGAAGCCGGGCGCTTCCACTTTCGCGACCGATGTCTGCGTGCCGATCTCGCGCCTTGCCGAATGCGTCGAGGCGACGCAACGCGACATCGCTGAGCTTGGCCTGCTGGCGACCATCGTCGGCCATGTCGGGGATGGGAATTTCCATACCGCGCCGCTCTTCGATCTCGAGGATCGCGAGGAGATGAAACGCATTGAAACCTTCGTCGAGCGCCTCGTCGAGCGCGCCCTCGCGATGGAGGGCACATGCACGGGCGAGCATGGCGTCGGCCAAGGCAAGATGAAATATCTTGAAAGGGAGCATGGCACCGCGGCGGTCGAGCTCATGGCGACGCTCAAACGCTCGATCGACCCCATGAACATCATGAACCCGGGCAAGATGGTCCTGGTTTGAAACGAGCTTTTCACCATCGGGTCCCTCGGCGAACGCGTCTTCCGGCCTCGGCGGCGCGCCGGCCGCGTCGCATCGGCGGGCTAGCGTCTCCTTCATCCGGCGGAACGCCGGTCGCGAGACGAGGCCGCGAGCTCGAGGCCACCATCCGACCCCGGAGAGCGAAAGGCGCGTCCTGATCCATGCGCGACTTTTTCGTCATCGTCGGTTCGCTGCTGATCGCGGTGCTGCTCGTGGCCTTCGCGGTGCCGCGCTTCATCGATTGGGCGCCATACAAGCGCGAGATCGAGACGCGCATCCGTGACGCGACCGGCTTCGAGGTTACGCTCGCGGGTCCGCTCAGGATCGAGATCCTGCCGAAGCTCGCGCTCAACGCACAAGACGTGATCATCGACGCCACGGACGCGAAGGTGAGCGCGGCGCGGCTGCGCGCCGAGGTGTCGGTCGCGAGCCTTTTCGACAAGACGCCGCGCCTCGTTTCGGTCGAGCTCGACGGAGGTGTCGTCAAGCTCGGCGAGGGCGCCGCCACCGATCCGGTGACCGCGCTCGTCGGCGTCTTGTCAAAGCGCGATGCGCTTCAGGTCGACAGCATCGCCTTCAACACCATCGCGGTCACCCGGGCCGATGACGACACGCCGATCGCCACCGTCGAGCGCGGCGAGGCGAGCTTTCCGCTGCGCACCGGCCCCTTGCGCCTCGCCGCCGAGGGCATCTTCGGCGACATCGTGGGACGAGGCCGCCTCGCCATCGGGCCGCCGGAGACGAAGCTCGATCGGCATGTATCGCTCGCCTTCGACAACGATGGCCAGGGGGACGACAAGGGCTTTCGCCTCACCTTCGAAGGACAGGCCTCCGGGAACGGCTCCTCCCCCGTCACCATCGAGGGCGCGCTTGCGCTTGCGCAGAGCGATAACATCAAGCTGCGGACGGGCGATGCCGGCACTGGGGACAGACCTTTGTGGCGGGCGCAAGCGAAGGCGCATGGCGAGCTTCGCTCGCTGCGTTTCGACGAGATCGAGATCACGCGCGGTGAGGCGACGCCCTTGCGTTTGACCGGGCAGGGCGCGCTCGATCTCGGGGCTGGTGATCCGAAGCTCACCCTCGATCTTTCGGCGCGACGCCTCGTGCTCGATTCCCTCGTCGAGGCGAGCGCCGCTGAAGCCAAGGCGCTTGACGTCAAGGCGCTTGGCGCGAGCGGCGCCTTGCCGATCGGCCGCGCGCTCGAAGCGCTCGCCGGCCTCGCGACCGCGTCGGTCCCATCCCCGCTCCGCGTCGAATTCAACCTGCGTGCCGAGACGGTCGAGCTCGCCCATGAGAGCTTCGGCAATTTGCGGCTCAAGGGCAGGGCGACGGCGAGCGATCTTTCGATCTCTTCCGCGAACGCGAATTGGATCGGACGGGGCGAGGTCGGCTTCTCAGGCAATGCGGCGGGCGGGGCCAAGGCGCTGGCGCGTGGGCATGTCGACGTCAAGGCGCAAGATGCAGCGGCTTTCCTCCAGGGCCTCGGCCTTGCGAACGAAGGCGCGAATGCCCGCATCCCGCTCGCGCTCGCCGGCGAGCTGACGCTCGACCGCGAGGGGGCAAGCGTCGACGGGCTCGACCTCACCCTCGCCGGGTCCCGGATCACCGGCAAGCTCGGCGTGAAAGCCGCGCGCGACGGTCGCGCGGCGCGGGTCGAGGCGGAGCTCGCGAGCCGCGATCTCGACCTCGAGAATTGGCCGCTCGGGGCCGTGACACGGGTCTTTCCGGCTTCGCTCGCCGGGAGCTTGCAGATCCATGTCGAGCGCTTGCGCGCCGGAAAGGGAGCGGGCGACGTCGGGCGGCTCGACATGTCCGTATCGCGCCGCGATGGCGAGACATCGATCGACCGGCTTCAGCTTCAAGGGTTCGAGGGGCTCTCTCTTTCGGGCGCCGGCGCGATCGGCGGGGCAGGATCGAGCTTCGAGGCGCGTATCGCGGCGCCCAAGGCCGCGCCGCTCGTCGCGCTTTCGCGTCTCGTTCTTCCGCAGCGCGCCGTCGACACCCTCAACGCTCGCCGCGGGTCGCTCGAGCCTCTCGCGCTCAGCCTCTCGGCGCGCCGCGCCGCCTCGAGCCCGGCGATCGAGGTGAAGCTTTCGGGCACGGCCGCCGCCTCGCGTCTCGATGCCACCGCCACGCTCGATGCGGATTTCGCGCCGAGCGCCGGGGAAATCGCTCTCACGGCGCCCGAGGCCACGGCGCTACTCGACCAGCTCGGCCTTGCGGTCGCGCCGGGCGATCCGCTCGGGCGCGGCGAGATGAAGATCACGGCGAAGCCGACCGACACCCACTCCTTGGCCATCACGGCCAATATGAGCGCCGGCGCGGCGAGACTTGCGGGCGACGGCACGCTGCGCTTCGACCAAGGCGCGCCCGAAGGGCATGGCGGCTTCAGCGCGGCGGCGCCGGATCTCGCCCTTGCCCAACGGCTTCTCGGCTTTACCGGGAGCCTCGACGGCGAACAGCGCCTCGACATCGCGGGCGGCTGGACGCTTTCCGCCGATGCTCTGGCGCTCGAGCGCTTGAACGCACGCTTCCTGGGAGTGGTCCTCAGCGGGGAGCTCAACCTCGGCTTTGGAGGTGAGGCGCGCCTCACCGGCACGATCCGGGCGCCAGCCCTCTCGGTTCCTACCCTTGCGGGGCTCGCGCTCGGCCGCACCCAGGCCGGGCAAGGCCTTTGGGCGGCGACGCGCTTTCCGCCCTATCAGCCGCCCAAGGTGCCGGTGTCGCTTCGCCTTTCCTCTCCTCTCGTCGATGTCGGTGGCGGTCTTGCGGGACGCGACGGGAAGCTCAGCCTCGAGCTCGACGAGCGCGGCCTCACGCTTGCCTCGGCCAGCGCCGAATTGGCGGGAGGCGAGCTCAAGGGCGAATGGCGCATCGAGCGCGACGGAGGGCTCGCGCGCTCAGCGCTGCATCTTTCGGGAGAGAGCATCGACCTGAAGACCCTCGCGCCGGGGGCGGGCTTCGCCGGCAAGCTCTCCGGGCGGCTCGACCTCGCCGGCGCCGGAGAGACCCTCTCGCAGATCGTCGCAAGCTCAGGTGGCAACGGCAGCTTGCGCCTCTCTGACGGCTGGCTCGAGCAGGCCGCGATCAGCGGCTTGCGGCGCGGTTTCACGCGGGCCGTCGCCGATGACAACCTCTTGGACAAGGCGCGGCTTTCGGCCGTCGTCGCGGCGGAGACGGCGCGCGGCGCGCTGAGCGGCGTCGATTTCGAGGCACCGATCGTCGCGACGAACGGCATCCTGAGGACGACCATTCCGCGCCTCGTCCTCTCCGACGGCGACGGCGCCGAGGCGACGGCCGCGCTCGACCTCAAGACCCTCACGCTCGATGCGCGTCTCGGCCTCTCGACGGTTTCAACCGACAGGCCCGAGAGCCCTGTGCCGCTCGCAGCCGCCATCACCTGGAAAGGCCCGCTTTTCGCGCTGAAGCGCGAGGCCGACGCCAACGCCCTCCTCCAGGCGGTCTCGGTCGAGCGTCTGCGCATCGAGCTCGAGCGCATCGAGCTATTGGAATATGATCAGCGCGAGCAGGCGATGTTCGGTCGACGGCTGAAGGCCGGAAGGCAAAAGGCGATTCCCTTGCCGCCGCCACCGGAACCCGCAACGCCTTCGCCCTCGCCCGTCGCGTCCCCGGCTTCGAACGGGACGGAAGGCGAAACCGCCGCGAAAGAACCCGCGGCTCCGGCGCCACCACCGCCTTCACCCGCGGCCGCGACGTCCGAGCCATCCGCTTTGCCGCCCCCGCTTGTCCGTGCACCGCAACCGCCCGCCAAGCCGGCTCAACCGCCGCAACCCGACGCCCAGACGTCTGGCAGGACGAGTTCGGCCCCATTGAGCGAGCCGGCACCTGGGCCGGTGCTGCAGCTTGCGCCCTTACCCCCCGAGATCACCGTGCCGGCGGCACCCACGGTCGTGGGCGTGCCGAACCCGCCCCTTCGCCGGCCTCCGGCGCCAAAGCCGCCGCTCTTGCTGCATTCCCCCGATTAGGGAAAATGAGCGAGTAGCGAGTAGCGAGTGGCGAATAGGAAGTAGGGAGGTGGCCAATCGCTATCCCGTCTCCTACTCGCTACTCGCTACTCGCCATTTCCCATCTTGCGCGCAAAAAAGGAGACCAAGCCTTGGCGGTCATCAGCAAGCGGGAAATTCTCGTCGAATGGGGACATTGCGATCCGGCGGGGATCGTCTTCAACCCGCGTTTCTTCGAGTGGTTCGATGCCGCGACCGCGGGGCTCTTCGCCCATGTCGGCCTACCGAAGCCGCGGCTCATCGAGCGCTTCGGCATCATCGGCATTCCGCTCGTGGAAACGCAGGCGAAATTCATTCTGCCGTCGCGCTTCGGCGACACGGTCACGGTCGAAAGCGCGATCGTAAGCTTCAAGCGCTCGAGCTTCGATGTCGAGCACAAGCTGTTCAACGGCGGCGCGCTCGCGACCGAGGGTCGCGAGACAAGGGTTTGGGCCGGTCGCCATCCCGATGATCCGACGCGGATGAAGTCGCAGGCGATCCCCGAAGAGGTGATCGCGCTTTTCAAGGGCGCTTGAGAGCGAACCCTTTGCCTTTTGGAGGAACGGGCCGACACCCGGCTGTGTCCGTCATGCCCGCGCTTGGCGCGGGCATCCACGCTTTTACCGCCCCCGAATGAAAAGGCGGGGATGGCCGGGCCGGCGCCCAGCCATGACGAGCGAGGATCGGTAATCCCATGAGGACCGACGCATGATCCGCGGTCACAGCCCTTCGAAAAGCGCGGTCGAGAGGTAGCGCTCGGCGAAGGAGGGGATGATGATCACGATGTTCTTTCCCTCCATGCCCGGCCTCGCGCCGATCTGGAGCGCGGCCGCGACCGCCGCGCCCGAGGAAATCCCGCAAGGAATCCCCTCGATGCGCGCCATTTCGCGGGCCGTGTCGAAGGAGGGCTGGTTGCCGATCTTCACCACCTCGTCGATGACGGACCGATCGAGAATCGAGGGGATGAAATTCGCACCGATGCCTTGAATCTTATGCGGGCCGGGCTTGCCGCCCGAAAGCAGCGGGGAATCCTCCGGCTCGACGGCGACGATCTTCAGCGACGGCCGGCGCGGCTTGAGCACCTGGCCGACGCCGGTGACCGTGCCGCCGGTTCCGACGCCGGCGACGAAAACATCGATCTTGCCTTGCGTATCGTTCCAGATCTCCTCGGCCGTGGTGCGCCGGTGAATTTCCGGATTCGCCGGATTGTCGAACTGGCCGGGGATCACCGAGCCTGGGATCTCCTTGTGCAGCTCCTCGGCCTTGTCGACAGCACCTTTCATGCCGAGAGGACCCGGCGTCAGCACGAGCTCGGCGCCGAGAAGCGCGAGCATCTTGCGGCGTTCGACCGACATGGTTTCCGGCATGGTGAGGATCAACCGATAGCCGCGCGCCGCGGCGACGAAAGCGAGCGCGATGCCGGTGTTGCCGGAGGTCGGCTCGATGAGCGTGCCGCCGGGCTTCAGCTTGCCGTCACGCTCGAGCGCGTCGATCATGGCGACCCCGATGCGATCCTTCACGCTTGCGATCGGGTTGAAGAATTCGAGCTTCGCCAGAAGGTTGGCCTTGACGCCCTTCGCGGAGGCAAGCCGTTTCAGGCGCACGATGGGCGTGTCGCCGATCGTCGCCGTGATGTCCTCGAATATGCGTCCGCGCCCGGGCCGATGGGGGCTTGCGACGGCTTCTGTTGTCGTCATCTGTGTCATCCTCACCCTTTCCTCGAACCGGGGCCGCCTCAGCGCAAGCGCCGTTCATCCTCAGCGGCCGCCGGGCCGCAATGTGATAGCTTGGCGCGGCGGATCGCGCGACTTTTCTTTGCAGCATTCCCGGTTTATCTCTGTGAAGAGGCCAAGGAGGCGCTGCGGCCTAGGGGAACACCTCTTTCGCAGCAAAAAGCCTCTCGATTTCCACGGAAGGAAACAGCCATGGACGTGATCGGGACGCTGAACGCCGCGCAGGGGCCCGGAGCCTTCGGCTTCAAGAAGCTCAAACGCGTCCATGCCAATCTCGACGCGCCGGTCCTGGTCGAGGAGGCGCTCAAACGTGGCGAAGCCCGCCTTGCTCACGGCGGATCGCTCCTCGCCGATACCGGCGTCCATACGGGCCGTTCGCCCAAGGACAAATTCATCGTCAAGGACGAAATTACCGAGGGCGAGATCTGGTGGGCCAATAATGGGGCGATCACACCTGCTCAATTCGAGGCTTTGCGCTCGGATTTCATCGCCCATGCGCGAAACCGCGAGCTTTTCGTCCAGGATCTTTACGGGGGCGCCGACGCCACCCATCGCGTGCGCGTGCGCGTCTTCACCGAATATGCCTGGCATTCGCTCTTCATCCGCAATCTCTTGATTCGCCCCGATTCAGGGGAGCTCGCGACTTTCCTGCCCGACCTCACCATCGTCGATCTGCCTTCCTTCAAGGCCGATAAGGAGCGACATGGGTCGCGAAGCGAAACCATCATCGCTTGCGATTTCACGCGCGGCGTCGTGCTCATCGGCGGCACGAGCTATGCGGGCGAGATGAAGAAATCGGTCTTCACCTATCTCAATTATATTTTGCCGGCGAAGAGCGTGATGCCGATGCATTGCTCGGCAAATTGCGGCCCGGACGGCGATGTGGCGATCTTCTTCGGCCTCTCGGGCACGGGGAAGACCACGCTTTCGGCGGACGCCTCGCGCGTTCTTCTCGGCGATGACGAGCATGGCTGGTCGTCGAGGGGCGTCTTCAATTTCGAAGGCGGCTGCTACGCCAAGACCATCCGCCTCTCGCGCGAGGCCGAGCCCGAGATCTACGCCACGACCTCGCGCTTCGGCACCGTGCTCGAGAATGTCATCGTCGATCCGGTGACGCGCCTGCCTGATTTTGACGACGGCTCGAAGACCGAGAACACGCGCGCCGCCTATCCGCTCGAGTTCATCATCAATGCGAGCCCGACGGGACGTGCCGGCATGCCGAAGAACGTCGTCATGCTCACTTGTGATGCCTTCGGCGTCTTGCCGCCGATCGCCAAGCTGACGCCGGCCGAGGCGATGTATCACTTCCTTTCGGGCTACACCGCCAAGGTCGCGGGCACCGAAAAGGGCGTGAAGGACCCCGAAGCCACCTTCTCCACCTGTTTCGGCGCGCCTTTCATGCCGCGCCATCCTTCCGTCTACGGCAACATGCTGCGCGACCTCATCGCCAAGCATCATGTCGATTGCTGGCTCGTGAACACCGGCTGGACCGGTGGCAAATATGGCGAGGGCCGGCGCATGCCGATCCGCGTGACGCGAAGGCTGCTTTCGGCCGCGCTCGACGGCTCGCTCGCGCGCGCCGATTTCCGGCGCGACCCTTATTTCGGCTTCGCCGTGCCTTCCTCGGTCCCAGGCGTCGAGCCGCACATCCTTTATCCCGTCAAGACTTGGGCCAATAAGGCCGAGTTCGACAAGACGGCGCGCAGGCTGATCGGCATGTTCCGCGAGAATTTCAAACGCTTCGAGGCGCATGTGGACGAAAGCGTGAAAGCCGCGGCGCCGGCGGCTTTGATCGCGGCGTAAGCGAATAGCGAATAGCGAGATAGCGAAGAGTGAAGAGTGAATTGGCAAGAGTGAGAAGCGGAGGTAGTCAGGGCGATCTTACTCGTTACTCGCTACTCGCTCCCGGCTACATCCCCAAATACGCCCTTCGCACCTCGGCATTGTCACGAAGCGCGCCAGAAGGGCCGGAAAGGATCACCTTTCCGGTCTGCAGGATGAAGCCGCGATCGGCGATCTCGAGGCTTTCCGACAAGCGCTGCTCGACGAGGAGCACGGTGACGCCGGCTTGCCGCGTTGCGAGGATCGCCTCGAAAACCTCATCCACGAGCTTCGGCGCGATGCCTTGCGAGGGCTCATCCAGCATCAGGAGCTTCGGCCGCGTCATCAGCGCGCGAGCGATGGCGAGCATCTGCTGCTCGCCGCCCGAAAGCGTTTCGGCACGCTGCTCGAGCCGTTCGCGCAAGCGCGGAAAGAGCGTGAAGACGCGCTCGATCGGCGCCTCGCGATCGGCTTCGCCCCGGAACAAATAACTCCCGAGGCGCAAATTGTCTGCGACCGAGAGACGCGGAAACAAGCGCCGGTTCTCCGGCACGAAGGCGATGCCGCGCTTGGTGACGAGATGCGCCGCGAGCCCGTCGATGCGCTCGCCCGCGAACGTCACCTTGCCTGAACGCGGCTTCTCCATGCCGGCGATCGACTTCAACAAGGTGGATTTGCCGGCGCCGTTCGCGCCCGCGACCACCACGATCTCGCCTGGCGCCACATCGAGGGAGGCCTCGTCGAGAGCGACGAGACCCTGATAGGTGGTGGTGAGGGACGAGACCTCAAGCAGCACGGTGGCGCGCCCCGAGATAGGCCTCGATCACGCGCTCGTCGCGCACCAGCTCGGCCGGCAAGCCTTGCGCCAACACCTTGCCGAGATCGAGCACCACGGCGCGATCGACGAGCGGCATCACGACCTCCATCACATGCTCGACCATGACGATGGTGACGCCGCGCTCGCGGATGTGACGGACGAGCTCGACCCCGTCGCGGGCTTCAGAAGGCGTGAGCCCGGCGAGCGCCTCGTCGAGGAGCAAAAGCCTCGGCTCCGTCGCGAGAGCGCGCGCGATCTCGAGCCTTCGCTTCTCGGGCGGAGTGAGCGCGACGGCCGGCGCATCGGCGCGCGCGAGGAGCCCGGTGAGCTCGAGCGTCTCGAGCGCCTTTTGCCGCGCGTTGCGCGCACCCGCATGGCGCATCAAGGCGCCGACGACGACATTCTCGACGACCGACATCGAATCGAAGCTTCGCACCACCTGGAAAGTGCGCGCGATGCCGAGCGCGCATCGGGCGGGCGCGGCGAGCCTCGTGATCTCCTCTCCGGCGAAGACGATGCTTCCCGAGGTCGGCGGATAAAGCCCGGCGATGAGGTTGAAGAGCGTCGATTTCCCCGCGCCATTCGGGCCGATGAGGCCGAGGATCTCCCCCTCTTCGACAACCAGCGACACGTCGCTGTTGGCGACGAGGCCGCCGAAGCGACGCGTCACATTGCGAACCTCGAGAAGATGAGCGCTCATTGCTTTGCTCGAGCTTCTAGGCTTGCCCGCGCTCCACGCCGGCGGGCGAAAAGGCTCATGAGGCCTTCGGGCCGCGCGAGCGAAATCACCATGATGAGAACGCCGTAGATGATGAGGTCGAGCCCGTTTCCCGAGCCGCCAAAATAGCTGCGCGTGAGCTCGGTCAAGGGAATGAGCACGAGCGCGCCGAGCGCCGGGCCCCAGAGCGTGCCGATCCCGCCCAGCACCGCGGGCAGCGCGATCAGGAGCGAGAATTGGAACCCCATTACGCTGTCGGGATCGATATAGGAGACGAAAGCGGCATAGAAGCTGCCGCCGATCGCCGTGAAGAAGGCCGAGAGCGCGGCCGCCGCCATCTTGGAGCGGAAAACCACGACGCCGAGGCTTTCGGCGGCCTCGGCATTGTCCTTCACGGCGCGCCACCAATAGCCCCATTTCGAATCCTCGATCGCGAAGGTCACGATGAAGGTGAGGACCGCGAAGCCGAGCGCGAAATAGATATAGGGGAGCTTGTCGCGCGCGAATTGCAGATGCGCCCAGCTATCGGGCCCATAAGGGATCTGGATGCCTTGGGCGCCGCCGGCGAAATCCCAGTTGAGCACCAGCAGGAGCCCGGTCTCGGCGACCACGATCGTCGCGATGGTGAAGTAATGGCCGCGCAGGCGAAAGAACGGATAGCCGAGCGTGAGCGCGATGAGCGCGGCGACCCCGCCGCCGATGACCATGCCGAACCAGGGCGTGAGCCCGGCATGCGTATAGAGCAGCGTCGACATATAGGCGCCGATGCCGAAATAGATGGCGTGGCCAAGCGAGATCTGCCCGCAATAGCCGCCGAGAATGTTCCAGCTTTGCGAGAGCGCCGCATACATCAAGGTGAGAACGAGGATGTTTTGCAGATAGACATCGTGAATGGCGAGCGGCAGGAGAGCGACCGCGACGGCCGCGACCGCCGCGACGGCAAGCTCGCGATGCCGGCGCCGCGCGAAGCCACGCAACGACGCATCGTGATCGATGCTGTCGCGTTCGCGGCTTTCCGGTTCGGCGGGAGCCGCGACGACGGCGTTTTGGGCGGAAAGCTTTTGCTCCACCATCTTCAGAGGTTTCCGAACAGGCCGCGCGGGCGCATGAAGACGACGACGAGATAGACGGCGTAAATGCCGATGGCTTTCATCGACGGCTCGAGAATGGTGGCCGAGACCGCCTCGACGAGGCCGACGAGAAGACCCGCGGCGAGCGCGCCGAAGATCGAGCCAAATCCTCCAAGCGCCACCGTCACATAGGCGATGAGCGCAAAGGGGGCGCCGACATCGGGGTGGATGTAATAGAAGATCGCCATCACCGAGCCCGCGATGCCGACGAGCGCTGCGCCGAGCCCCCAGCCGAGCGCGAAGACACGATTCTTGTCGATGCCGACGAGGGCGACGGCGCCCGCATCCTCGCGCGTCGCTTCGAGCGCGCGACCGAAATCGGTGCGCCGGATGACGAAATAGAGCGCAACGAAGCTCAGGCACGACAAAGCCCCGCCGAGGAGTTGCGGAAGCGGCAGGAAGACGCCCGCGACATCGAGCGTGCGCCCCGAGAGCCAGCTCGTCTGGATGCTGCGGTAATCAGGGGTGAAGAGATGCTGGGCGAGACCGCGGATGGTGATGCCGAGGCCGAAGGTCGCGAACACCTGCACCATGCCGATATTGGCCTTGGCCCGCATGGCATGGCGAATGACCGCAAGATAGACGAAGGCGCCGAGCACGAACATGGCGCCGACGACGAGAGGCGCGGCGAGCACCGGATCGAGCGCGGTTGCCGCGACGATGCCGAAGGTCGCGTACATGGCGAGCATCAGGAATTCGCCATGGGCGAAGTTCACGACGTCCATGAGCCCGAAGATGAGCGAGAGGCCAGCGGCGATCAGCGCGTAGATGAGCCCCATCAGGAGGCCGCTCGCGAGGATCTGCGCGAGGCCCTGGAGCGTCACGAGACGAAGGCCCCCCGAGCGAGACGCAAGCGCGTCGCCGAACCGCCGGCGATGCGCGCCCTCGCCCTCACGCGTTCATCGGCCACTTGGCTTCGGCGATCGCCGCCGATTGCGGGAAGATGGTGACGAACTTGCCGCCGGTCCATTGCAAAAGCACCGGATCGGCATCGAGGTTTTGCCCGTCCGGGCCGAACTTCACCCGTTTCCAGGGCATGATGGTGCGCTCACCGGGAATATCGGTCGCGGTGAGCGCCTCTCGGATCTTCTCGCCATCGGTCGATTTCGCCCGGTCGATCCCGTCGGCGAGAATGAGGAGGCCCATGAACTCGCGTGAAGTGAGATCGTTCAGGTCCTTGCCGGATCGCGCCTTGAACATCTCGTTGATCTTGCCGACGGAGGGGCGTTTCGCGGCGAGGTCGAGCGAGAAGCTCGCCCGGCTGATCACCCCTTCGATCTTGTCGCCGACGGCGTCGTAGAGCGCCTTCTCGGAGAAGCCCGCGTCCTGCGCCACCATGGCTTTCGGCCGGTAGCCGAGCTCACCCATCGTCTTGACGAGCAAGATGCCGTCCGTGGTGTAGCTCGACGGCATGAGCACATCCGCATCCGCCGTCTTCAACTGTTGGACTTCCGCCGTCAGCGAAGGCGAGTTCGCGCGGTATTTGATGTTGGTCACGATCTTGTAGCCGCGCTCATCGGCGAGCTTCTGTTGTGCATTCGCCGAATCCGTGCCGAAGATCGTGTCTTCGTGGAAGAGCGCGAGCGTCTCGATCTTGTGGCCCTTCTGTCGGAGCCCGTCGAAGAAATCGAACATCGCCTTCGAGAACATCTCGTCATGCGCCGCGGCGCGGAAATAGAACTTCAACCCCTGGCGGTGGAGGCTCGGCGAGGAATTATCCGCCGATAGGAAGGGGACCTGATAGCGCTCGGCTGTCTGGCTGATGGTGACGGCGACCGCGCTCTGATAGGAGCCGATGAGCGCCGCGACCTTCTCGCGGGTGATCAGCCGCTCGGCCTCGGCGCGGCCCTTTTGCGGGTCGCCCTGATGATCGGCGACGATGACGCGCACTTTGGCACCCCCGAGGCCGGCAAGTCCCGCGTTCTTGGCGAGCGGCAAGTCGATATCATGGGCGTTGTTGATGATATCGAGCGCCGTGTCGAAGGCATGCTGCGCATCGACGCCGACTTGCGCGCTTGCGCCGGACATCTGGTAAACGGCGCCGATGAGGACCTCGGCCGGCTGTTGCGCGGAAAGCCCCGTGGCGCCGAGCACGGCTACGGCCGAAGCGCCGCCCAGGATGATTTCTCTGCGGTTCATGATCCTTCACCTCTCTGGCTTCGCGAGCGAAGCAAAGTTTCGGCCAAGCACCGGCGTCGCGCAAGGATGCGACGCGTCCTTACGGCTGGACGCGCCCCGACCCGCGCTTGCGAAGCTCACAGCGCCGCGAGCCTGCTGTTGCGGATATCGGTGACGATCATCCTTCCGGGCGCATGGGTGATCGCAAAAGGTGGCCTTATGGCTTGGATCACGGCCTGAGGCGTGACGCCGCAGGCCCAGAATACGGGCAGCTCGTCATCCGCGATCCGCACCGCATCGCCGAAATCGGGCCTGCCGAGATCCGCAATGCCGATGAGCTCGGGCAAGCCGATATGTACCGGCGCGCCGTGCACGGCAGGAAAGCGCGTCGTGATCTGGATGGCGCGAATGGCATCGGCCGGCCTGAAGGGCCGCATCGACACCACCATCGGACCCTTGAACGGACCCGCGGGGACGCAAGCGATGTTGGTGCGATACATCGGCACGGTGGTGCAGCGCTCGATATGGCGAACGGAAAGCCCATCCTCGATGAGCGCCTCCTCGAAGGAGTGCGAGCAGCCGAGCACGAAGGCGACGAGATCGCCGCGCCACCATTTCAAAATCTCTTGCGGCTCGTCGATCAGCACACCGTCCTTCCAGACGCGGTAGCGCGGAATATCGGTGCGGATGTCGAGATCCTCGCCGAGCAACGCAAGCCTGGGATCGCCCGCCTCCGAGACGGCGATCAACGGGCAGGGCTTCGGGTTGCGCTGGCAGAAATGCAGGAAATCATTGGCGAGATCGGCCGGCAGAACCACGAGATTGCCTTGCACGAAACCGGGAGCGAGGCCGGAGGTCGGTCCATCGAGCGCGCCCGAACGGCTCGCGGCCCGCGCCCCGCTCGGGCTCGAAAGATCATGCTCCAAGGCCGGTCCACGCGCCTTCGCGACGGATGTGTGAGCGACATTCGGCATCAAGACCTCCGTGGCGGGATGAGCGCCGATCCTTGACGTCGGCGACGAAGCCCGATCCCTTGCCGTGACGGTTCATGAGCTTCGCTCATCACAAGAAGAATGGGAAGAGCGGACGGGAAGCTTGCGCCCAAACGGGCTCGCGCGTGAGGAAAGGCTCGACTTCACGCCTCGGGCATGATTGAGACGGTAGCCCGATCATCCGCTTGACCCCCATGCCCACCTCTTATCCACGCCTCCTCACCTGCGGCGATAGCGCGCTCGTCGTCGAATTCGGCAACAGCATCGATCCGGAGCTGAACCGGCGCGTGTTGGCCTTCGACGCGCTCATCGCGCAAGAGAAGGTGACGGGCATTCGCGAGACCGTGCCGACCTATCGGTCCCTCCTCGTGCATTATGATCCGACCGTCGTCGGCTATGCGGAGCTCGGCGGAAAGCTCATGGATTTCGCCACCCGCAAAGGCTTGCCTTCGCGCAAGGGCCGGCACTGGCGCGTTCCCGTCGTCTATGGCGGGGAGTTCGGCATCGACCTCGAGGCGGTCGCCAAGCGGGCCGAGCTCACGCCCGAGGAGGTGATCGCGCGTCACTCGGGCGCGGATTACCGCGTCTATATGCTCGGCTTCCTGCCGGGCTTCACCTATCTCGGCGGCCTCGACCCGATGCTCGCGACGCCGCGCCGGCAAGAGCCACGCCTCGAGGCGCCTGCGGGGATGATCGCGATCGGCGGCATTCAGACAGGAATTCAATGCATCGCCGCTCCGAGCGGCTGGAACATTTTGGGCCGCACGCCGGTGCGCACTTATCATCCGGGCCGCGATCCTATCTTCCTGATCGAGCCCGGAGATCACGTCACCTTCGTTCCGGTTCCGGCAAGCGAATGGGACGCGCTCGACCGGGCGGGCGAAGCCGGCGAGATGGTCGCGGAGATCGTCGACGCATGAGCTTTTTCGTCGTCGACAAGGTCGGGCCGGCAACTTCGGTGCAGGACAAAGGCCGTTCGGGGGCGCAGCGCTACGGCCTGACCCCGAGCGGTGCGATGGACCTCAAATCGCTCGCCATTGCCAACGCCTTGGTGGGCGAGAAGATCGGGGCGGCCGCGATCGAGATCGGCCCGCTCGGGGCGGAATTCCGGGCCGTGGGAGGAGGCGTGCGCGTCTCGCTCGCAGGCGCCGACCGGGCCGCGACACTCGACGGGCGAGCCGCCTGGGTGAATGAAACCGTGTTGATCCCTGAAGGCGCGGCATTCGCCGTAAGCGCCGCGCGTTCCGGCGTCTTCAGCTATCTCGGCGTCGAGGGCGGCATCGCGGGAAAGCCGGTCTACGGCAGCTTGTCGGTTTCGGCGAGGGCGGGGCTCGGAAGCCCCTATCCGCGACCACTTCAGGGCGGCGACCGGCTCGAGGTCGGCACGGCGAAAGAGCAAGAATTCGAGCGGCGCTTCAAGCCCTTTTCGGTCGAGCAAGGCCCGATCCGGGTCGTGCTGGGGCCGCAGGACGACGCCATGACGCCCGAGGCCGTGGCCTTGTTCTTCGGCGCCGAATGGCGGGTTTCGCCGAGATCGGATCGCATGGGCTACCGGCTCGAAGGACCCAAGCTCGCCCACGGGGATGGTTTCAACATCGTCTCGGACGGAACGGTGCCGGGCAGCATCCAGGTGCCCGGCAACGGCCAGCCGCTCGCGCTTCTCGCCGATCGCGGAACGACCGGCGGTTATCCGAAGATCGCGACGATCATCACGGCCGATCTGCCGCGCTTCGCACAGACGCAAGCCGGCGGTCGCGTGCGCTTCGCATCGCTGCCGATCGAGGAGGCGCAAAAGGAAGCGTGCCGCTTCGCCACGATGCTGGCGCAAATCGGGGAACATGTGGAAAGGCTTGTGAAGAGTGAAAAAGTGAAAAGTGAAAAGTGAAGGGCGAATAGCGAGTAGCGAATAGCAAGTTGAGAAATGAGAGGGGAGGTGTGAACCTCGCCACGGCTCGCACCTCTTCACTCTTCACTCTTCACTCTTCACTCTTCACTCCTCACTCCTCACTCCTCACTCTTCACTATTTCGCTACTCGCTACTCGCCAACGGAGAGCCCGCCATGCAAGTCGATCTCAATTGCGACATGGGAGAAAGCTTCGGCCCCTGGAAGATGGGCGATGACGACGCCATGCTCGATTTGATCACGAGCGCCAATGTGGCTTGCGGCCTTCACGGCGGCGATCCGCAGATCATGCTCAAGACGGCGAAGCTCGCGAAACAGAAGGGCGTGGCGATCGGCGCTCATCCCGGCTTCCACGATCTCGAAGGTTTCGGGCGCCGCCAGATCCAAGGGCTTTCCGCGAGCGAGATCGAGACGCTCGTCGCCTATCAGATCGGCGCCCTTCAGGGCATCGCCGCGCTCGCTGGCCACCGCGTGACCTATGTGAAGATCCACGGCGCCTTGTCCAACATGGCCTGCGAGGACGAGATGATGGCGAATGCGCTCGCCGCCGCCATCAAAGGCGTCGACCCCAAGCTCGCCTTCGTGGTCTTGCCGTTCTCGAAGCTCGTCGAGGCGGGAGAGAAGGCGGGCCTCAAGACCATCACCGAAGTCTTCGCCGACCGCGCCTACGAGGACAATGGGCTTCTCGTCTCGCGGCGCAAGCCGGGCGCCGTGCTGCACGATCCTGAAAAGGTCGCCGAGCGCGTGCAGCGCATGGTCGAGGAGCAGGCCATCACGAGCGTCAACGGCAAGGTGAAGAAGATCGCCATCGACACCGTCTGCATCCATGGCGACACGCCGGCGGCCGTATCGCTCGCCAAGGCGGTGCGCAAGCGTCTCGATCGGGCAAAGATCAAGGTCGCGCCCTTTTCCGCGGCACGCCGCGCTTGAAGCTTCCGACCGATCGGCGTTATCGTCTTCGGGACTCGGCGGTGCCATGAGCTCGTCCGGCACGGCTTCACGTGCGCCCGTAGTCGCCATCATCGGGCGGCCGAATGTCGGCAAGTCGACCTTGTTCAACCGTCTGGTCGGGCGCAGGCTCGCGCTCGTCGATGACCGCCCCGGCGTCACGCGCGACCGTCGCGAGGGCGAGGCGCGGCTCGGCGATCTTGCCTTCACGGTGATCGACACGGCAGGGCTCGAGGAGGCGGCCTCGGCCTCTCTCACCGGCCGCATGCGGGCGCAGACCAAGGCCGCGATCGAGACCTCCGACGTGGTGCTGATGCTCGTCGATGCGCGCGCCGGGCTCTTGCCGGCCGATCGCGACATCGCCACGCTCGTGCGGCGCTCCGGCAAGCGCGTTTTGCTCATCGCCAACAAGGCGGAAAGCCGGGAGGGCGAGCAAGGGGCCTATGCGGCTTTCGCGCTCGGGCTCGGCGAGCCCATCGGTTTTTCGGCCGAGCACGGGCTTGGGCTTGGCGATCTGCATCAGGCGCTCGCCGCGCTGCTGCCGGCGTCGCCGGCGCGCGCGGATGAAGAAGAAGGTGATCTCCCCGCCGTTTCGAAGCGCCAAGCGCGGCGCAACTCGAAGGTGCGGGCCGTCAAGGAGCATGCCACACATCCCTCTTCGCTCGCCGAGGAGCCGGAAGCGGAAGGCGCCGCTGAGGGGGACGCTGATCCGTCGCGCCCCTTGCGCATCGCCGTCATGGGGCGGCCGAACGCCGGCAAATCGACGCTGATCAACGCCATGCTCGGCGAGGAGCGACTGCTCACCGGGCCGGAGCCCGGCATCACGCGTGACGCCATCGGCCTCGATTACGAATGGCGCGGGCGTCCGTTCAAGCTCTTCGACACGGCCGGCTTGCGCAAGCGCGCGCGCGTCGAGGACAAGCTCGAGAAGCTCGCGGCCACCGACGCCCTGCGCGCCGTGCGTTTCGCCGAGGTGGTGGTGCTCTTGCTCGACGCCACGATCCCTTTCGAGAAGCAGGACCTCACGCTCGCCTCGCTCGTCGAGCGCGAGGGCCGCGCCCTCGTGATCGCCGTCAACAAATGGGACCTCGTCTCCGATCGGCCGGGATTGCTGCAAGAGTTGCGAACCGAGGCGAGCCGCTTGCTGGCGCAGCTCGACGGCGTCGCGGTCGTGCCGGTGTCGGGTCTCGCGCTGCGCGGCATCGACGCCATGATGGTCGCGGTTCTCGACGCCTATGCGGTGTGGAACACGCGCGTGCCCACCGCCAAGCTCAACCGCTGGCTTTCAGGGGTGACGGCGCGCCATCCCCCGCCCGCCATCTCGGGACGGCGCATCAAGCTTCGCTACGCGACCCAGGCGAAGGCGCGGCCGCCTCATTTCGCGATCTTCGGCAATCAGCTCGACGAACTGCCCGCTGCCTACACCCGCTACCTGACGCACAGTCTGCGCAAGACCTTCGGCCTTCCGGGAACGCCGATCCGGCTCTCGCTTCGCCAAGGCAAGAACCCTTACGACGAGAAGTGAGGTGGGCGGGGCGCGGCCTCGACTTGGCTTCCTTTCGCCTTCGTTCTCATCCCTTCTTCAAGACCGGCTTCGTCGCGATCATCCAGGGTTGGTTCGCGCACATCTCGAACCAGACGGTGAGCGCCGCACGACCGTTTCGCCAATGATCGGCTGGGAAGCGCAGATCGAGATAGCCGAGCGCGCAGGCAAGCGAGACGGTGCCGATGGATTCGCTCGCGAGTTCCGCGGGCCGCGCTTCCAGATGGTCGAGCGCGCGGGTGATGGCGCTTGCCTGCCGGGCCGACCACTCCGCCATCTGCTTGTCGGGCGGACGGTGCTGCTCGACATAGCGCTCGACCGCCGCGTCCATGATGCCGTCCGCGAGCGCCTGAAGCCTGAGCGCCACCCATCTCGCCTCGCCTTCCGGAGGGAAGAGCCGGGGCGCCGGCGTCATTTGGTCGAGGTATTCGCAGATCACCGGAGAATCATAAAGGCTCGTGCCGTCATCACGCTCGAGGCAAGGGATCTTGCCGAGCGGGTTGGCGGCGCGAAGGCTTTGCGGAACGTTCCAGGTGTCGATGGCGACGAGCTCGATGCGCTCCGGCAGGCCCTTGAGATGCGCGACGGCGCGCACCTTGCGCGCGTAAGGCGAGGTCGGCGAGTAGCTGAGCTTCATGCGATCAATCCGGGATGTTGTCGGCCGCGGCGCGCGCCGAGCCAGGCGGTGGAAAGCGTGACGAGGGCCGCCAGGGCGACGAGCATCGTCGCGACGGCAAGGATCGTCGGGTCGAGATTCTCGCGCACGCCGCTCCACATCTGTCGGGGTAAGGTGCGTTGTTCAGCCGAGGTCACGAAGAGCGCGATCACGATGTCGTCGAAGGAGGCGACGAAGGCGAAGATCGCGCCGGTGAGGATGCCGGGCCAGATGAGCGGGAGGCGCACGCGAAAGAAGGCCGTGAAGCTTCCCGCGCCGAGGCTCGAGGCGGCACGCATGAGCGTCTCGTCGAAGCGGGCGAGCACGGCCGTGACCGCGATCACCACGAAGGGCGAGGCGATCATGGTGTGCGCCAGCACGAGACCGAGGAGGCTGTCGGTGAGGCCGACGCGCGCATAGGCGAAATAAATGGCGATGCCGCTGATCACGAGAGGCAGGATCATCGGCGCGAGAAGCACCGCCGTGAGCGCGCGGCGCCAGCTTGGACGCAGGCGCGCGAGGCCGAGCGCCGCCATGGTTCCGAGCACGACCGAGAGAAACGCGACCGAGCAGCCGACGACGACGCTGTTACGGAGCGCGAGCCGCCAATTGTCGCTTTCCAAGAAGGCCTCGTACCAGCGCGTCGAGAAGCCGGCGAGCGGAAAGGTGAAGTAAGGCTCGCTGTTGAAGGAGAGCGGCACGATGACGAGGAGCGGCCCCATCAGGAAGGCGAGCACGGCCGCACAAAATCCGAGAAGCAGGAATTTGCCCAAAGGGTGGCGGGCGAGGAGG
Source organism: Beijerinckiaceae bacterium (assembly GCA_035949255.1). GTDB lineage: Bacteria > Pseudomonadota > Alphaproteobacteria > Rhizobiales > Beijerinckiaceae > GAS188. The sequence continues at coordinate 7,759 of DASZIL010000058.1, read as the reverse complement.
AGGTCGAACATGGCTCAGGCCGGCTCCGGCCGGGCGCCGTGCGACAACAGCCGATAGAGGGCAAACAAGAGCGCGAGCGCCACGAGAAGCAGCACGGCGAGCGCCGAGGCTAGCCCCCAATTGAGGACCTGGCTCGCGTTGAAGGCGACGAAATAGGAAAGCATCTGGTCTTGCGTGCCCCCGACGAGGGCCGGCGTGATGTAATAGCCGAGCGCCAGGATGATCACGAGCATCGAGCCCGCCGTGATGCCCGGAAAGATCAAGGGCAGGTAGATGCGCGAAAGCACGGTGAGCGGACCCGCCCCGAGCGAGAGCCCGGCGCGGACGAGCTCGACCGGCACGGCGCGCATCGAGGCGTAGAGCGGCAGCACCATGTAGGGCAGGAGAATATGCGTCATGGCGATGAGCACGCCGGCGCGATTGAACATGAGGGCAAGCGGCTGCGCCACCACGCCGAGCTCGACGAGGAGCTTGTTGACGAGTCCCTGCGATTGCAGAAGCGCGACCCAGGCGGCCGTTCGCGCCAGGAGCGACATCCAGAACGGCAGAAGCACGAAGGTCATCAGCACGTTCGTCCAGCGCGCCTTCGAGGCGATCAGGAAGGCGAGCGGCAAGCCGAGCACGAGGCAGAGCGCGCAGACGGAAAGGCTGATCTCCACGGTGCGCCAAAGCACGTCGAGATAGATGGCGCGATCGGGATCGACCCGCCGAATGCCGGTCTCGCCCTCCTCGAGATCGACGGCCGCCAAGAGGAAATCGGGCGCCACGGGCCGGCCAAGCCGCTTCAGCGCGATCCAGATGGAGGCTTCGTTCCAGCGATGATCGGTGGCCGCGAACGCCTCCTTGTAAGGAGGCCGCATCGCTTGCACCTTCATCGCCGTCGAGAGAATGAGGGTGCGATAGCCGATCGTCACGAGATTGAGGCGCCGCGCCACGATGCCGATGGTGCGGGCCGTCTGCGCTTGCGCGAAATCTTGCCGCAAGGCCGCGAAAGCAGCCTCCGGGGGAAGGTCACGCCCGTCCCAGCTCGCGAGGACTTCCACGGTGCGCGGCAGCTCGGTGGGGATCTCGCTGTTCTCGATGCTGCGCCAGAGCACGCCCAGGATCGGCAGGACATAGCCGATGAGCAGAAAGACGAGGAGCGGCGCGACGAGGAGAGCGGGGCCAAGCCGTGCTCCCAAAGGCCGCGGGAGGCGAGCGGCTCCCGAGAGGCCTGCCCGGCTGAGGCTCGCCACCTGGTTCATCATCACTCGTGCTCGAAAGGAGGAGGCGGCACGCGCCTCCTCCCGCGTCCTTGAGGCCTATTTGCTCAGCCACGCCTGAAAGCGCGCCTGCAAGTCCTCGAGATGCTCAGCCCAGAACTTGGCGTCGTTGCGTATGCCTTGCTTGAGATTGGCCGGGCTGCTCGGCAGCTCGGCGGCGAAATCGGCGGGCAAGATGGCCATGGCCGCGACCGCAGTCGGACCATAGGCCACATAATCCATTTGCTTTGCCTGCTTCTGCGGATCGGTCGCGGAGGCGATGAATTTCATCGCCTCCTCCTTGTTGGGCGCACCCTTGACGACACCCCAGAAGTCGACGTCGTAATTCTGCCCGTCCCAGACGATGACGAAATTCTTCTTGTCGGCGCGCTTGGCCTGCGTGATGCGTCCGTTCCAGGAGGTCGTCATCGCGACCTCGCCATCCGCCAGAAGCTGGGGCGGCGAGGAGGAGGATTCCCACCACACGATGCTCGGCTTGATCTCGTCGAGCTTGCGGAAGGCGCGGTCGACGCCTTCCTTGGTGGCGAGAACCTGATAGATCTTGTCGTGCGGCACGCCATCCGCCATCAGGGCGAATTCCAGCGTGGTGATCGGCGTCTTGCGAACCCCGCGCTTGCCGGGAAATTTCTTCAGGTCCCAAAAATCGGCGACGGTCTTGGGCGTGTCGCCTTTGATCTTGTCGGCGTCGTAGGCGATGACGCTCGCCTGCACGATTCCGCCCACGCCGCATTCGGTGACCGCTTCGGGAATGAGCTTCGACTTGTCGACGAGCTTCCAGTCGAAGGGTTCGAGAAGCCCGGTTTCACAACCTTGAAGGATGGTCGCGGTTTCACCGTTCACCACATCCCAGGTTACCTTCCCGGCCTCGATCTGGGCCTTGACCTGAGGCCAGGCTTCGACCGCATCCTCCTCTTGAACGCGAACGCCGGTCGCGGCCGTGAAAGGCTTGTAGAACGCCTCGCGCTGACTTTGCGTATAGGCGCCTCCATAGCTCACCACGGTGATCTTGTGTTCCTGCGCCTCGCTCGGGACGGCTGGAAATGCGCAGGCTGCAAGGAGCGTCAAGGCTCCGAGGGTCGTTCTCTTCGTTGGCATCGTGCACCTCCTCGTGGCTCTGGTGATTGTTTTGGGTCCGTCGTTTCAAAATCGAATTGCATTCTCTTGCCGCCGGCCGGCCTCGCAGCTCAGCCGAGAAGGCGGTTCTTTCGTTCCCGTGAGCCGAGCCTCTCCTCCCAGGGCGAAAGTGACGGCGGAAAGACCTCGTCGATGTCCTGCCCGGACCAGTGCCAGTTGGAGCATGACGACCAGACCCGCTCCGCGCCCTTGCGCATCTCGGCAAGGATGCACGCTTCGTCCCAGGCGATGAGGCGCTTGTTTTCCATGAGCTTGCGTCCGGCCACGACGACCGTGTCGACGAGCTCGCCGGTGCCGCAATAGACGAGCGCGCGAATGGGGTCGTGGATCGGCCCGAAGCGCAGCGCGTCGAGTTCGATCAGCACGATGTCGGCTTTGGCGCCGACAGCGAGCCGGCCGAGATCGTCTCGCCTGAGCGCCTTCGCCCCGCCGATGGTCGCCGCATCGAATACCGCGGCCGCGCTCGCCGATTCGTTGTTGCGCTCGGTGACCTTGCAGGTGAGGCTCGCCCATCTCATCTCGGCGAGAATGTCCTGCGGGTAGGAATCGGTGCCGATCGCGAGATTGATCCCGTGCTCGCGATAGCGCTGAAAGCTGTCGAGGGTCACGCCGCGCCTTGCCAGCGCCACGGGCGAGTGAGCGACGCTCGCGCCCGCCGCGGCGATCGCCTCCAAATCGCCCTTGAACGGGTAAGAGGTGAAGCGATGGCCCGACACGTAAATGCAATGGCCGAGGATGACCTCCGGCCCGAGGAACCCCTCATCCTCGAGCCAGCCGATCGGCGTGCGCATGGTGCGCCGCAGGATCTCGTGAAACTCATGGACCTGCTCGCTTGCATGCAAGGTGATCCCGACTTTGAGGCGCGCCGCCGTTTCCTTCACCCGGCGCAGCAGCCGTGGGGTTGCCTGGAACAGCTCGTCGAAGACCACGATGCCGCGAAGCCTCCCCTCGGCGCTTCCATCGAAGCTCGCGATGGCTTCGCCCGCGCGATCGAGGGCGGCCAAGCCGGCGGCTTCATCCTCATGCCGCTCGAGCTGGCCTGCGCGGTCAAAGAAATAGTCGCCGCCGTTGCAGTAAGGCCCGTAATAGAGGCGCACGCCCGATTCGGCGCCGATCCGCGTGATCGCCTTGCCGCCGTCACCCGGCCCACCGTCGAGCTGAACGACGGTCGTCACGCCGTTGCGTATCAGGCTCGCGAAGCCATAGCGCAACGAGGCTTCGGGGTTGCCGGCCGAAGAGAAGCCCGGTCCGTCCGGCCGGCGGCGGGGTGCGTAATTGAGAAATCCCGAGCGCAGGAAATCCCGTCGCCCCGTATCGACGACCAGGCGGTCGCCGACATGGTCGGAGACATGCGCATGCGTGCTGATGAAACCGGGGCAAACGAGCTTGCCGCTGGCCTCGACGACCTCATCGGCAACGCCGGACCAGGCCCCGCCGATGTGGACGATGCTGTCGCCGCGATAGACGACGACGCCGTCCTCGAGAATGCGATGGCCGCCGTCCTGCCAGGCGACGATCGTGCCGCCGCGAATGAGGGTGGTGCGCGATGGCGAATTCATCGAGGCTCGTCTCCCAGCGCGCGCACGTCTTCGCGCCGCCAACCGCAATTCACGCTCGAGCCGAGCTTCAGGGCGAGCTCACCGGCCTGATTGGGAATCTTCATGACGAGATCGGCTCTGCCGACGCCCGAGACCCGCACCCGCAGGTGATCGCCGAGATAAATGAGTTCCTCGACGATCGCCGGGAAACGGTTCGCGTGGCGGTCGGCATCGGCGGCCGGGGAAATGCGTTCTGGCCGAAGCGACAAGATCACGCGATCGCCCGGCACGTGCCGGCCGACGCGCACGGCCTCGATGACCGGCCCGTCCTCCAATTTGACCGTGCACCACTCCCCATCCGCCGAGACGACGGTTCCGGGCAAGCGGTTGTTCTCGCCGATGAAGCCGGCAACGAAGGCGTTGCGCGGCGCCTCGTAAAGCTCCGTCGGGGTTGCGAGCTGCTGCACCTCGCCGCGGTCGAACACCGCGATCCTGTCGGACATGGTCAGCGCTTCGGCCTGGTCGTGGGTGACATAGACGAGCGTCACGCCGATGCGCTGCTGAAGATGCTTGATCTCGAGCTGCATCTGCTCGCGCAACTGCTTGTCGAGGGCACCGAGCGGCTCATCCATCAAGACGAGCTCGGGCTCGAACACGAGCGCGCGCGCGACCGCGACGCGCTGCTGCTGTCCGCCGGAGAGCTGCGCGGGCTTGCGCTGGTCGAAGCCCTTGAGCTGCACCATGTCGAGGGCGCGGCGCACATGGGTCGCGATCTCGTCGCGCGACATGCGGCGAACCGAGAGCGGAAAGGCGACATTCTCGGCGACCGTCATGTGCGGAAACAGCGCGTAGTTCTGGAACACCACGCCGATGCCGCGCCGGTTCGGCGGCAAGCGCGAGATCGGCCGCCCGTCGAGCAGGATCTCGCCCGCGGTCGGCAGCTCGAAACCGGCGAGCATCATGAGGCAGGTGGTCTTGCCGGAGCCAGAGGGGCCAAGAAGCGTGAGGAACTCGCCTCGCGCGACGTCGAGATCGAGGCCTTTCACCACGAGGGTCGTGCCGTCATAGCTCTTTTGCACGCCCATGAAGCGAACGAGCGGAGCGGCATCGGAAACGCGCTTCTCGATTTCACGCATGCGCAGGGGCGAGTTCATGGGGCCTCATCCGAATGCATCTTTGTCGCCGGCTCGATCCATGCCGGAAAGGAGGGCGGGAAAACCTGGTCGACGCGTTGTCCGCTCCAGTGGTAGCTCGGGAACGCCTCCCAAACGGCCTTTGCCGAGCTGCGTACATCTCGCAGGATCTCCCGTTCGTCCCAGAGGGTGAACCGGCCATGACGCAGCAGTGTCCGGCCATCGACGATCACGGTGTCGACGCACTCGCCGGTCGCGGCATGCACGAGCGTGCGGATCGGATCGCGCACGGGTCCGGCGCGCAGGGTCGCGAGGTTGACGATCGCGATATCCGCCTTGGCGCCGGGCTGAAGGCGCCCGAGATCGGGCCGGCGCAGGGCATCCGCGCCCCCGAGGGTCGCCGCGTTGAAGACCGCGGTCGCCGGCGCCGCTTCGTGATTGGCGTCCTCGATCTTGCAGATGATCGAGGCCCAGCGCATCTCGCTGATCATGTCGAGCGGATAGGTGTCGGTGCCCATCGACATCCTGATGCCGCGCTTGCGATAGCGATCGAAGCTTTCGAGCGCACCGCCTCGGCGCGTTCCGGCGAGCGGCGCGTGGGCGACCGTCGCGCCGCTGCGCGCCACGATGTCGAGGTCGTCGTCATAAGGATAGGCCGTCATGCTGTTGCCGCCGGTGAAGCGGCAATGTCCGAGGATCACCTCCGGCCCGAGCAGGCCTTCCGCCTCGAGAATGGCCACCGGCGTCTTGCCGGTGCTGCGCAGCGCGTGATGGAATTCCCACACCTGCTCGCCGATGTGGAGCGTGATCCCAAGCCCCCTGCGGCGCGCCTCCTCCTTGGTTCTTCGCATCAGGCGGGGCGTCGCGTTGTAGGCCTCGTTGATGACCAGGATGGCTTGCAGGCGTCCATCATGGCGCGCGTGAAACTCATCCGCGAAGGCGCAGGCCTCCTCGAGCGTACGGTCTCCTTCGCGCTCGTCGAGAAGGCGCTCGAGCTCGCCCCCGCTGCCGAAGCGATAATCGCCCGCGGTGACCATCGGGGCGTAGTAGACGCGCAAGCCCGATTCACCGATGAGGCGGGCCATGGTGCGGCCCTTGTCGAAAACCGCCCCGCCCATCTCGACGACCGTCGTGACGCCATGACGGATCAGGCAGGCCATGCCGAAACGGATGGAGGCTTCCTTGTCCTCCTTCTCGCCGAAGCCTGGGCGGCCCTCGCGGCGCGGCTCGTAATTGAGGAAGCCGGAGCGCAGAAGGTCGCGCCGTCCGGCGTCGACGATGAGGCGGTCCCCGAGCCCCGCCCCAATATGGGCATGGGTGCTGATCAGCCCCGGGATGACGAGATGATCGGGTGCCTCGATCGTTTCGCTCGCCTCGCCGTCCCATGCCGTCCCGACATGGAGGATCTTGTCGCCCGCATAGGCGACGCATCCGTTCTCGATGAGCCGGTGCTCGCGCCCATCGAAGCCCACGACCCAGCGCGCCTTGATGAGGGTCGCCCGCCCGTTCATGGCGCGCCTCCGGCTCCGGCCATCCGGGTGCGCTCCGCGTGGCGACGCAGGAGCTCGACCGCCGCCATGGCGAGGAGCGACAAAAGGACGAGCAGCACCGCCGCCGCGGTCACCGTCGGCGTGATGCTCTCACGCACGCCGCTCCAGATTTGGCGCGGCAAGGTGCGGAACTCGGGCCCCCCGAGGAAGAGCGCCACGACGACTTCGTCGAACGAGGTCACGAAGGCGAAGAGCGCACCGCTTACCACGCCCGGCAGGATCAGGGGCAAGGTCACGCGGCGGAACGTCTGGGCCGGCATGGCGCCGAGCGTGGCCGCGGCGCGCTCGAGCCAGGGATCGAGTGTCCGCAGGCTCGCCAGCACGGTGATCACGACGAACGGAAGGGCAAGCGCCGTGTGCGCGAGAAGCAGGCTCAGATATCCGCCGGTCAAGCCGATGCGCGAGAAGGCGAGGAAGCTCGCCACGGCGACGATGATGAGCGGCACGAGCAAAGGCGTGAGCAAGAGCGCCGTCACCGGTTGCCGGAAGGGGAATTCCGGACGCACGAGCCCGAAGGCAGCGAGCGTTCCGAGCGGTGTCGCCAGAAGCGTCACGCCGAACGCGAGCGCAAGGCTGTTGCGGGTGGCAGTGAGCCAAACGGGATTGCCGAGGAATTCCGAATACCAGCGAAGCGAGAGGCCGGGCAGCGGATAGGTGAGAAGCGTGCCGGAGGTGAGCGAAAGCGGAATGACGACGAGAAGCGGCAAGATCAGGAACGCCAGGACCGACCAGGCGACGACGCCGATGAGCGGCTTTCCCAAGCGCCCGGTCAACGGATCGTGGGGACTGTCGCGCATGCTCAGATCGTCCGCGCCGGGTTGACGCCGGTCGGACCCGCGAGCGCTGCATAGATGCCCACGACCGCGGCGAGCAGGAGCGAGCCGAGCGCCGCGGCCATTCCCCAATTCACGGATTCATTGGTGAAGAACCCGACGAAATAGCTGACCATCTGGTCGCCCGGTCCGCCGACGAGCGCGGGCGTGATGTAATAGCCGAGCGAAGTGACGAAGACCAAAAGCGCCCCGGCCATCACGCCCGGCAGGATTTGCGGCAGATACACCCTGCGGAAAACGAGGAGAGGCGGTGCGCCGAGGCTCGCGGCGGCGCGCAGATGCTCGCGCGGCACGCGGCGCATCACGCCA
>DASZIL010000057.1:0-1924 GCA_035949255.1 Beijerinckiaceae bacterium | reverse complement strand
GGCGTCGCGCCGGCCGTCATGTCGGTGCGCACGAAGGAAGGGCAAAGCGCGGTCGCGCGCACGCCCTTGTCCCAGCCGAGGCGGCGCACCGCATGGGTGAGCGCCACCACCGCGAATTTCGACATGCTGTAGGCGATATTGTCGTTCCTCACGCGCTTGCCCGAAAGCGAGGCGACGTTGACGATGCGTCCCGAGCCCGAAGCTTCGAGATGCGGCAAGGCTTGCCGGATCATGTTCAGCGGCGCCTTGCAGTTCACCGCGAATATCAAGTCGAGCTCCTTCTCGTCGACGTCGCGAATCGTGCCCCTTGAGGCGATCCCGGCGTTGTTGACGAGGCCGTCGAGACGCCCGAACCGTTCGACGACCGATTCCACCCAGGCGGCGTGCGTCCTCCAATCGGTTGCCTCGTAATGGGCGGTGTGCAGGCGAAGCTCGTTCCAATGCGCAATGGCGCTCATGAGCGCATGCGGATCGCGCACGCCCAAGCTTACCGTGTAGCCCTTTTCGTAGAGCGTCTTGGCGATCGCAAAGCCGATGCCGCGATTGGCGCCGGAGATGAGGACGACGCGGCCGTGCGGGTTGAGCATCGTCTCACCCGTGCAGGCTGAGCGCGGCCGGCCTCCGCCCGCCCGCGGCCGCGAAGCGCGCGAGGCGGAAGGCCGAAACATCATGGCGCGGAGCGCGGCCGAGCGCGAGATCGGCAAGAATCTCGCCGCTCATCGGGCCGAGGCAAAACCCATGTCCTGAGAAGCCGGCGCCGATCACGAGGCCCGAGATCTCGTCGGGCGCATCAAGCACCGGCAACGCGTCTGGCGTAAGATCGATGAGGCCGCCCCAGGCGTGATGCCGAGGTGCGTCCTTCATGACGGGCAGCACCCTGGCGACGAGTTCCCTGAGGCGCCGGATTTCCGTTTGCCCCGGTGCGAGCGCTTGATCACTCCATCGGTTGGGATCGCCCGAAAAGGGCAGCGACCCCGAGGTGACACGAAGCCGCCCATCGGCTTCCTGCCGGCCGGCGCAATCCGCATTGGCGACGCCGAACACCTGATCGAGCATGCGCGGCACGACTTCCGTCTGCAGCACATGCACGAGCGTCACTCTGAGCGGCAGGTCGAGCCCGAGCCCTGCAAGGAGCGCGGGCGTGTTCACGCCCGCCGCGACGATCACCAAAGCCGCCGAAACGAAACCCTCGCTTGTCTCGACACCGGCGACGCGTCCTCGCTCGACGCGGATGGCCTCGACCGCGAGACCTTCGCGAACCACACAGCCCTTGCGCCTCGCGGCTTCGGCAAAGGCTTGCGTCGTCGCGACCGGATCGGCGTCACCGTCGCTCGGGCAAAACGAGGCCGCGAGCACGTGCTCGGAGATCGCTGGCGCGCGCTCACGCACGGCGGCATTCGTCGCGAGGAACTCGAGATCGAGCCCCTCGGCGCGTTGCCGCTCGACGAGCGCGCGGATGATCGCGACCTCGGCCTCGGTGCGCGCGAGGCGCAGATTGCCTTGACGTCGGTAATGCACGTCCCGCCCGAGCCGCTCGCCGAGCGTCGCCCAGACTTTGACGGCCGCGCGCGCGAGCGGCAATTCGGCGGGGTCGCGTCCCGATTGGCGCACGCCGCCAAGCGTCCAGCCGGAAGCCATGGCGGCGATGCCATGTTTCTCGATCAGCGTGACCGCCCGACCCTCTTCCGCGAGAGAGAGCGAGGCGGCGGCGCCGGTTATTCCTCCACCAATGACGACGACATCGGGCATGATCGGCTCGGATGGCTTGACCTTCGGGTTTGTAGGCTCAATCTGCCGCGTCTGCCAGAGTGTCGCGCGACAGCAGGAGCCAGCGAATGCCGCGTTCGCCCGTGCCCGATCCAAGGACCCTCGCGTGCATCGAGAGGCTCATCGCCTTCGACACGGTGAGCCGCAACTCCAATCT
>DASZIL010000056.1:0-1996 GCA_035949255.1 Beijerinckiaceae bacterium | reverse complement strand
CCGTGCTCCTGGTGGCGACGATCCTCAGACTCGCGCTCAACATTTCGACCACCCGGCTCATCCTCTCGCGTGGCGAACAGGGCCCGACGTCGGCGGGCTATATCATCGGCGGCTTCGCCCACCTGGTGATGGGCGGCGATTTCGTCATCGGCATTATCGTCTTTCTCATATTGGTGACGATCAACTTCCTGGTCATCACCAAGGGCGCAACCCGCATCGCCGAGGTCGGGGCGCGCTTCACCCTCGACGCCATTCCCGGCAAGCAGATGGCGATCGACGCGGACCTCTCCGCCGGCCTCATTGACGAGAAGGTGGCGCAGGCGCGCCGGCGCGAGCTCGAGGAGGAAAGTGCATTTTTCGGCTCGATGGACGGCGCATCGAAGTTCGTCCGCGGCGACGCGATCGCCGGGCTCATCATTCTCGCGGTCAATATCTTCGGCGGCATCATCATCGGTGTCACCCGGCACAGCCTGACGCTCGGCGCCGCGGCCGACGTCTTCACCAAGCTCTCTGTTGGCGACGGCCTGGTGACCCAGATTCCGGCGCTCATCATTTCGCTCGCCGCCGGCCTGCTCGTGGCCAAGGGCGGCACCAGCGGCTCGGCCGACAAAGCCGTCATCGACCAATTGAGCGGCTACCCCAACGCGCTCTTTCTCGCCGCGCTGGCAATGGCGGTGCTCGGCGTCGTTCCCGGGCTGCCGTTCCTCCCATTCGCGCTCATAGGCGGATTGATGGCCTTTGTCGGCATCGCCATCCCCCGGCGCATTGAGAAGGATCGCGTCGCCGAGGCGGCGAAAGCCGCAGCGAGCGAGGAGCGGACCAAGGCCGAGGCGCGCACCTCGATCAAGGAGCAGCTGAAGTCGTTCGAGATCGAGCTGGTGCTAAGCAAGGAGCTCAACGCCGCGCTACTGCCCTCGCGCGACGAGATCGGCTCCCGCATCGCCAAGATGCGGCGCAAGTTCGCGCGCCAATATGGCTTCGTGGTTCCGGAGATCCGTCTCGCCGACGATATCAGGGCGGCGCCGAGGACCTATCAGATCAAGATTCACGGCGCCGCGGTCGCGACCCAAGAGTTGCGAGTTACGGACCACCTCATCGTCATCGGTGACGGACCACGTCCCAATCTGCCAGGCGACGAAGTGCGCGAGCCCGCCTTTGGCATTCGCGCGATCGCGATCCCCGAGGCATTCGTGAAGGACGCGAGGCGCGCGGGCTTCAGGCCGGTCGATCCTGTCTCGGTGCTGCTCACGCATTTGAGCGAGGTGATCCACAATAACCTTGCTCAACTTTTGTCGTACAAGGATATGCGCGCGCTGCTCGATCGACTCGAGCCCGAGTACAAGCGGTTGCTCGACGACATGTGTCCGTCACAAATCTCGCAGTCCGGGCTCCTGGCGACTCTGAAGCTGCTGCTCGCCGAGCGCATCTCCATTCGCAATCTCAGCCTGATTCTGGAGGCGGTGGCGGAAGTCGCGCCGCACGTGCGAAGGCCTGAGCAGATTGTCGAGCAGGTGCGCATCCGGCTCTCCCAACAGATTTGCGGCGACCTTGCCGACGAAGGTGCGCTTGCCGTTTTGAGGCTCGGCAATCGCTGGGATCTGACGTTCCATCAGGCCCTCAAGCGGGACGCGAAGGGCGAGGTGATCGAGTTCGACATCGACCCGCGTCTGATGGAGCAATTTGCAGCCGAGGCTTCGGCGGCGATCCGCAAACGGATGGACGAGCGGCGCTTGTTTGCGCTCGTCACCGCGGCCGAGACGCGACCCTATGTGCGCATGATCATCGAGCGCATGTTTCCGACGCTCGCGGTTTTGTCGCAGCTCGAAATCGCGCGTGGCTTCGAGGTGAAGTCACTAGGCACGATCGCGTGACCGCGCTTATCTCGGGGGCGATGGCGGCGCCCCACGCAGCGCTCGCGCCCGGTGCGGCGATCGGCGCGTTCGTGCTGTTCTGCCGTATCGGTGGTTGCCTGATGCTGGTGCCCGGATTCTCGAAC
>DASZIL010000055.1:0-40064 GCA_035949255.1 Beijerinckiaceae bacterium | reverse complement strand
GAGGCGGAGGGGGAAGGCGTTTTCAGCTTCGGACACGAGACGAAAAGCGCTCACCCGGCGCCACGGCGCCGGGAAGCGCTCCGGCGCGTATGTCACATTGCATCTCTAGGCAAGGGGGCGGGACCCTCGGCGCTCATTCGGTAGGCGCCAAGCGCAAGGTGGTGCCGGATGTCACAAAGCCTCATCGTTGCGTGCTGGCCTGGAGCCTGGCGGTTTCAGTCGATGAGCCGTCAGGCTCCAGTCGTCGGATCGAGCATGATCCATAAACGAAACCGAAGTCCGGCTTCGCGGATCACTCCCAAATCGATTACTTTTGCTTGGCGATGATCTTGTCCTTGATCCCTTGATACACGCTGTCGGGAATGATGTTCTTCTGCACCAGCTCATCCTTGCCCTTGTAGGGCCGGCCCTTGATGATCGCGTCCGAACGCGCGTCCCCAATGCCGGGAAGCGCGGAAAGCTGTTTCTTCGTCGCCGTATTGATGTCGAGGGGCCCTTCGGCCGCGAGCACGACGACCGAGGCGCTGCGATCGGGAGACAGCGGTCCCGGCATGGCGCGCGCGCCGTTGACGTGTACCGCGACAAGACCAAGAGAGGCAAGGCTGAGCGCCGCAACGGCAAGCTTTGACGAGACACGCATCGTTACGCCTCCATGATTGAGTTCGAGGAGGCAAATGATACGCAGCTTTTCTTGAAGGAGCGAGTAGCAAAATGGCGAGTAGCGAAATAGCGAATAGCGAATAGTTACTCGCTAACTCGCCGCTTACTACTTGCTATCTCGCTATCTCGCCACTCGCTATCTCGCTTCTCATTCAAGCCCGACGGTTCGCCCAAGGAAACCGGCGGCGTCGAAATATTTGGTGTCGCCCACGGTCTGATAGCGCAGGATGGTGCTCAGACCCTTCTCGTTCGGCTTCGAGCTGCGCGTGCGGCTCGTGAAATCGGGCGTCATGCCGCCCGGCATTGCCTCGGTGAGCACGCGTGCGACGAGCTTGCCATGGGCGGGCGGGTCGAGCTTGAGAAGCGAGAAGATGGTCTTTCCGAGGTCGGCATTGCTGGCGGGCGCCTCATCGACATAGCTCGTCTTGAAGTCAGGTCCGATCGCCGCCATGAAGTTGAAGGTGTCGGCACGGCTGAACGAGCCGTGCATGCCTTGCCCTTGCTGAAGGATCGTGTCGGCGAATTCGGCGGTGCAATTCGTCGGCTCGTCGCAGCCCGTCCATTTCGAGGCGAAGTTGATGGCGATCGCCGGCAAGGGCGTGATGGCCGTGCCCTTGAGATTGATGTCCTTCGTGGTCATCGTGCCCGGGTAGGAGCCGAGCGCGTCATCGACGAAGAGCCCGCTCACATAGTCTTGCGCCATCAGGCCTTCGACCACCTTGCGCACGAGCTCGCGGTCGACGGGTTCGGGGAAATAGACGAGGTCCGAGCCCCCATTGGCGGCGACCACGATCTGAGGCCTGTTCGGGTCTTCGCCGATGAGACCGTTCCCCAATTTCGGATGGGCGCCTTCGGTGATGCGCGCTGCCGTATTGTCGGGGTCCCAAAGCGGAAGGCCGGCGCCCGCGGCGATGTCGATCGCGACGACGCCCGGCGGAACGAAGCCTTCGGGCACATCGGCATAGGTCGCCTTGGCCGAGGTGCTGGTCGCGCTCTGCTTCGAGATCACCGAGAAGCCGTGATCCGCCGTCACGATCACGTCGGTTGTCTTGTCGAGGCCGAGATCGACGAGCGCCTGGCGGAGCTTGCCGAGATCGTCATCGGTATTCTTGATTCCGGCAAGCGAGGTCGGCCCGTTGATTCCGGGCACGAGCATATTGAGGCTGTCGCCCTGATTGTGCTGGGTGCCGTCAGGATCGCGCGCCCAGAAGACGAGCACGAAAGGCTTGCCCCCCTTTTTGAACTCGGGGAGCACCACCTTGGTCGTCGCGTCGATCATCCAGCCTTGCTGCTCGGCATTGGGAGCGAGCGTGCCCGCCGTTTTCGCATTTCCCGCCTTGCCATTGTCGCCGCGCGTCGGGGCGGCGAGCGGCAGCTTCGCGGCATTGAGCCCATCCGTCAGCCAGCCCGCAAGCGGAATGCCGTTCTTCGTGCCGGTCGAATCATCGATGATCACCGTCTTCTGGCCGGTTCGCTCGGTGTGATCGAAGATCAGCGTCGGGCCGAGCTTACCGATCGCGGCGGTCTGGAAACCCGCCTCGCGTGCCGCCCGCAAAATCGTGATCTCGTCGAGATAATCACCGGAGAAATGCTCATCGACATCGCCGAGAACGGGATCGCTCTCGAGGAAGGGGGTGAGCGAGTTTCCAGCGCCGGGAACCGGAAAACCCGTGTAGATCGTGTTCGAGAAATCGCCCGTGTCGCCGAGAAAATGTCCCGTCGCCATCGACGAAGCGTTCGCCGTCGTGAAGGTCGGGAAGATCGAGTGGCTATTGGCGAAGCGGACACCCTTGTCGCGCACGGATGCCATCACCGGGGCCGTCTGATTGTTGACGATACGGGCGCGCAAGCCGTCGGCCACGAAGAGCACGATGTTATGCGGTTGATCGGCCGCAAGGACCGAACCGCTTGCCGAAAGCGCCGCCCCCATGGCCAGCACGGTCGCGAAGATGAAATGCGCGGTCTTCATCGATTGGGCTCCCTCTTTTGGCAATCCGTTCCTCCTCGTGGCGCATGACAGTTTCGTGACGAAGACGCAATTGGAATCGCTTAAATCGTGGACCACGATTTCGGAAGGTCGAGGCTCGGTGCGGGTTGCCATCTTGCCGGTGCACGCTTTTGGGCTTGCCGCGAAGCCTCGTCTGCGCTGAAAGTCCTTATTCAGCGGCTGCTCTTCGTGGGAGCACGGCGAAGGCGGCCGGCGAGCGGGAGCTTGGAAGGAAGGCTTAGACGATCATGGCAAATCCTTACGATATCATCGTGATCGGTTCCGGCCCAGGCGGCTATGTCGCCGCGATAAGGGCGGCGCAGCTCGGCTTCAAGACCGCGATCGTCGAGAGGGAGCATCTCGGCGGCATTTGCCTCAACTGGGGGTGCATCCCGACGAAGGCCCTGCTGCGCTCCGCCGAGATTTTGCATTACGTGCAACACGCCAAGGATTACGGCCTTCTCCTCGAAGGCAAGATCGGCCCCGATGCTTCAGCCGTCGTGCAGCGCTCGCGCGGCGTCTCGAAACGCCTCAATGACGGCGTCGGCTTCCTGATGAAGAAGAACAAGATCGATGTGATCTGGGGCGAGGCCACAATCGACTCGCCGGGGAAGATCACGGTCGGCACCACGAAGAAGCCACCCATGCAGCCCGCTCACCCCGCGCCGAAAGGGACACTCGGCACGGGCAATTACGAAGCCAAGCACATCATCATGGCGACGGGCGCGAGACCGCGGGTTCTCCCCGGCATCGAGCCGGACGGAAAGCTGATCTGGACCTATTTCGAGGCGATGGTGCCGCCTGCCATCCCGAAGTCCCTCCTCGTCATGGGATCGGGGGCGATCGGCATCGAGTTCGCGTCCTTCTTTCGCGACATGGGCGCGGAGGTTACGGTCGTCGAGCTCCTGCCGCAAATCCTCCCTGTCGAGGATGCGGAGATCGCCGCGCATGCCCGCAAGCGCTTCGAGAAAGCCGGTATCAAGATATTCACGGGCGCCAAAGTGACGAAAGTCGAGAAGGCGAAGGATGGCGTCACCGCCCATGTCGAGGATGCCAAAGGCGCAA
Source organism: Beijerinckiaceae bacterium (assembly GCA_035949255.1). GTDB lineage: Bacteria > Pseudomonadota > Alphaproteobacteria > Rhizobiales > Beijerinckiaceae > GAS188. The sequence goes on along the minus strand of DASZIL010000055.1, from coordinate 36,352 downwards.
GCGTGACCCTCTCCGCCGAGCGCCTGATCTCAGCCATTGGCGTCACCGGCAATATCGAGAACCTCGGCCTCGAGAAGCTAGGCGTGAAGACGGAGCGCGGCTCGATCGTCATCGATGATTTCGGCCGCACGAATGTGAAAGGCATCTATGCCATCGGCGATGTCGCGGGGCCCCCATTGCTCGCGCATAAGGGGGAGCATGAGGGCGTCATTTGCGTCGAGGCCATCAAGGGGCTCAACCCCCATCCCATGGACAAGCTGAAAATCCCGGGCTGCACCTATTGCAGCCCGCAAATCGCCTCGGTCGGCCTCACGGAGGCGAAGGCCAAGGAAGCCGGATATTCTCTGAAGGTCGGGCGTTTTCCTTTCGTCGGCAACGGCAAGGCGATTGCGCTCGGCGAGCCCGACGGCCTCGTCAAGACGATCTTCGACGCCAAGACCGGCAAACTTCTCGGCGCCCATATGGTGGGAGCCGAGGTGACCGAGCTGATCCAAGGCTTCGTCATCGCCATGAATCTCGAGACGACCGAAGAGGAGCTCATCAATGCGGTCTTCCCGCATCCGACCTTGTCCGAGACAATGCATGAGAGCGTCCTCGATGCTTATGGGCGCGTGATCCACACCTGAGCCGAGCGGAGCGAAAGCGTGAGCGAGAGCGGCAAAATGCATCGCGTGATGCTGCCCGATGGGGAGACGGTGCCGGCGCTCGGCCAAGGCACGTGGAAGATGGGCGAGGAGCGCGGCCGAAGGCGCGACGAGATCGCGGCTTTGCGCGAAGGCATCGCGCTCGGCATGACGCTCGTCGACACGGCCGAGATGTATGGGGAGGGGCTCACCGAGGAGCTTGTCGGCGAAGCGGTTGAGGGCTTTCGTGACGAGGTGTTCATCGTGAGCAAGGCCTATCCGCAAAACGCGAGCCGCGAGCGGCTGCCGCTGGCCTGCGAGCGCAGCTTGCGGCGTTTGCGCGCCGAGCGGATCGACCTTTACCTCTTGCATTGGCGCGGCGGCGTGCCCCTCGATGAGACCGTCGAGGCTTTCGAGGGGCTGCGCGATGACGGCAAGATCAGGCATTGGGGCGTGAGCAATTTCGATACCGACGATATGAAAGAGCTCCTCGCCGCCGGTGGGGAGCGCTGCGCCACCAACCAGATCCTCTATAATTTTGCGCGGCGCGGGGCGGAGTTCGACCTTCTCCCTTTCCTAGCGGAGCGCAAAATCCCGGCAATGGCTTACAGCCCGGTCGAGCAAGGGCGCCTTCCGTCGGCGGGCGTGCTCTCCGAGATCGCCAAGGTGCATGACGCGAGCGTCCCGCAAATCGCGCTCGCCTTCCTGTTGCGCCGCAAGGACCTCATCGTCATCCCGAAGGCATCGTCGATCGAGCATGTGCGCCAGAACCACGAGGCGCAGGCCATCACGCTCTCGCCCGAGGAGCTTGCGGCGATCGACGGCACCTTCCCGCCGCCTCGGCGGAAGATGCCGCTCGACATGCTGTAAATCGCGGGGCGCGCTTCGCGCCTTTGTGAGTGGCGGGTTTGACGCGAAATGAAGCTCGGCTAAAGGTCTGGCCGGGAGAGGAAGGCGGGCTTTGCGCTTGCGGCGCTCTCGCCGGCAGAGCCCATGATGGGCAATCAAAGAGGGATGATCATGGTCAAGGCCATTCGCGTCTATCGGACGGGCGGTCCGGAAGTTCTCAAATATGAGGAGATCGAGCTCGCGGGACCCGGCCGCGGCGAGATCCGCGTCAAGCATGAGGCGATCGGCGTCAATTACATCGACACTTACTTTCGCAGCGGGCTTTACCCGTCGCCGATGCCCTTCACCCTCGGCAACGAGGCGGCAGGCCTTGTCACGGCGGTCGGCAGGGGGGTGACGGGCTTCAAGGCCGGCGACCGGGTCGCTTATGTGGCGGGGCTTCGCAGCTACGCCGAGGAGGCGAATGTGGCGGCGGGGGTCGCGGTGAAATTGCCCAAGGGCATTTCCTTCGAGACCGCGGCGGCGATGATGCTCAAGGGGATGACGGCGGAATATCTCCTTCGCCGCAGCTACAAGGTGCGCAAGGGCGACACGATCCTCGTGCACGCGGCGGCCGGCGGCGTCGGCCTCATCTTGTGCCAATGGGGCAAGGCGCTCGGAGCGACGGTGATCGGCACGGTGGGCTCGCCGGAAAAAGCCGCGCTCGCCAAGAAGAATGGCGCTCGCCACGCCATCCTTTACCGCGAGGAGGATTTCGTGAAGCGGGTCGCCGAGATCACCAAGGGCAAGAAGTGCCAGGTCGTTTATGACGGCGTCGGCAAGGCGACCTTCCCGGGCTCTCTCGACTGCCTCGCTCCGCTCGGCACCTTCGTGAGCTTCGGCAGTGCCTCGGGGCCGATCGAGGCGTTCAACCTCGGTGTCCTGGCGCAGAAGGGCTCGCTTTATGCGACCCGCCCGACCTTGAACACCTTCATGACCCAACCCGGCGGAACGGCCTCGATGGCACGCCAGCTCTTCAAGGTGGTCGTGAACGGGCAGGTGAAGATCAAGGTGTCGAGGCATTTCCCGCTCCGCGATGCCGCCGCCGCGCACCGCGCGCTCGAGGGCCGCGAGACGACAGGATCGATCGTTCTCGATCCGTGAGCGTTTCGGGTTGCCGCCGCCTGCCTCGCGGGAGAGGCCTGGACTCGCCGACCCTCGGATTTATTCCGAGGGAAGCGAGCCGGGTGAGGGTGGCAAGGGCGGCCGGGGGAGCCTACACCACGGTCCCGTGCAGATCATAAGCTTCAGCGCGCTTGACCTTCGCGGTGACGATGTCGCCCACGGCGAGCGGCTTGCGCGATGAGAGCACAATGATCCCGTCGATCTCGGGAGCATCATGCGAAGTGCGGCCGATCGCGCCTTTCGGCGTCACTTCGTCGATGATCGCGCTTATGCGCTTGCCGATCTTCGCGCGCTGCTTTTCGAGGCTGATGGCCTGTTGGTGACGCATGAAACGATCATGGCGTGCCTTCGCCACCTCCTGCGGCACCAGGGGGAGGCCAAGATCATTCGCCGCCGCGCCCTTTACCGGCTCGTAGATGAAGCAGCCGACGCGATCGAGCCTTGCCTCGCTCATCCAGCCGAGAAGCTCCTCGAAATCATCCTCCGTCTCGCCGGGGAAGCCGACGATGAAGGTCGAGCGGACGGCGATGTCGGGGCAGAGCGCGCGCCAATGTGAGAGGCGCTGGAGCGTCTTTTCCTGCGCCGCCGGACGGCGCATGGCTTTCAGCACCTTCGGCGAGGCGTGCTGGAAGGGGATGTCGAGATAAGGAAGGATGAGGCCTTGCGCCATCAAGGGCACGAGCGCGTCGACATGAGGATAGGGGTAGACGTAATGCAGCCGTACCCAGGCGCCGAGCGAGCCGAGGCCGCGCGCGAGATCGAGGATGCGCGTCTCGACGCTTGCCCCCTTCCAGCTCGCCGTCTCGTGGCGCCGGTCGAGCCCGTAGGCGGAAGTGTCCTGCGAGATGACGAGGAGTTCCTTCACGCCTGCCGTGACGAGGCGCTCGGCCTCGCGCATCACCTCGGGCAAAGGGCGTGAGACGAGCCGCCCACGCAATTGCGGGATGATGCAGAAGGAGCAGCGATTATTGCAGCCCTCGGCGATCTTGAGATAGGCATAATGGCGCGGCGTGAGCTTGATGCCTTGGGGCGGCACGAGATCGATCTTCGGGTCATGCGCGGGAGGAACCGCGCGATGCACCGCGGCGACCACGCTCTCATAGGCTTGCGGCCCGGTGATCGACAGCACGTCGGGAAAGCGCTCGCTGATCGATTGCGGCTGCGCCCCCATGCACCCCGTGACGATCACCTTGCCGTTCTCGGCGAGCGCCGTGCCGATCGCCTCGAGCGATTCCGCCTTGGCGCTGTCGATGAAGCCGCAGGTGTTGACGATGACGCAATCGGCTCCCTCATGACGATGCGTCAAGGCATAGCCTTCGGCACGCAGGCGCGTGATGATGCGCTCGGAATCGACGAGCGCCTTAGGACAGCCGAGCGAGACGAAGCTGATGGTCGGGGCGGATGCGGCCACGGACGGTTCAACCGGATGAGTTGCGGAGCGAAACGACGCCAATATGGCGGAGCGCTCCAAAAGGCAATTCGCCGCCCTTGCGTCGCGCGAGATGCTTTTCCAAGAAGGTTCCGGTTTTAGGGGCCATTTCGCCTAAAATCTCATGCCCGGAGTGACGCCGATCCGAAGAAGGGAGCAAGCTTGTGCAGTTCATGGTGATCGAGACCTTCCGCAATCAGGACGCGAAATCCGTTTATCGGCGCTTTCGGGAAAAAGGGCGGATGCTGCCTGAAGGCCTCACATTCGTGGAGAGCTTCGTCACAGCCGATCTTTCGCGCTGCTTCCAGGTGATGGAATGCGAGGATGTCACGCTTCTGCAAAAATGGGTCGCGCAATGGTCGGACCTCATCGGCTTCGAGATCCTGCCCGTCACCGCCGGCAAGGTGACGGGTGCCGCGTTGATGAGCGAGGGGCCTTGAGGAGGTCGACCCGTCATTATCGGCCGGCCGCAAAGCGCCTTGCGCCGCGATTGACCCGGACCGCCGCGCGCGCTTAAGCACGAGCCGACCCTCGAGGGCCGCGCCCGATAGATGACCGATGATCCCGAAATCCTGATCGAGAGCCGCGGCCGCCTCGGCTTGATCACGCTCAACCGCCCCGCCGCCTTGAATGCGCTCACGCTCGGCATGGTGCGCGCGATGCGCTTGGCGCTCGACCGCTGGGCGGCCGACCCTGCGATCGCCAGCGTCGCCATTCGCGCCTCGGGCTCGAAGGCTTTTTGCGCCGGCGGCGACATCCTGACCATCTACCGGCAAAAACAGGCCGGCCATCCCGAGGAATCCCTCATCTTCTGGGCCGAGGAATATGCGCTCAACCGTCTCATCAAGCGCTACCCCAAACCCTATCTCGCCTTCATCGACGGCATCGTCATGGGCGGCGGGGTCGGCGTCTCGATTCACGGCTCGCACCGCGTCGCGGGCGAGCGTTTCCAATTCGCCATGCCGGAGGTCGGCATCGGGTTTTTTCCCGATGTCGGCGCGACCTACGTCCTGCCCCGTCTTCCTTGGCGATGCGGCTATTATCTCGCGCTCATGGGAAAGCGCATCGGACGCGGCTCGGCGGCGGTGCTCGGCATCGTGACGCATTGTGTAGCAGCTGAGCGCTTCGACGCCATTCTCGACGGCTTGGCGGCTGGTGAGCCGACGCATCGCGTGCTCGTTAGCGAAGCGGTTCCGCATGAGGACGCTCCCGAACTCGCCCATGCGGGCACGATCGCCCAATGCTTCGGCGGGGAAACGGTCGAGGCAATCCTTGCGGCGCTCGATGATTCAGCGGCGATGGGCGCGGCTTTCGCCGCCGAGATGGCGGCCGAGATGCGCGCCAAATCGCCGACGAGCCTCAAGGTCGCCTTGTCGGCGCTGCGGCGCGCGCGTGACGTCGAGTTCGAGGAAGCGTTGCAGCTCGAATATCGTGTTTGCCGGCGCATCATCGAGGGCCATGATTTCTATGAAGGCATTCGCGCCCAGGTGATCGACAAGGACCGTAATCCGCGCTGGCAACCGGACACCCTCGCCGGCGTCTCGGACGAAGCCGTGGCCGCGTATTTCACGGCGCGTGACCACGGCGAACTCGTCTTCGACGGCGCCAAGCAATGAAGCGTCCTTCGAATGACGACGCGATCCGGCTGCGCGCGAGTGGCGACGGTGGCGGGGAAGGCGAGGGGATCGATTGGACGCTGATCCGCGCGGTCTATATGCGCGTCATCGGCCTCGCTTGGCTGGTGAAGGGCCTCTACCAAGGGGCGAAAATCATCGGCGTGTTCGGCCCCGTGTTCGGCACGCTCGAGACCGCCGACCAGGTTGGCGCGGTGTTCTCCGCGATCGGCGATTGCATCGCGGGCGTCGGGCTCTGGCTCACGGTGAGCTGGGGGGCTGTCACCTGGATCGTGGTCGCCCTCGGCGAAACGGCCTTCGATATCAGCGGGGGCGTGGCTCCCATCCCGGCGATCGTCGATTTCGTTGCCATCCTTCTCTATTTCCTCGTCACCTATTTGCGCGCGCGCCAGAGCTACAAACGGCTTTGATGATGAGGAGAACGCGAGAGCGCACGCCGGAAAGGCCGCTCGCTCCCGGCTCACGATCCGGAAAAATCGCTCACATTCAATTTCGATTCATCCTATTGAGTAAACTTCCAATTCACCTTCAAGTTTAAACTCATATTCATCCGCTCGCGATAAACCTTGCTCATGGACGGCCGAAAAAATTGGCCGCGGGAGAGTCAAACGGAGTGAGGCATGAGCACGGCATTGAAAATGCCCGCGGCGAGCGAATCCGCTCGCGGCGCTGGCGCGGCGGTGAGGCCCTATTATCTCGAATCCCTGAAGCTGGTGGAGCGTCTGCACCGCTGCCTCCTGGACGTGGTGAAGGACGAGTTCGAGCGGCGCAAGCGCGACGATGTGAACGCCATCCAGGCCTTGTTGATCTACAACATCGGCGATCAGGAACTCTCGGCGAGCGAGTTGCGTGCGCGCGGCTATTATCTCGGGTCGAACGTCTCCTACAACGTCAAGAAGCTCGTCGATATCGGCTATCTGCACCATCATCGCTCGCGCATCGACCGTCGCGCCGTGCGCATCAGCCTGACCGAGAAGGGCAGAGAGGTGCACGACATCGTCAGGAAGCTCTATGAAAAGCACGTCGGCGTCATCGAGCATCTCGGCGGCGTCTCGATCGATGATTTCCAGCGCATGAACCATGCGCTCGCAAGGCTCGAGCGCTTCTGGTCCGACCAGATCAAATATCGGCTCTGATTTTTTAGAGCCTGAGGGGTTCGCGGCGCGCGTCCCTTCTCCCGCCAAGTGCGTGCCAAGCGCGTGCCAAGTGCGGGAGAAGGAGGCGTGGTCCCTATTTCGGCAGCGCCGCGATATCGGGGAAGAAGAGATAACAAGCGACCCCGATCAGCACGAGATAGACGAGGAGCACGATGGTCCAGCCGAAGTTGTGGCGGATCACCTCGCCCTCGTTGCGCACGAACTCGCTCGTCGAGACGCCGACGCTCGCGGTTTGCGGCGCGATCGGCTTGCCGATCTCGGCGCCCACCGAGTTCAGCGTCGGCAGCAGCATCAAGGGGAAGCCGAGCAATTGTCCGACCAGTGCCTGGAACTTGCCGAACATGGCGTTGGTCGAGGTGTTCGATCCGGAGAGCGCGACGCCGATGAAACCGAGAAGCGGCGCGACGACGATGAAGGCGACACCCATCTTCGAGAAGGCGCTCGCCAGCGAGCCGGCCATGCCCGCATAATTGAAGACATAGGCAAGGCCGAAGATGAAGACGCCGACGAGGCAGGCGCCCCACATCTGCGACCAGGTCTTGGCGAAGATGTCGCGGATCTGGCCCATGTTCACCCGCATCAAGAGCACCACGACGATCCAGGAAGCGAGGATCGCCGAGCCGCCGACGAAGGGCTTGAAGTCGAAGGCCGAGACGATCGTCGCGCCGGGCGTGATCGAGGAGGCGGCGGAGACCGCAAGATGCAGCCAGTTGATGCCCGGCAGCGGCGACCAGGGCCCCGTCCAGGCAACGACGACGGCGATGAGGACGAGGATCGGCAGCCAGCCCTGGAAGATTTCCGTGGTGCTGAGGCCATGGGCTTCGGCCTGGGCTTGCCCCGCCTCGGCCGCGACCGGCACACCGCCATAGCCGAGGGTCTGTGAGGGCCGCCAGACCTTGAGCAGGATGAGGAGGCAGGCGAAACAGACGATCGAGCCGATGACGTCGGGCAGATAGGGGCCGAGATAGATCGAGGTCGGAAGCTGGCCCGCGACGTAGCCGAGCGAGCCCACGATGGCGAGCGGCCACCCGCCCTTCACCCCCTCCTTGCCGCTTACGAGGTAGAGCAGGATCCAGGGCGGCAACAGCGCGAGAATGGCAACGATCTTGCCGACGGAGGCGGCGAGCGCGAGGAGCGGCATGCCGGTGACCGCCGCGAGCGCGATGATCGGCGCGCCGAGCGCGCCATAGGAGACCGGCGCATTATTGGCGATGGCCGCAATGCGGATGGCGTCGAGCGCCGGGATGCCGAGCGTGATCAGGATCGGCGCGACGAAAGCCCATGGGTAGCCGAAGCCGACGAGGCCTTCGAGCAAGGCGCCGAAGGCCCAGGCGAAGAGGATCGTCTGCACCCGCACGTCATGCGTCCCTTGCTGGATGAGCCAGCGCCGCAGCTTCTCGAAAGCGCCGGTCGTGACCAATGTGTTGAACAAGATCACGCCCCAGAAGGTGATCCAATCGACGTTCCAGACGCCGGTCGCCGAGCCGTAAAGATAGGCGAGGAGGCCATCGCCCAACGGCATGCGCCAAACCCAGAGCCCGAGGAGGAAGGTCACGACGGAGCCGATCAGCACGGCAAGCCAGGCCGACATGCGAAGCCCCGCCAAAAGAAACAGGAGCAGCGCGACCGGGATGAGCGCGACGAGCCAAGTAACGAAGAGATTTCCGGTCGGATCGAGAATTTGCGTGAACATCGATTGTCTCCCCAGCGGGCGTCCCGGGCGCACAATGGCGTGGCCCGCGCCGTCAAGGGAAGCGTAATTTGACAGAATTCACATGAGCTTACGGTTGTGCGGTGCAGCAGTGTCGCGGTGTTCCCGCAGCGCGGCGGAGCGCGCCGACACGCGGCGACAACGGGAGAAGCGACGAGAAAAGAGGCTAATTATCGCCAAACAAGGCCTTGTTTCCCATGCATGCCGCGTTCGCTATTTTCCACGGGTGCCTTGTTGCGTCGCGGCAACAGCGCCGGAAATTGATGCACGCCCTTCTCTGTTCGCGTCATTGTGATCCCGGCGCGCTCGGCTTGTGGCTCTTTCGAGACATAGATCGGTCCCAATTGATCAGCATTTGTACACCATCCCCGGATCATGGTGGGGCTTCGGCGACAATCAAACTGAATGCGAGCGTGGGCAGAGACCTGTCGGCTCGTCGAGTAGGAAACGAGCGATGGCGATGCGATTGACGCAAAAATTGGCTCTAGCGGGTGCTTTGGTTGGGCTTGTCGTAGGATTTCAGGCACTTGCGGCTCAGGTCGACCCCGCCGGCCAAGCCGAGTGGCGCCAGGGCTATGAAGAAGCGACGAACCTCGCCGTTCCGCGCTCTTCGGTGCCGATGCTTTCGTCTGATTCGGCGGCGGCAACCGAAGCTGCCATCGCGCACTATCGCGAGATCGCCGCGAACGGCGGCTGGGGCACCTTGCCGCCCAATCTGCGACTGAAGCTCGGCGCGCGCGGCAAGGCCGTCGTGGCGCTCCGGCAGCGGCTGCTCGCGAGCGGGGATCTCGATCAGGCTGACAGCGGCTCCGACACTTACGACAGCTTCATCGAGGCGGGGGTGCGCCGCTTCCAGACGCGCCATGGGCTCGGCGTCTCCGGGAATATGGGCGAGCAGACGGTCGCGGCGATGAATGTGTCGGTCGAGACGCGCATCCAGCAGCTCGAGGTCAACCTCGTGCGCTTGCGGACCTTCTCGGGCTTTCTCGGCCAGCGCTACGTCGTCACCAATATTCCGGCCGCCCAGGTCGAGACCGTCGAGAACGGCCAGGTCATGACGCGCCATGCCGCCGGCGTCGGCAAGATCGATCGCCAATCCCCGATCATGACCACCAAGGCGATCGACATCAATTTCAACCCGTTCTGGACCGTTCCCGTGTCGATCATCAAGAAGGATCTGATCCCGCGGATGCGCAAGGACATGAACTATCTGAGCGAGGAAAAGATCCGCATTTACAACGGCCAAGGCCAGGAGGTTCAGGCGGCGCAAGTCAACTGGAATTCCGAGGATGCGACCCATTTCACCTTCCGGCAGGATCCGGGCGCGGATGTGAACTCGCTCGGCACGGTGCGCATCAACATCGCCAATCCTTACGGCGTCTACATGCACGACACGCCCGAGAAAGGCATTTTCGGAGATGACTACCGCTTCGTCTCCTCGGGATGCGTGCGCGTGCAGAATGTGCGCGACTACATCACCTGGCTGTTGAAGGACACGCCCGGCTGGACGCGCGACAAGATCGACGAGGCAATCGCTTCGGGCCAGCGCATCGATGTGAAGCTTGCCCAGCCCGTTCCCGTGTATTGGGTCTACCTCACCGCTTGGGCGGCTCCCGACGGCATCGTGAACTTCCGCGACGACATCTATCAGAAGGATGGAATCGCCGGCGTGCCGATCGCGACTGCCGACACGGAATAACGCTTCGACCGCCTCGGGGCGAGGCCGCACGACCGGTTTCCGTTCGTCACGCCTTGCCGGGCGCGTTGTGCCCGAAGCTTGCCCCGGAGCGTGAATTCGGGTGATCCCTATTTCCTCCCGCGTGATCATCGCGCTATGGGGCGCGTGGGGAGTTTATTGGCTCATCGCGGCGCGTGACGCGAAATCCACCTTGCGCCGCGCCACGGCGCTTGCCCGACTTCTGCATGGGGGGCCGCTTGTTCTTTGCGCGGCTTTGTTTTTTTCACGCAAAGCGCTGCCCGAGGTTCTCGATCACCGCTTTTTGCCGCAAAGCCCCGAGGTAGAGGTGCTCGGCACGCTCATGCTTGCCATTGGATTGGCATTCGCAGTCTGGGCGAGACATCATCTCGGGCGTAATTGGAGCAGCGTCGTCGAGCTGAAGAGCGACCATGCTCTTATTCGCAGCGGACCTTACCGCCTCGTTCGCCACCCGATCTACACGGGTCTCTTGCTTGCCCTTCTCGGCACATCCCTCGCGATCGGCGAATGGCGTGGCCTCCTTGGTTTCGCACTAGCGTTCATGGCCATATGTCTTCGCATCCGCGCTGAAGACGCTTTGATGGCAGAGGCGTTCGACAAGGCCTATGAAGCTTACCGGCGAGAGACGCCGGCGCTCGTCCCTTATCTCTTCTAGTGGATCGGTTGACATTGCCTTTTACGCGCGTTGCGTCGATTGACGATCTCCGAACCACGAAGTTCATCGACTTACAAAAAATCATCGACTTGGAGCCCTCAGATGTCAGCGAAGTCGCGCTCTTTGATCGTCGGCAATTGGAAGATGAACGGGCTGCGCCAGTCTCTCGGCGAGATCGCCCTCATGGCGCGCGGCTATGATGCCAAGCTTCGCCATTCTTGCGAGCTCATCGTTTGTCCGCCCGCGACTCTCGTCCATCTCGCGGCGCAAGAGGCGCTCGGCTCCCGCATCGGCATCGGCGCCCAGGATTGCCACATCGAGGCGAGCGGTGCTTTCACCGGCGAGATTTCCGCCGAAATGCTCGCCGATTGCGGCGCCACGACCATCATCGTCGGGCATTCCGAACGCCGCAGCTATTTCGCCGAGACCGATGGGGATGTGAAGTCGAAGGCGCTTGCAGCCTTGCGGGCCGGCCTCATGCCGATCATCTGCGTCGGAGAGACGAATTCCGATCGGGAGGGGGGGCGCACACTTGGCGTCATCAAACGGCAGCTCGCGGGCTCGGTGCCGGGGAGCGCCGATGCCGAGGCGATCGTCGTCGCCTATGAGCCGGTCTGGGCGATCGGCACCGGCCTCACGCCGACAGTCGCCGACATTGCCGAGGTGCATCGTTTCATTCATCGCGAGCTCGGCACGATTTTCGGCGCGCATGGGGGAAGGCACAGGCGCGTCCTTTACGGAGGCTCGGTCAAGCCTTCCAATGCTAGGGACATCCTCGCCATCGAGCATGTCGATGGCGCGCTGATCGGGGGCGCGAGCCTGAAAACCGAGGATTTCCTCGCCATCGCGCGCTCGGCACCGGCCCGAGATTGACCGCTCGGCCGGAGTGTGCTCGCATTGCGGCGTCGGGACTCAACTGGAGAATCCCGAGAGCGCTTGAGGCAAGAACCGCTTGGCTGGCCGGGGCCGCTTTCGTTTGTATTGCTTCCCCAAAAGCTTATCCGAAGGAGCTAAAGCGGTTTTGAAGGGCTTGCGGAAGAGGCGCAGATGATTGGGTCCATTCTCGCCATGGTGGTCGTCGTCGCCGCGGGGCTTGCGTTTTCGGCCTGGAGTCTTCGCACGCGCGGTCGTCGGCTGCACCATGGGAATCGGCTCGAGATCGAGACCGACCCGCCTCGTGTGATGTCCGATCTTGGAGCCGAGGGCGGAAATCGCAACGGCGCCTGAATTTCCTCTCGACGCCCCTCGCGTTGCTCAAAGGCTTCGACCCAAAATCACCCCTATCGCGGAAGCGATCAAGAGAAGCCCAAGCGAGACTCGCGGCCCGCGCCTTCGAAACCGCCGGCGTTCGAGGCCGGATCGAACGGTGCTTTGCGTTTCGCTCGGAAGCGGTCCGCAAGCCGAGATCCCGAACTCCTTGGCAAGAACTGTTCTGGCGCGGTCCGACGAAAGACGCGTCAGGCGATCCTTCAGAAGCATTCGCGTTCACCTTCGAGGAGGCTCGAGAATAGGGCTGATGCCATTTGAAACGGCATCGACAATCCTCGGTTCCGCTCATGGTCGAGATCGGGCGGCCCTCATTTGTCTTGGGCGGATGCCACGAGCTTCAGATCGGTGACGAAGCGCGCATATTCGCGATCGCGATCCTCCTCCTCGCGAAGCCGCAGAAGATAGGAAGGATGGACGGTGACCAGCATTCGCGCTCTATCCGAACCGAAAGGCAGGAGTTCGCCGCGGGATCGCTCGATCGGCATCGGCCGTCCGGCAAGGGAACGCGCGGCGGTCGCACCGAGCGCCACGACGAGCTCAGGCTCGATGATCTCGAGCTCTCGCGAAATCCACCAGCGGCAAATCTCGATCTCGCCGGCGTCCGGGCGCTTGTGAAGGCGGCGCTTGCCGCGCTGCTCGAACTTGAAATGCTTCACCGCATTGGTGACATAGACATTCGCTCGTTCGATTCCGGCTTCGGCGAGCGCACGATCGAAGATCCGGCCAGCCGGCCCGACGAAGGGACGCCCGGCGATATCTTCCGCATCGCCGGGCTGCTCGCCCACGAAGAGGAGCCTCGCTTTCGAGGGGCCTTCGCCGAACACGGTTTGCGTCGCCCCTTTCCACAGCGGGCAGGCACGACAGTTCCGGGCGGCGTTGCGCACTTCCGCGAGACTTGTCTTGTCGGCCGCGGCAGCCTGCGCCGCATCCGCGGGCTTGCGGAAGAGCTCATGCTGGAGAGCCATGAATGGATCGACCTCATGGTTCGGGACTGAAAGAAAACCAAAGGCCGCCCGCCCGAGTTCCTCGCGGCGCGTTCACCCTCATGCTTGCCCTGATCTTGGCTTCGACCTCAACACCGCGACGGGCAAGGTCGCGAAGAGCTCTCCAATCGGGAATTCTGAGCCTTCGGCGCGGAATTCTTCAGCCGTGATCACATTGCGCCAACGAGCTGCGGGAAGCCGCAAGCTCATGCCGGCCCATATTCGCGGAGAGGGAAGCTCGTCGGCGCCCAGCGTCTCACCGAGAAGGCGAGACACGATGACGACGAGCGCGTCCTTTCCCAGCGAACGCTGAAAGCCGAGTACGTGGCGATTTTTGGGACCGGCGGCCTCGAGCGGCTGATACTGGCCTTCGGCATAGAGGGCCGGCGCGGCGGCACGATCGCGCAAAATCGAAGCGAGAACATGCTGCTTGATGCGCCCGTCCGGCCAGCACGCGAGCAAGCGATTGACGCCCTCTCGCCGATTCAAGGCACGCTCGCATGCCTTGTAATCCACCGGATGCCGATTATCGGGATCGACGAGCGAGAAATCCCAGAATTCCGTGCCCTGATAGATGTCGGGAACACCCGGAAGTGTGCATTTGAGCACGGTTTGCGAAAGGCCCGTGAGCATGCCGAGGCTCGCGAGACGGCGCGCGAAGGGCGAGAACTCCCCAAGGAACCGCCCACCGGGCTCCAGGAGCTTCTGCAACAAGTGCGTCGCAGCGGACTCGTAGGCTTCGTCCGGATTGACCCAGCTCGTCTTGCTCTTCGCCTCGCGTAGCGCCTTAAGCAGAAAGCCTTCCATGCGCGCCGCGAATGCGGCGAGTGCCCGCGCATCATGTTTGCCGCCCAAAAGCTCCATCGGCCAGGCGCCGAGAAGCGTTTGCAGCAAGATCATCTGATCATTCGCGTCCGGAGCTTCGGCGCCTTCGACGGACATGAGATGGGGTGCCACGATCTTGCGCCACAGGCGAAGCGCCTCGGCCCAGTCGTCTGGAAGCTGCGACAGGGCCGATATTCTTGCGCGCGCATCCTCGCCGCGTTTCGTGTCATGGGTGGCGGTCGCGATCATCGTATGCGGCCATTCCCGCGCCCGCTTCGCATTCGCGGCGTGGAATTCGGCGGGCGTCACGCCGGAATGCCCCGGGTCGCCCCCCACTTCGTTTCGAGAAAGCAGCGGCACGTAACGGTAAAACAGCGTGTCCTCGAGGCCCTTCGCCATGACTGGCCCCGTGAGCTGCTGAAAACGCCGACGGAAACGGCGGACGAGTTCCGCGTCGGGCGCGCCCGGGCTTTGCGCTTCCCCGATCTCGAGGATTATCGAGGCAATGAATTCGTGCACCGAACGGTCGGGCAGCGCGCTGTGGCGTTGCGCGCTCGCGATGATGGTTTCGATCAATCGCTGGTCCTCGGGATAAGGGCCCTCTTCGCCGATATAGCTGCGGTAGACCGGGAAACGGGCGATGATCTCGCGCAAGGCCTCCCTGATCGCGACGGTCGTGTAGTCGCGAGTTTTCCGATCGGCATCGGCAATGCGCTTGAGATCGGAAACGAGCGCCTCGAGCTCGCTCGCGAAGCCTCGCTCGAGGACATCCGCTTTCGCTTGCCGCAGCAGCGAAGGGTAGCTGCCTTCAACGCCGGTAAATCCGCGGTAGATGCGCTCGAGGGCAGGGCCTGCCTCCTTGTCGCTCAGCACGGCGTCGATGAGGTTCAAGACGTCGTAACCGGTCGTGCCGGCGATCGGCCAATTCTTCAAGCTTTCGCCCGGCTCTAAAATCTTCTCGACGACGACGAAGAGACCTGGCCCGACGGCGGCTTGCAACCGGCGCAAATAATTCTCCGGATCGGCGAGGCCGTCCACGTGATCGATGCGCAGACCGTCGACGCGCCCCTCGCGAAGGAGGCCGAACACTGTTTCGTGCACCCGGTCGAAGACTTCGTCTTCCTCGATGCGAAGCCCGGCAAGGTCGTTGATGTCGAAGAAGCGCCGGTAGTTGATGTCGCTCGCCGCGACCCGCCAATGAGCCAGCCGATAGGATTGAGCTTCGAGCAGGCGATGCAGCGTGCCGAAGCTTTCTGGCACGCCGACCGTGCCGTTGATCAGCGTGACGGCCCGCTCGATCGCCTCGCTCAGAGCGTCCGAGGCCGCGACTGCGCGCGAAAGCTCCTGTTTCAGGAGCTCGGCATCGGCGGGAAATCCGCCGCGCCGCTCCGCGACGGTCTCTTCTCCCATGAGCCTCAGCCTTTCGCTGATGGCGAGGATATCGGCCGGAGGCGCGATCTCTTCCAAGGCCGCGAGCGCCCGGTCGAGAATGATCGGATAGCTCGGCGGGCAAAGCGGAAATCGCTGCTCGAAATGGCCGACGCTGAAGCTTCCTTCCTTCGCGTCGAAAGAGAGGGCGAGCTCGCCATTTTCGAGCGCCACGCCGTAGCGATTGCCCAGGAAGGGCACCACAAGCTTGTGGTTGGCTCCGAGCCTTTCCCAATCGATGTCGAAGGCATGCGCATGGCTCGAAAGCTCGCCCCATTCGAGCACGGATCGCCACCACTCATTGTCGGCGCCGATGCCGACATGGTTTGGCACGATATCGAGGATGAGATGAAGCCCGTGCTTGCGCAGAACGTCCGAAAATCGACGGAACCCTTTTTCGCCGCCGAGCTCTGGATTGATGACGGCATGATCGACGACATCATAGCCGTGGAGCGACCCCGGCCGCGCCTTGTGGATGGGCGAGGCATACACATGGCTGACGCCGAGGCTTGCAAGGTAGGGCACGATCGCAACCGCGTCCTTGAAGTCGAAGCCCTTCTGGAACTGCAGGCGGTAGGTGGCGCGTGGAGGAGGCCCGGCAAGCCTTCGAGTGGCGTTCCGGGCGCCACTGCCCTCGCTCGCCTCGCTGTCTCGAGAAAGCCCTGGCAAAGGCGGCGCAGCGGCGGAGCCCTTCGCGGGCGCCGAGGTGGCGCGCTTGCGGGATTGGCCCTTCGGGGTCTTGCCCTTTCCGCTCGCGCTCGCGGCGCTCTTTGCGCGAGGGCGATGCGAGCCGGATGATCTTGGCCGTTTCATGCGCCTTGCTTGAACATGACGCCGGACCAGCTCGGCAGATGCGCGAGATCATCGTCGAGCTTGGCGCTCGGGCTCATCCACAAGGCCCGTTCTCCTTCGTGCCGCTCGATCGCAATCGGAGCGCCGTCGAAATTGGCGAGGAGCCGAAGGCTTCCTTCTTCAAATCGCCAGGTGACATCGACCCCCGCCGTCGCGCGCCTCTTCCATGTCGCGCCACGATAGGCCGTCCTCGTCAGTGGCAAGATGTCCTCGCGTCGCAATTCGAGGAGGCGCTTTGTTTCCGCAAGCACATCCCGATGCGGGCGAGCGCGCCGTTCCTCCCAACGCAGCACCGATTGCGACGCGGTTGATGGCGCGGTCGGATCCGGAATTTTCTCGGCGGCCGAGGCATCCGCGAAGGCGCGGAAGCGAGCAAATTCCCGGCGGCGCCCGTCTCGAACCGCCGCAGCGAGCTCGCCGTCTTCACTGAAATCCACGAAGAACAAGAAGGGCGAGGAGGCGGCCCATTCCTCACCCATGAAGAGCAAGGGAATCTGTGGAGAGAGGGCGAGCACGGCACGCGCGAGCGAAAGCTTCAGCGGATCGACGAGATGCGAGAGGCGCTCACCATATGCCCGGTTCCCCGTCTGGTCATGGTTCTGCAGGAAGGCGACGAAGGCCGAAGGCGGCAGATGGGCGGAATTCTCGCCCCGCGCCCTTCCGCCGCGATGCGCCGAAGCTTCGCCCTGAAAAGCGAAGCCTTCGGAGAGCGTGCGCCCGAGCCGCGACACGAGGTCATCGGCATAGTCGCCATAATAGCCTTCGCTCTCCCCCGTAAGCAGGCCGTGCCAGACATGGTGGAAGTCGTCGTTCCATTGTGCCGTGTAGAAGCGCGGCCGACCGCATGCGTCCCGTTCGAGCCAGCGCGCCTCGTTCGCGTCATTTTCCAGAATGAGGTGTATCTGGCGCTCCGGCAATCGCTGCCGCACGCTCGCCGCGATCTCCAAGAGCGCATGTGTCTCGCTCTCGTCCTTGATGGCATGGACGGCATCGAAGCGAAGCCCGTCCGCGTGAAACTCCTCGAGCCAATAGAGCGCGTTGTGAACAAAGAACGCGCGGACATGCCGGCTGTTCTCGCCATCGAAATTGATGGCGTCTCCCCAGGGCGTGACGTGCCGTTTGGTGAAGAATTCGCCCGCATACCGCGAGAGGTGATTTCCTGACGGCCCGAAGTGGTTGTAGACGACATCGATGAACACCATGAGGCCGAGCGCATGGGCGCGATCGATCAAGCGCTTGAGCTCATCGGGCGTGCCGTAAGCGGCGTCGGGCGCGTAGGGGAGCACGCCGTCATACCCCCAGTTCCGGCGTCCCGGAAAATCGGCGAGCGGCATGAGCTCGATTGCCGTCACGCCGAGCTCGGCGAGACCGGCGAGCTTGTCCGCCAGAGCCGCGTACCTTCCTTCGGGCGTCGCCGTGCCGACGTGGACTTCGTAAAGGACCGCTTCCTCGAAGGGCCGCCCGCGCCATTGCGCGTCCGCCCATGTGTAGGCGCCAGGGTCGATCACCAGGCTTCGCCCCTTCACATCCTCGGGCTGAAAGCGTGACGCGGGGTCGGGAACGGGCGGGCCCTCGTCCACTTTGAAGGCGTAGCGCGCGCCAGCGCGAGCTTGCGGCAAGATGAGCTCGCGCCAGCCGTCCCCGAGATCGGGAAGCGGATATTCCTCCTGATCGAGGATGAGCGAAACATCCCGCGCGGTCGGCGCCCAAAGCGAGAAGCGCGTCCCTTCCGGCCCGATCTCCGCGCCGAAGGGCATGGCGTGGGCTCGCTTCACCAGCGTGCCCCTTGCGCGGCGTGCTGGAATAGCATGAGCGAGCGCGCGTCGAGCGAAACGCTGCCGCCGGGCGCAAGCATGATCGGCGCGCCCGCCGCCACACCGCTCGCCTCTTTCGTGTCGAAGACGCAAACAAATCTCGTGCCGGGAAAATCCTGGTGCAGGCGGAACTCCCGCGGTTCCGGCGCCGCGTTGATGAGAATGAGGAAGCGCTCCCCGTCAGGAGCATCATTGCCGATCTGCACGCCGAGCACGCGGCGATTGGCATCGTTCCAATCATCCGACGTCATTTCCCGTGCTTCCGGCGCGAGCCAATACACGTCTTTCAGCGAATTCTCAGGCTTGCGCTCGCCCGTGAGAAAGCTCCGGCGCCGAAAGGCCTCGTGGCGACGGCGCAAATGCAAGAGCGTCGCCGTGAACGGCGCAAGATCAGGGTCGCTCGCCGCCGAATTCCAATCGAGCCAGCTCATCTCGTTGTCCTGGCAGAATGCGTTGTTGTTGCCCTTCTGCGTGCGCGAGAGCTCATCGCCCATGAGCAGCATCGGGACGCCTTGCGACAGAAGCAGCGTCGCGAGGAGATTGCGCTTCTGGCGGGCGCGCAAGGCCAGGATTTTGGGATCCTGCGTTGGACCTTCGGCGCCGCAGTTCCAGGAGAGGTTGTTGCCGTGGCCGTCCTGGTTGTTCTCTCCGTTCGCCTCGTTGTGGCGCTCGTCGTAACTCACGAGATCTTCGAGCGTGAAGCCGTCGTGCGAACAGACGTAGTTGACGGAAGCCGAGGGGTGGCGTCCCCCGGGCTCGAAGATCTCGCGTGATCCGGTGATCACGCGCGCAAGCTCTGGAAGCTTGCCCGGGTCGGCGCGCCACAAGGCGCGAACCGTGTCGCGGAAGCGATCGTTCCATTCGCTCCATCCGGGCGGAAAGCCGCCGAGCCGATAGCCGCCGCTGCCGACGTCCCAGGGTTCCGCGATGAGCTTCGCGCGGCCGAGCTCGGGGTCCTGGCCGATGGCGCGCAGGAAGCCCGCGTGAGGCGACACGTCGAATTTGTCGCGCGCGAGCGTCGAGGCGAGATCGAAGCGGAAACCGTCCACGTGGTAGATCTTTCGCCAGTGCCGCAGGGAATCGAGCGCCATCTGCAACACGCGCGGATGGCTGAGATCGAGCGTGTTTCCGGTTCCCGTCGAATCCCAGCAATAGCGCGGATTGTCCGGCGAGAGCTTGTAGTAAGCGGCATTGTCGATGCCGCGGAACGACAGCGTCGGCCCGAGATGATTGCCTTCCGCGGTGTGATTATAGACGACGTCGAGCACGACCTCGATGCCGGCGTCGTGAAGCGAACGGATGGCGGCCTTGAGCCCGACAACGCCGGCCTCGCCGAGATAGCGAGGCTCGGGCGCGAAGTAACAAAGGGTCGAATAGCCCCAATAGTTGCGCAGGCCTTTTTGCACGAGGAAGCGATCATCCGCGAAGCTCTGGATCGGCAAGAGCTCGAGCGTGGTGATGCCGAGCCGGACGAGGTGCGCGATTACGTCGGGATGGCCCAAAGCCGCGTAAGAGCCGCGCGTCGCCGGGGGAAGGCTCGGGTGGAGCTGGGTGAGCCCCTTCACATGGGCTTCATAGATCGTCGTGTCGCGCATGGCATGCTGGGGTTGACGATCATCGCCCCAATGATGCGCGGGGTCGCAGACGACGCATTTGGGCATCATCGGCGCGCTGTCCCGGCGATCCGGCGTGAGGTCGGCCCGATGCGCGCCGAGACGATAGCCGAAGACCGCGTCGTGCCAGCGAATCGAGCCGTGCAGCAGATGCGCATAAGGGTCGATCAATAGTTTTTGCGGATTGAAGCGGTGGCCGCGATTGGGGTCATAGGGGCCGTGAACGCGATAGCCGTAAAGCTGTCCCGGACGCAGGCCCGGCACAAAGGCGTGCCAAATCTGGTTGGTGCGGCAGGGGAGGAAGATGCGCTCGGTCTCACGCCGGCCCGCCGCGTCGAAGAGGCAAAGCTCCACCGCGCTTGCATGCGCCGAGAAGAGCGAAAAATTCACGCCGCGCCCGTCCCAATTCGCTCCCAGCGGCAAAGGCACTCCCTCTTCGATTTTCCGGGCCGAGGCGCGCGAAGCGGCGGTGCGCCTTGCGCTGCCTGGCACGCCATCCGATCGGCGCAAGGGGCGAAGCAAGGTAGGGCCGTCAGCCACGAGGAGAGGTAACGTAAGGCGGCTTCGGGCTCATCGGCATTTTGATCGGCATCTTCTGTCTCCCTCGCTGCGCCGAGACCAAACCGCCTGACCGGCGCAAGAGTTTCGCCGGACGCGACAAAACCGGAGCTTGAAGCGCTCGCTTGTATTCTCGACGAATAACGCCTGTATTTTTGAGCATCGTGACAAGCATATCGGCAAAATACGTGCCGATCATCCGGGTTTCATAAAATCGACAGCTATCGAAAATTTGGAACTTTCAAGAAAGCAAAGCGTTCAGCCGTCGAATTGGGATTGCTGAAGCGGAGGTGACCGTGGACGGGCTTATTTATCTCATCGGGTTGATCGTCGTGATCATGGCAATTCTGTCATTCTTCGGTCTTCGCTGAAGCCGATAGAGAAGCGAGGACGTGATGAGCGAAGCGACGATCGTCGAGGATGCCATCATCGCCGAGGATGGCATCAGGAGATATCTCAATTTCGGCGCGATCATCGGCGGCGCGATCGCGGGTGCGGCCATCGGCACCGTTCTCAACGGCTTTGGGCTGGCGATGGGTCTTGCCGTGAGTTCGACATCGCCGACATGGCGCGACACCTCGATGGCGCTCGTGCTTTTGACGGGGCTCTTCCTCCTCTTCACCTCGATCGTCAGCAGCGGGTTCGCCGGCTACATCGCCGCGCGCGCCGCCCCACCCGAGATGATGGAAGCAACCGAAGAAGGCGAGTTCCGCGATGGGCTGAACGGCCTCGTTGCTTGGGCGCTGGCCCTTCTTATCGCGGCGCTCTTGGCATTCGGAGCGGTTCAACTCGGCTCCCGGGCAACGACGCCGTCATCGACGACGGCTCCGAACGCAAGCGCGGGTGAAAATCTCCTCGCCTTTGATCTCGACCGGCTGTTTCGCAGCGATGCGCCCGCGGAAGCGAACATCGCCTACGACCGCGCTCAAGCCGCGCGCGTTCTTCTCACGGCGAACAGCCATGCCGGCATGGCGGCCCAAGACCATGACTATCTCGTGCGGCTCGTGAGTCGCCGCACCGGCCTCAGCGCGGCCGATGCAGGGCGACGCGTCGATGAGGTCGTGGCCGTGTCGAAGGACAATGTGGCCCGGGCGCGCCGCTCGGCAGTGATCGTGGCTTTCATGGCGGCGGCCGCCGCCTTGATCGGCGCGGCGATTGCCTGGACGGCCGCTGTCGCTGGCGGGCGGCACCGCGAAGGCCTCGGCGCCTCGCATCTGTGGCGCTGGGACAGGAACGTCGCGCCTCGCCGCTGAACCACTCGCGCGCCTCTTTCAAGGGCCGCGGCGCCGACGGCTCAGGCCGGATCGCGACCGGCGGCTCTTGGAAATCCCGATCCTGCGTGATCTTGGCTCGCCCGCTCCCATCCGAACACGCTGCGCCCTTCGTAGAGGGGTGAAGCCTGCCGCTCTCGTGCGATCACATCCTCGACAGGCGGGCCTGAAACCTGACCTTCGAGCCATCGTGCCTGGTCGTCGAGGCGCTTGAGGGCCGCCAACTCCTCCCCCTGGCCGAGCTTGGCGTTAAGGACCGCCGATTTGAGCACCGTGATCGTGTGATCATAGACCTTCAACGGCACGGGAAAAGGATGGCGGTCCTTGCCTCCATGCGCGAAGGAGAAGCGTGCCGGATCGGCGAAGCGATAGGGCGCGCCGTGCACCACTTCCGCGACCATCGCGAGCGCCTTGACCGTGCGCGCGCCGACCCCCGGAACGAGGAGCAGCTCGGTGAAATCGCAAGCTCCGCGATCGGCCGCCGCCGCAAAGCTCGCATGCAGACGCCGAACCAGCACATCGCTCGGGCGGACCTCGTGATGGGCGGGCATGATGAGATGGGGAAGAAACGCTTGCTCGTTTGGCGCGGGCGCTCGGGCAGGGGAGGCAGCGGCGATCAGGCTCGATGCCTCGCGCGCGATCCGGTCGGGCGTGAGCGAGCGCAAAAGCTCGAGTTGGCCGAGGCGCGACGCCGAAGCCCGATGATCCGTGAGGTTGACGATGTTGCCTTGCCACGCGCCTTCGATCGCGGCATGGGGCGCGTCCACGAAGCTCTTCAGCCCCTCCGAGCGCCAATGATAGCGCCGCGCTTGCCGGCTCGTTTCGTTCATCCCTTGCTGGACGACGACCCATTGCCCATCATCGGTCACGATGAAACCGTGGAGGTAAAGGTCGAAGCCATCCTGGACGGCGGCGCTATCCACCTTGGCGACAAGCCGGCTGGCGCGCGCGAGCGCGTCACCGTCGAAGCCGACACGCTCGCCGATCGAGCTGAGCTCCCGCGGCGTCCGGCGCGAGTGTTTCCCGCGGCCCCCACAAACATGAATTCCGATTTCGCCCGAAAGCGGCGCCAGCCCTCGTTTCAACGCGCCGATCACGCTCGTCGTGATGCCGGAGGAGTGCCAATCCATCCCCATCACCGCCCCGAAGGACTGGAACCAGAAAGGATGCGCGAGCCGCCGCAAAAACTCATCGCGCCCATAATGGTGGACGATCGCTTGCGCGATCACCGCGCCAAGCCGGGTCATGCGGTCGGCAAGCCATTTCGGCACTTGGCCGCCGTGCAGGGGGAGGTCGGCGCTTCCGGTTCGTCTGGCCATGTCCCTTCCGTTCACTTCGCGGAGCCCGATCACTATAGCATCCGAAGCCATCTGGGGATTTGAGGCGCGCGCGCCAAGCTTCGAAAGAATCCGCCTCGAAACCTCCGCGGCGAAGAACCTTGCTCGAAAAAACTTGTGTTGCGCCCAATGCGGTGCCCGGCGCACCCCACTGCGAGGGGAACATCACCCTTCACGTCACGTTGGTCCGAGAAGCGAAGGAACATCGGCATGGACCAGCGAAAGAAGAAAGCACCTGTGCAGAAGCGCCCCGTTCCAGGCGGCAAACCGGGCGATCGGTCGGACGAACCCCGGCACGACCCCTTCCCTGGTCGTCAGCCTCGGGAAATTCCCCTTTCCGATCCTCCGGGCGATGTGGTGGGCGACCCGCAAGGGGACGTCATCGGAGATCCGCAGTTCGACGAGCCGCGAACCCGCTAAAAGCGCGCCTCACGGATTGCCTAAGATTGCGCCGCGACGCGACGGACGATGCTTTCCTGGAACCTCCACCTGCGCGACAGGCGGCCTGATCTGCTCGAAGGTGCATTGGGATGGTGCCTTGTCGGGGCGCCAGCGAAGAAGCTTCGTCCCATGACGGAAGCGATCCGCCGTCACATGGTCGAAGCGCACCTCGACGACGAGCTCGGGACGAAGTGGTTCCCATTCGGCGCTCTTTCTGGTGCTCCAGCGGCTTGGTCCGCCCGGCGCCTTTCCGGTGAAGCCGGGTGACTGGCGCAAGGCTTCGAGGCGGCGCGTGAGCCTGGCGCGGTCCGCATTCTTGATGGTCGAGGTGAAGCCCACGTGATCGAGCTTGCCTTGCGCATCGTAGAGTCCGAGCAACAAGGACCCGACCTTGCGCCCGCCCTCTTCGTAGCGAAAGCCGCCGACCACGCAATCGGCGGTGCGCAAACGCTTCACCTTGATCATTGCGCGCACCCCGCTTTCGTAGGGCCCGTCGAGGCGTTTGGCGACGACACCATCAGTTGCGCTTTCGCCAAAATCGCAAAGCCAGCGTCGCGCCCGCTCGAGATTGCTTGTGGACGGGGAGAGGACGAGCCTGCCAGGCACGCCCACCCTTTTGGCGAAGCTCTCCAGCGCCGCTCTTCTTTGCGTCAGGGGGCGCTGAAGCAAAGACGTCCCGTCCGGGGCCGACAGCATGTCGAAAAGGACCATTCGCGCCGGCGTCTCTTTGGCGAGCTTTCGGACGCGGCTCTCGGCCGGATGAAGCCGCATCTGCAATGCGTCGAAGGAAAGGCGTCCCTCGATCTCCACCGTGAGCTCGCCGTCGACGACAAAACGGTCGACGCTCAAGCCGCGAAGGATCGCTACGACTTCAGGAAAATAGCGGGCAAGCGGCTTGCCGGATTTTGCCCGCAGGTCGATCGCATCACCCTTCCGAAACGCGAGGCAGCGAAACCCATCCCATTTGGGCTCAAACTGCCACCCGTTTTCTCGCGGCAGCTCCTCTTCGGATCTCGCCTCCATCGGGGTGATATCGATCGGCTGGTCGAAGGGCTCCCTGCAAGGGCGCGAAGCCCGAGCGGCGAGGCTCCGCTTCGCTCGACTAGGTTTTTTCGTGGGAGCCGGCATCTCGTTAAAGGAGCAGGGCCGAATGAAGCGTCAACGGAAACGCCTTGCCGGCACTCGCCGAAGGACGTCACGGCAATCCAACGCCCATCGAGACGAGAGGTTGCGCGAGCCTCCTCACCGGCGGCGGCGTTGATCTCATGTCCCTTCGGAATCGACTTCACGAGGGATCAAGGCTTTCAGCCTTTCCGCGCCGAGACGCCGACGCCAGCGGCTCAGCGACGCGCGGCTGAAATCAAGCTCGTGGCGAAAGACCTCCTCGCCGCAGAAATATTGGAAATAAGGGTTCTCGAGCCAGCGTTCACAAAGCGCTCTGTCGGAGAGGGAGTGCATGTGCTTGAGGATGAGCAAGCCCGCCATGAGGCGGGCCGGAAGCGGAGGGTGTCCTGCGCCTGAGCTGTAAATCTCGGCGAGCTTGCGCTCGATGGCGGGCCAATCGATCCGCTGCGCCAATCGAACCAGCGGATGGCTCCTCTTGATGATCTGGTCGAGGGCCGGCCGGAAAAGTTCCTTTTGACGGTCATCGCGCGGTTGCGACATCGCACCCTCGAAAGCCGATCAGCCGTGCAGTTCAATCAGAAATCGGTAGGAATGGGAATTGCAATTTGGAAGACGCTTGGGCTTCTCGGCTCGTTTTGCACTGGGAAATAACGCTGTGGCGCCGGACCACGGAGAGGCGCCGTGCGCGGAAACTCAGGCTTTCATAGCGGGCCGTCGCAAGTTGCGGACGATGCGAAACGGGGAGCCGCGATCAGCGCTTCGATGAAATCGGTTCTTCGGCGGTTCAGTTCTCGGCCGCGACGCTTTTCGCATCGAAGCGCACCGTGTCGCCTTCGATGGTAACGGTGACCTCCATTCCGGAGGCTTGGGCGATGAGGCCCGTGTAATAGGGCTGGATCGCGTGGGCATCCATCCCGCCGCTCGGCGAGCGTCCGGCAAGAAGATCAGGCGCATGAGGAGGAATGCGGGCGTTTGGCCCATTGGCCATGACCGTGATCGCCGTCGCATCCTCGCCTCCGTCGACCGCGACCTTGATCGTGCCGCCTCGCGGGATCGAAGGTCCGGCGAGCAGGAGCAAATTGAGGAGGAGCTTCACCTTGTTCTTCGGCAGGAACAGGCGCGGGGCCTCCCAGACGAGCTCGGCCTTCTCATCGTCGAAATAGGTGCGAGCGATCGTCTGGGCGGCAGCAAGGTCGATGCTGGCACCCGCCGAGCCAGCGGCTCCGAAGGCGAGGCGGGCAAATTGCAACCGGGAAGAGGCGCGCGCCGCGCTTTCGCGTACGAGCTTGAGCGCGTCGGCACGCATCGCCTCGTCCTTTTCGAGGTCCATCACCTCGAGCCCATTGACGATGGCGCCGACCGGGCTGATGACATCATGGCAGACGCGGCTGCAAAGCAGCGCGGCAAGGTCGAGCGATCCGAGCTTGATGTTGGTCATCTGGCGATCAATAACCTCGCAAATCCTGTTCATAGCCCGCTGGAGAAAAAGGCGGATCGGGCTCGATTGCCAATCCGAGTCGGGCGGTTGCTGATACACCAAAAGGAGCAAGGCTTGAAAGGCGCGCGGGATCGTTTGAGCGACATCGATGAAATCTTCGCCGAAGCGGCGGTCGCCGCGGGGCACGAAATCCTGGCGAGGCGCAGTGATCGGTTGAACGCGACCCGCAAACCGGATGGCTCGCCCGTGACGGACGCCGATCTTCGCGCCGAGGCGATCATCCGCGCGCATCTCGCGAAGTCCCTTCCGGGCGTGCCGATCATCGGTGAGGAAGGCGATGTGGTGGCCGAAGACGTCGCCCGGACCGAGAGCTTCATTCTCGTCGACCCTCTCGATGGAACGCGCGATTTTCTCGACGGATCTCCGCAGTTCACCGTGAACATCGCGCTCGTCGAGAAAAGGCGGCCGGTCGCAGGCGTGCTTTATGCGCCTGCACTCGGAAGACTGTTCCTCGGAAGCCTCGCCGGCGGGGCATGGGAAATCGCCGTTTCTTCAGAGCGCTTCGAGGTCAAGGCGGCGCCGCGACGCGAGCTTCATGTGCGCGCCGCCTCGCCTTCGGCCCCGCTTGCGCTCGAAAGCCGCTCGCATCAGGAGGCCGCGACCGAATCCTTGCTCGCCGGGCTTGGCGCCGTCCACCGTCACTCGGTGGCCTCCTCCCTGAAATTCGCGCTCGTCGCTGCGGGGGAGGGCGATCTTTACGCGCGAGGCGTGAGCTTGAATGAATGGGACATCGCGGCGGGCGATGCGGTTCTGAGCGCCGCCGGCGGGGCCGTCGTGACGCTCGAGGACGAGCGCGTGCTCTACGGAAACACCGGCCTCAAGGCGCCTGCCTTCATCGCCATCGGCGATCCGTCGCTTCGCGAGAGGGTTCGGCGGGTGAGGGCCTCCAAGCTCGCGATGAGGTGAGCCCCGCTCGCTTGGCAAGCTTTCGTTAACCGTCAAGGCCAAGCTCTCACGAGCGCCCGTGTCTCGCCATAGTCGAAGGCGAGACTATGGCGATTCGCGAAAAGATGCCGCCGATGGAGACAATGAGCATGACGGAACGCGCAAGGCTGCCAAGCCCGTCTCGCGAGAGAGGCTTGGATCGTCGCCGCGTCCTCCTGCGAGGAGGGGCAATGCTGGTCGCTGGCTTCCCAGTTCTGCGTCCGGCCGAGGCCGCCACGCCCACGCGTGGCGAATCACCCGATACTTTCGAGCCGAATGAGGTGATCAACAGCGGGCACCGCTTCTTCGGAACGGTTTCACGTGGGCTTGCCTCCGTCGTCGAAGAGGCGACGCGGCGCTGGGGGCGACCCAACGGCTATGTGCTCGGCCAGGAGGCCTCGGGCGCCTTCATCGGCGGGCTTCGCTATGGGGAAGGCACGCTCTTCACGCGCAATGCCGGGGATACGCATGTTTATTGGGAGGGCCCCTCGGTCGGCTTCGACTGGGGCGGGGATGGGGCGCGCACCATGATGCTCGCTTACGGCCTTCCCGCCGTCGATGCGCTGTTCACGCGCTATGTCGGCATCAACGGCTCGGCCTATTTCGTCGGCGGCTTCGGCATGACGGCGCTTGCCGCGAATGACAGCGTGGTGGTGCCGATCCGCTCGGGCGTCGGTTTCCGGCTCGGTGCCAATATCGGCTATCTGAAGTTCACGCCGGAGGCGACCTGGAACCCCTTCTGATCGGGGCGTCATCGCCGCGTTGCGTGAAAATGGAAGCGTGACAAAAGCGTAAGGATCGCTTCGAGATCGAGTGGCCTCGCATCCGCCCCGATGATCGCCTATGTTAGGGGATCAGCAGAGGAAGGCGTCGATGGTCCGTGTCGTGGTCGGGCGTGGCCGCTATACGCGGCAGGTGAAGGTGCCTTTTTGGGCTTTCGCGCTTGCGGGCGCAGGCGTGGTTCTCACCGGCTTCCTTATGCTCGCCTTCATCGCGAGCCTGGTGATCTTCGTCATTCCCGCCTGCCTGATCGGAGCGGGCGCGGCACATTGGCTGCGGCGCCAGGCGAATTCCAAGCGCGAGCCGATCTTCACCCGCAACCGCCCGAACGATCCGGACGTGATCGAAGGCGAATATCGCGTGCTCGGCGAGCGGCGTCGCTAAGGCACCGCTCCTTTCGGCCCATGGCCTTCGACGGTTGCTCCCAAGCGCTCGCAAGTGTCGGCGCTCTGCAAGGTGCGCGACCATCCTTCGAGGCCCGCATGCCCTTTCCGGTCTCCCCGGGATCACAATCCCTGACGGGCCGATTGCGCTTTTCCCAAAAAACGGCTTCGATGCGAGCGCGCCGGGAAGGGGTGCGCAAACCCCTTGTGCAAATCCTTGACCTGGCAAGCAAGCTTCATCGGAGCGATGATTCGCTCGGCAAGGGAGACGCCCATGCGTACGCAACGCTTTTTCACATTGGCCGGAGCCGGCCTCGCGGCGCTGTTCTTGAGCGCGACAGCGCTCAGCGCCAAGACTTTCGTCTATTGCTCGGAGGGGTCGCCGGAGAACTTCACCCCTGCCTTGAACACGACCGGGACGAGCTTCGACGCGGCGCGGCCGGTCTACAGCCAGCTTGTCCGCTTTGTGCGAGGCACCACCGAAGTCACTTCTGATCTCGCCGACAAATGGGACGTGTCGGAAGACGGCAAGGTCATCACTTTTCATCTGCGCAAAGGCGTGAAGTGGCATTCGGGCGTGAACGGCTTCACCCCGACACGTGATTTCAATGCCGATGACGTTCTCTTCTCCTTCAATCGTCAATGGAAGCCGGACCATCCCTACGCCAAGATCTCGGGCGGCAAATACGACTATTTCAGCGACATGGACATGCCGAAGCTCCTCGCTTCGATCGAGAAGAAGGACGATTACACGGTCGTCTTCACGCTCACTCAGCCGGATGCACCGATTCTTTCGAATCTTGCGATGGATTTCGCGACCATTCAGTCGGCCGAATATGCCGACTACCTCATGAAGAAAGGCACGCCGGAGCAGTTCGACCAAATCCCGGTCGGCACCGGGCCTTTTCAATTCGTCACCTATCAGAAGGATGCGGTGATCCGCTTCAAGGCCAATCCGAATTATTATGGAGGCAAGCCCAAGATCGACGATCTCGTCTATGCGATCACGCCCGATCCGACCTCGCGACTTGCCAAGTTGAAGACGGGGGAGTGCAGCTACATCTTCGGGCCGCGTCCGCAGGATCTCGATGAGATCAAGAAGGACAAGAATCTTACGCTCCTTTCCCAGCCTGGCCTCAACATTGCCTATTGGGCCTTCAACACGAAGAAACCGCCCTTCGACAAGAAGGAAGTCCGGCAGGCCTTCAACATGGCGATCGACAAGGCGGCGATCATCAAGGAAGTCTATAACGGGGCGGGCCAGCCGGCGAAGAACCTCATTCCGCCGACCATCTGGTCGTACAACGACAAGGTGAAGGACTACCCCTACGACCCCGAGAAGGCCAAGGCCATGCTCAAAGCCGCGGGCGTGACGACGCCGCTCGACATCGATCTTTGGTACATGCCGGTGCAGCGGCCCTATAATCCGAACGCCAAGCGCATCGCCGAGATCATGCAATCCGATCTCAACAAGATCGGCGTCAATGCGAAGCTCGTCACCTATGAATGGGGCGAATACCGCAAGCGCGCCCAGGCCGGAGAGCATATGACGGCGCAACTCGGCTGGACGGGCGACAATGGCGACCCCGATAATTTCTTCTTCTTGAGGGGTTGCGCGGCGGCGCGCGACGGCGGACAGAACATCACGCGGTGGTGCAACAAGGAATTCGACGACAGGTTCATGAAGGCGCAGCAGACCACCGATGTGAAGACCCGCACCAAGCTCTATGAAGAGATGCAAGTGATCGAGAAGGAGGACGCGCCCGACTTCCCCATCGCGCATTCGATCGTCTACGAGGCGGAGCGGGCAAATGTCGTTGGCTACAAGATGAGCCCGTTGGGGGCACACGTCTTCGACGGCGTCGATCTGAAGTAACGGGGTAAGCGAAGCTCGAGCGCCGCCGCCCCGCGACTTGCGGCTCGAGGCGGCCTTCGAGTTTCCCATGGCTGCGATCGCGTTGCGCGATCGCCGCTCACAAAAATCAACGAAGGGAAAAGGGAGGGCTCGAGGATGAAGGCTCTACATTTGATGAACACGCTCGGCGTCGCCATGGCGATGTGCCTCGGTGCCGGCGCGGCAAACGCCAAGGCGCTTGTCTATTGCCTCGAAGGCTCGCCGGAGAATTTCAATCCCGCACTCACCACGACCAACACGAGCCTCGATGCCTCGCGCCATGTCTATGACCAGCTCGTCGAGTTCGAGCGCGGCACCACGAACCTCATTCCGGGCCTTGCCGAATCCTGGGAATTCTCCGACGGCGGCAAGACCGTCACCTTCCATTTGCGCAAGGGCGTGAAATTCGGCGCCGTGAAGGATTTCACGCCGACGCGCGATTTCGACGCTGACGACGTGCTGTTCTCCTTCAATCGTCAGCTCAAACCGGATCATCCCTTTCACATGGTGACGGGCGGCAAGTTCGACACCTTCAACGACATGGACATGGGGAAGATCATCCAATCGATCGAGAAGAAGGATGACAACACCGTCGTCTTTCATCTCTCCGAGCCCAACGCGCCCTTCATGGCCAATCTCGCCATGGATTTCGCCTCGATCGGATCGGCCGAATATGCCGACGCTTTGACGAAGAAAGGAACGCCCGAGCAGATCGACCAAGTGCCGGTCGGCACCGGCCCTTACAGCTTCGTCTCCTACCAGAAGGACACGGTGATCCGCTTCAAGGCCCGTCCCGATTATTTCCGCGGCAAGCCGGCGATCGACGATTACATCATCTCGATCGTGCCCGATCCGACGGTGCGCTTCGCGAAGCTGAAGGCGGGTGAATGCACGCTCATGGGCTTTCCTCGGCCGTCCGATCTTCCGGAGATGGAGAAGGACAAGAGCCTGGAGGTCATGCACCAGCCGGGCCTCAACGTCGCCTATTGGACGTTCAACGAGCAGAAGAAGCCGTTCGACGATGTGCGCGTGCGCCGTGCGCTCCTCATGGCGATCGACAAGGCCGCGATCATACGCGATGTCTATGGGAATACCGGCCAGGCCGCCAAGAATCCGATTCCGCCGACGATCTGGTCCTATAACGACGAGGTCAAGGACTATCCTTACGATCCCGAAAAGGCGAAGGCGCTCCTGAAGGTTGCCGGCGTCGCCACACCGCTCGATATCGATCTTTGGTATATGCCGGTGCAGCGGCCTTACAACCCGAATCCGAAGCGCATCGGCGAGATGATGCAGTCCGATCTCTCCAAGATCGGCATCAACGCCAAGCTCGTCACCTATGAATGGGGCGAGTATCGCAAGCGTCTCCAGCAGGGCGAGGCGATGACCGGCCAGCTTGGCTGGACGGGCGACAATGGCGACCCCGACAATTTCTTCTTCCTCCTCGGCTGCAACGCGGCGCGTGACGGCGGGCAGAACATCGCGCGCTTCTGCGACAAGACCTATGAGGACAAACTCCAGAAAGCGCGCCAATCGACCGACAAGGAGGAGCGCGCGAAGCTCTATGAGGAGATGCAGACCATCGCGCATGATCAGGCCGTCTGGTTCACCATCGCGCATTCGGTCGTCTATGAGATCGCCAAGGCCAATCTCACCGGCTACAAGATCTCGCCGCTCGGCCGGCACGAATTCGCCGGCGCCGACCTGAAGTAGGGCGGCGGCCGAGGGGAAGAGCAAGGTGATCAGGTTCCTCATCCGCCGGATCGCGTTGACGCTGCCGACTTTCGTAGCGTTGATGTTCGTGACCTTCGCCGCGATCCGGCTGGTGCCTGGAGATCCGGTGGAGGTGAGGGTCGGCGAGCACGGCATATCGCCTGAGCGTCTCGCGGAGTTCCGCCATCAGCTCGGCCTCGATCAGCCGGTGTGGAAGCAGTTCCTCGATTACGTCTGGGGGCTGTTTCACGGGGATTTCGGAACTTCGGTGGTCACCAACCAGAAGGTGCTGACCGAGTTCTTCACGCTCTTTCCGGCGACGCTCGAGCTTGCCTTCTGCGCCTTGATCTTCGCCATCGGCATCGGCATCCCGGCCGGCGCGATCGCCGCGGTGAAGCGCGGCTCGGCCTATGACCACATGCTCATGGGCATGTCGCTCACCGGCTATTCGATGCCGATCTTCTGGTGGGGGCTGTTGCTGGTAATGTTCTTCTCCGAGCGCTTGGGCTGGACGCCGGTTTCCGGAAGGATCGACCTCATCCAATATTATTTCGAGCCGGTGACCGGCTTCATGCTGATCGACGCGATGTTGTCGGATCAGCCCGGTGCCCTCTGGTCGGCGCTCAGCCATCTCGCCTTGCCGGCCATCGTGCTCGGCACGATCCCGCTTGCGATCATCGCGCGCATGACCCGCTCCTCGATGCTCGAGGTGCTCAATGAGGATTATGTGCGCACGGCGCGCGCCAAGGGCCTGCCGCCCTGGCGCGTGATCGGCTTGCATGCGCTACGCAACGCGCTGATCCCGGTGATCACGATCATCGGCCTTCAGGTCGGCGGCCTGATGGGAGGCGCGGTGCTCACCGAATATATCTTCGCCTGGCCGGGCGTCGGCCATTGGCTGATCGATGCGATTTCTCGCCGCGATTATCCCGCCTTGCAAGGCGGCATCATGCTGATCTCGTCGATAGTGATCATCGTCAACCTTTTCGTCGACGTGCTCTATGGCACCGTCAACCCACGGATCCGTCATGGCCGCTGACGTCACCCTCGCCGCACCCTTGAGCTCCGCGGCACAGCCCTCGAGCTTCGCCGAATTCTGGGCCTCCTTCCGCGAGAACAAAGGGGCGGTTGCTGGCCTCGTCATTTTGTCGCTCATCGTCTTCACCGCGATTTTCGCCGATGTGCTCGCCCCGCATTCGCCGCTCGAGCAATTCCGAGAATCCGTGAAGCTGCCACCGGCCTGGTACGAAGGCGGCAATTGGGCCTTTCCGCTCGGCACGGACGCGCTCGGCCGCGACATGCTTTCTCGCATCATGCATGGGGCGCGCTATTCGCTGTTCATCGGGCTCAGCGTCATGGCGGTGTCGATCGTCTGCGGCGTGGGACTTGGCCTCGTCGCGGCGTTCGCGGGTGGCTGGGTCGACAGCGCGATCTCCCGCATCATGGATCTCATCGTCGCCATTCCGAGCCTCGTCCTTGCCATCCTGATCATCGCCATTTTGCAGAACCCGAGCCTCGAGAAGACGATCGTCGCGGTGACCATCGTGTCACTGCCGCGCTATGTGCGCCTGGTGCGCGCCTCGGCGCTCTCCGAGATGGGGAAGGATTACGTGACGGCCGCCAAGGTCGCGGGCGTCGGCAACATGCGCTTGATGCTGCGCACGGTGCTGCCGAATTGCCTTGCACCCGTCATCGTGCAAGCGGCGCTCGGTGTCTCCGACGCCATTCTCGAAGCCGCCGCGCTCGGCTTCCTCGGGCTCGGCGCCCAACCGCCGACCCCCGAATGGGGAGCCATGGTGGGGGACGGGCGCGAATTCATCCGCTCGGAGCCCTGGATCGTGACGCTCCCTGGCCTTGCGATCCTCGTCACCGTCATCTCGATCAATCTCTTCGGGGATGGGCTTCGCGACGCGCTCGACCCCAAGCTGAAGCGAAGCTGAGTGCAAGCGCATTCAACAGGCCCGTTCTGTCTTCCAAGACCGAAGCATGTGAACTCCAAGCGGCAGCGCGAAACCTGATGTCTCTCCTCTCCATCCGCAATTTGACCGTCAGCTTCGCCACGCGCTCGGGCGCCTTCACCGCGGTCGAGGCTTTCGATCTTTCGATCGAGCGCGACGAGGTGGTGGCGATCGTCGGTGAATCGGGGTCGGGCAAATCGGTGGCGATGCTTGCCGTCATGGGGCTTTTGCCCTGGACCGCCACGGTCACGGCCGATGAGCTTCGCTTCGGCGATGTCAATCTCTCGACGATCGGCCCCCGTGAACGCCGCGCCATCATCGGGCGCGACATCACCATGATCTTCCAGGAGCCGATGTCGTCGCTGAACCCCTGCTTCACCGTCGGCTTCCAGCTTTCCGAAGCCCTGAAGGCGCATCTCGACATCGACAAGGCGGCACGGCGCGCACGCTGCATCGAGCTTCTCGATGAGGTCGGGATCACCGATCCGGCGCGGCGCCTCTCGGCCTTTCCTCACCAGCTCTCAGGAGGCATGAGCCAGCGCGTGATGATCGCCATGGCGCTCGCGTGCAGGCCGAAGCTCTTGATCGCCGACGAGCCGACGACGGCGCTCGACGTTACCATCCAGGCGCAAATCCTCGACCTCTTGCGCCGCCTCAAGGATGAGACCGGCATGGGGCTCATCATCATCACTCACGACATGGGGGTGGTCGCCGAGACGGCGGATCGCGTGATCGTCCAATACGCGGGCGAGCAGGTGGAGAAGCAGTCGACGCGCGATCTCTTCCGCGAGCCTCGCCACCCCTATACGGCGGCGCTCCTTGCCGCCTTGCCCGAGCGCGCCGCGGGCGGCGAGCGGTTGCCGGCGATCCCCGGCGTCGTGCCGGGTCAATTCGACCGGCCAGAAGGATGCCTGTTCTCGCCGCGCTGCCAATTCGTCTTCGAGCGTTGCCGGATCGAGCGGCCGGGGCCGGCGAGCGCCGCGCTCGGCGAGGCGCGCTGCCACACGCCGCTCGTCGGCGGGCGACCGATGGCGCAGAAAGAGCGTGTCGCATGAGCGAGATCATTCTCGACGCGAAGGATTTGCGCCGCGACTATGAGGTGCGGCGCGGGTTTTTCGGCGGCACGAGCCTCGTCAAGGCGCTCGCCGGCGTTTCCTTCACCTTGAGCGCCGGCAAGACGCTCGCCGTCGTCGGAGAATCGGGCTCCGGCAAATCGACGCTCGGGCGCCTCGTCACCATGATCGAGGAGCCGAGCGGGGGTTCGCTCATCATCGACGGCATCGATCTTGCCAAGGCAACGCCGCAGGAGCGAAAGCGCTTGCGAAAAGAGGTGCAGATCGTCTTCCAGAATCCTTACGGCTCGCTCAATCCGCGCCAGACCATCGGCGCCGCGCTCGAAGAGCCTTTGATCGTCAACAGCGATCTTTCAGGGAAGGAACGGGTGCGGGAAGCGCGCGCCATGCTTGCCCGCGTCGGCCTTCGCCCCGAGCATTACGATCGCTACCCGCATATGTTCTCCGGCGGTCAGCGCCAGCGCATCGCCATCGCTCGCGCGCTCATGACGCGCCCTCGTATTCTCGTCCTCGACGAGCCGGTCTCGGCGCTCGACGTCTCGATCCGCGCCCAGGTGCTCAACCTGCTCGACGAGCTGCAGCGCGAGTTCGAGCTCGCCTATCTTTTCATCAGCCACGACCTGTCGGTGGTGAAGCACATCGCCGACGAGGTTATGGTGATCTATCTCGGCTCGGCCGTGGAATGGGGCAAGAGCGCGACCATCTTCAGCGACCCGCGCCACCCCTACACGCGCGCGCTCCTCTCGGCGACGCCGGTCGCCGACCCTGCAGCGAAGAAGGAGCGCATCATCCTGAAAG
Source organism: Beijerinckiaceae bacterium (assembly GCA_035949255.1). GTDB lineage: Bacteria > Pseudomonadota > Alphaproteobacteria > Rhizobiales > Beijerinckiaceae > GAS188. The sequence goes on along the minus strand of DASZIL010000055.1, from coordinate 876 downwards.
GCGAGCTGCCCTCGCCATTCTCGCCGCCTTCGGGCTGCACCTTCCACCCGCGTTGCCCTCTCATGATCGAGCGTTGCAAGGAGGCCTTCCCGCCGACCGAGACGATCGAGGGGCGCGAGGTCGCCTGCTACCGGGCGCGGGAATCGGTGGCGGTGCCAGCGGCGTAGAAGGAGAGGGGAACGGCGCCGGGCCTGGAAAATCGTTTCACCTGCTTTCGGCGCAGGCCCATCGGACCGAATAACACCCATGCGATTTCCTCTCGCAGAGCCAAGCTCGCTTGTGCCACGCATGCATTTTCGTTAGTGAATTAGCGTGGACTAAACAGCGTATTGGAGTCTAATTATGACTCCAGCCGGAGCTTCTCGATGCCGACTTTCTCAGCCTTTTCGCGGCGCGATTTCGCGTCCGTCGTCTCTTGCGCGCCGATGCTTCTCGCCTCGACCTCGATCGCGGCGCTTCTTGTGGCGGTGCCAGCGCGAGCCGGGCAGACGATCGTGAACCAGACGGTCCCGAGCGTAACGAATCCCGTCGGGCAATCCACGACCTCGATCATCATCATCAACTCCACCGTCACAGGCGCGGTCGTCAATGCGGGCACGATCACCCCGGGGTCAGCTCTTGGTGGCTTAGGGATCAGCGTCGCCGCCAGCACGATCGGGGCTGGGATCACCAATACGAATGCGATCAATGTGAGCGGAACAGGGGACGCCCTCGGCATCGCCGTGTCGGGCGCGACGATCACGGGTGGTATCTCAAACTCCGGCACCATCACGGCGAACGGGCCGAACGTTATCGCCGCGGGCGCAAATGTCATTATTAATGGCATTGAAGTTGCGAACGCGTCCACCGTCACCGGCGGAATCGTGAGCACGGGCA
>DASZIL010000054.1:0-4840 GCA_035949255.1 Beijerinckiaceae bacterium | reverse complement strand
GGCATAGGGTGCAAGGTCCGTGAGGTAGACCTTGATGCTCACGATCTTGTCCATGTCGGCGTCGAGCTTGCGCAGGGACTCGCGGATGCGATCGAAGGTGACGCGCACTTCCTGCTCGAAGCTGATGGGCTTGTTGTCCGGTGGGATCGCCACGCCCACTTGACCCGAGACGAAGATCCAGCTGTCGGCTTCGGTATCGATACGCAGCGCCTCGCTGAAACTCTTTGCGATGGGGCTGGCGAGATGTCGCATCGTGCTCATGAGGGGACTCCTTCCCAAGCTGATGACGGTTCGATTCGCTTCACCCGCTCCACCGATTCGTGAAAAGTGAAGAGTGAAAAGTGAGAAGGACGCCTTCGCTTTTCACTCTTCACTTTTCACTCTTCCCTCACGCGGGTCGCTTCAGCATGAACGCCTGGCGGGTGCATTCTGCGACGAGCGTGCCGTCCTGTTTATAGGCACGGTGATGGAACTCGACGATGCCGGCCGAGGGCCGCGATTTCGAGACGCGCTTCGCCCGCACGGTCGTCTCGCCGCGCACCGTGTCGCCTTCGAACAAAGGCGCGGGAAAGCGCACATCCGTCATGCCGAGATTGGCGATCGTCGTGCCGACCGTGAGGTCGTTCACGGAAATGCCGATCATCAAGCCCAACGTGAAGAGCGAGTTCATGATGGGGCGGCCCCATTCGGTCTCCGTGGCGCAGAAATGCGCGTCGATATGGAGCGGCTGCGGGTTCAGCGTCATGTTCGAGAAGAGCATATTGTCCATCTGCGTGACGGTGCGCGTCAGGCGATGGGAGTAGACCGCCCCCTCGACGAAATCGTCGAAATAAAGTCCGCCTCGCGGATGCCGCTCGGCCGTCGCCGGGCTCTTTTCCTTCGCTTGTGCCATGGCGGGGTCACTCCTTTCGCGATCGCAAAATGTCACGGCCCCAGGGTCGAATCAATTCCCGGCAGGCCAAGCGGCGCTATGCCGATTAAGGATTGATTTACCATAAGACGCGATGCTCCCGGGGCAAGAAACGGCGCGTTCCCCATGCGCCGAAAGCTTGAAAGCTCAAAAGAGGCCTCTTTGCGCCGCATGATCATTCCCTGGGGCCAGATCTCGACGCCCTCGCCAGCGCCTCGCGAAGAAGGCACTGGAAAGCCTTCCCTCCTCGCCCTTTTGCCGCCGACCGCAGGCCAAGGCCGAAAACCGCCGTTCGGGAGCGCGAACGCGGCCTGCGCCCTCAGCGGCCGCGGCCCCCGAAGGATGCCCGGCGCCGGAGGCGAAAGCTCATGATCGTGCGCCGCTTCCTCACCTGGGCGCGCATTGCGCCGGCCTGCGCGCGCGCCGACGCGACGAGCGCGCTCGCGCGCGCCTTCCTGTTCACGCCGATGGATGCCGAGCAGCGCTATGAGGCCGAGATCGCGCTCACCGTCATGCTCGACGATCCGTCGCCTCGAGTACATCTGGCCCTCGCGGAGGCGATCGCCGGCGCCGTCGAGACGCCGCGTCATCTCATCACCGGGCTCGTGGCGCTCGGCGGCGAAGCGGCCGCCATCGTGCTCGAACGCAGCCAACTCCTCTCCCGGACCGAGCTCGTCGACGCGGCGGCGCTCGGGTCGGAAAAGGCGCAAATCGCCATCGCACGGCGCGAGGCGCTGCCCATGCCCGTGGCGGCGGCGCTCGCCGAGATCGGCTCGCTCGGCGCCTGCATCGCGCTCATCCGCAATCCCTCGGCGCTGGCAACCGAAGCCGAATGGCTCCGCATGCTGGAGCGTTTCGGCACCGATGCGCGGCTGCGCGAGGCATTGCTCACGCGCGCTGATCTTTCGGCGCGCGTGCGCGAGCGGATAATGGGGATCGTGAGCGGCGTTCTGAAGCACCTCGTTGTCGAGCGCGCCTGGCTCAGCCGGGAGCGCGCCGAAGTGATGCTTCGCGATGCCGGGCAGCAAGGCGCGCTGGCGCTCGCCTGCGACAAGCGCCTCGATCTGAAAGAAACCGTCGCTTGCCTCCGGCAAGGGGAGCGCTTGACGCCGGCCTTCATCGTGCACGCCTTGATCGCCGGGCATTTGGACCTCGTGACGGCCTGCCTCGCGAACCTCACCGACACGCCGCCCGCCAAGGTCACGGGCTTCCTCGGCGACAAGCGCCAGGCGCCGCTTCTCGCGCTTCTCAAGCGCGCCGGCATTCCTTCCTGGCTCGCGCCGGTCTTTCCGGTCGCGCTTGCCGAATTAAAAGCAGCAAAAACGCTCGCCGCCGGCGCCACGGGGGCGACGCCCTTGCGCCTCGCGCTCGCCCGCGTCGTTGGGCGCCTCGAAGCGGAAGGACGCGAGGAGACGCGCCGCCTCATCGCCTATCTGCGTTCGCTCGAGGCGAAAGCCGCTCGCGAGGAAGCACGAAGCATCGCGGAGGCCATGATCACGCTCGACGAGAGGGATTTGGCGGTGAGACCACGCCTGCCTCGCCTCACGGCGCGCCCGCCACAGGGGCGGGGCGAGCGGGAGGAACCCGTCATGGCGGCTTACGCATCCGGCGACACCGCAGCCGTGAACGTCGAGCTCGACGCCGTCGCCGCCTGACGGGCGCGGCGAGCGCCGGAGCGGCTATCCTCGCGAAGAAAAGCGAAAGCGTGAACGAGGAGGCGGCACAGCCGCCGGCCACCCTCGAGCTACGGCCCGAATTGCTCGCGGATGATGCGCTCGTCGAGGCTGTGGTCGGGATCGTGCAACATCACGAGGTCGATCGATCGATCCATCTCGATCCGCACCTTGTGCGCGTCGCGGACCTCGATGTGGTCGGCGACGGCGGCAACCGGCCGCTTCTCGGCCTCGAGCACCTCGATCACGAATTTCGCGCGATCGGGCAGAAGCGCGCCGCGCCAGCGCCGCGGCCGGAAGGGCGAGATCGGCGTCAGCGCCAGGAGAGGCGCGGCGAGCGGGATGATGGGTCCGTTGCAGGAGAGGTTGTAGGCCGTGGAACCCGCCGGCGTCGCAACCAGCACACCGTCGGCGACGAGCTCATCGAGGCGCACCTTGCCGTCGACGCTGATGCGCAGCCGCGCCGCCTGATAGGTCTCGCGCGTCACGAAGACTTCGTTGATCGCATGCGCCCTTCGCGTCCCGGCCGCCGTCTCCACCGTCATCAGCAAGGGATGGACGACGCTGCGCTGCGCCGCCACGAGGCGCTCGACGAGCATCGGCTCGCGATAGTCGTTCATCAAAAATCCGACCGAGCCGCGATGCATTCCGTAGACGGGCTTCGCCGTGCCTCTGAGACGTTCCAGGGTCTGCAACATGAGGCCGTCGCCGCCGAGCGCCACGACGATTTCGGCGCTTTCGACGGAATGATCGCCATAAAGCCCGGCGAGCTTATCTCTCGCCGAACGCGCCGCCTCCGTCTCGGCCGCCACAAAGGCGATCCTCGGCGCGCCGTGCAAGCTCGCGTCGTCGAGCTTCGAAGGGGAGGCGACAGGCGCCGCCGCGATATTCATCACTATCGACCCTCTCGCGGCGAGCCCTCGGAGCCGCCGCCCGTTTTCTCATAGCCATTTCGCCGCCGATTGACCATCCGCAGCGCGAGCTTGCGGTTTCGCGCCAAACGGCGGTCGCGCCAAACGGCGGTCGCGCCAAACGGCGTTTCGCACCAAGTGACGTTTCGCATCAAGTGGCGTTTCGCATCAAGTGGCGGTCGCGCCAAGTGCCTGGTGTGCGCCAATTGTCTGTTTCGCCCCAAGTCGACAGGCGCGCATCTTGCGGTTACGAGAGGCGCTCGCGCCGCGACGAGGCGCAGGTTGCGGGGATCGAGGCCCTCATGGATTTGACGACGAGCCGGGAGGTCGAGCTTTTGACCGATGCGCCGCCCGCGCCGGGCGAGCTCATCGAAGTCGCGAGCAATCTCTATTGGGCGCGGCTGCCGCTCCCGATCCGCCTCAACCATGTGAACCTCTGGTTCATGCGCGAGGACGAAGGCAAGGAGCAAGGCGAAGGCTGGCTCGTCGTCGACGCGGGGCTCGACGCGCCGTCCTGCCGCGACGCCTGGGAAAAATTGATCAACGGGCCATTGGGAGGGCGGCCGGTGCGCCGGCTCGTCCTCACCCATGGCCATCCCGATCATGTGGGGCTCGCGGGCTGGCTTGCCGAGCGTTTCGATTCGACGCTGCACGCAACGCGAACCGAATGGCTCTTCGCCCATTGGCGCCGCGAGCGGCAAGGGCGCGCCTTCGGCCGCCCCATGCAGCGCTTCCTGATGTCGCATGGCTTGAGCGCCGAGATGGTCGAGCGCTTCGCCGCACAGGACGCGGCGATCGAACGCGGCGAATTCCCGGTGCCGGAACAGCATATCCGGCTTCGCCATGGCGAGAGCCATGAATTCGGCGGCCACGAATTTCGGGTGATCGTCGGCAGCGGCCATGCCGATGAGCACGCCTCCTTCTTTCGCCCGCAAGGCCATGTGCTCGTCGCCGGCGACCAGATCCTGCAGCGCATCACGCCGGTGATCGGCGTGTTCGGCCATGAGCCGGAGGGCGATCCCTTGAGCGATTATCTCGGCTCGCTTCCCCGTTTCGAAGCTTTACCGCAAGACACGCTGGTGCTGCCCTCGCACGGCCTTCCCTTCCACGGGCTGCATGCGCGCATCGAGCAATTGCGCGCCCATCACGAGGCGCGATTGGCCGAGCTCCTTTCCCATATGCGAGAGCCGAAAAGCGGCTTCGCGCTCGCGAGCCTGATCTTCGAAAGGGCGATGCAGGAGGGCCAGGGACGTTTCGCGCTCGCCGAGACGCTCGCGCATCTGCATTATGGAGAGACCATCGGCATCGTGCGGCGTCTCGTGCAAGGGGATGGTGAGGTGAGATTC
>DASZIL010000053.1:0-16141 GCA_035949255.1 Beijerinckiaceae bacterium | reverse complement strand
TGCGAGCCTCGTCAAACGCGGGCATCAAGTGTTCGGATCGTTCCGCGCGGGAGTTGCAGAAGTACGATCGCCATGTCGATCACCCCGCCAGGACGACTTTGCCAAATGGCCGATCCTCGATCAGATGGCGCAAGGCTTCGCCCGCTTCGCCGAGGGGATAGACTCGCTCGACAATAGGCTTGATTGATCCGCTCACGATCGGCGGATGATGTCCTGCCAAGCATTGGCGATGGCGGTCGGCGATTGGGCGAACAGTGAGAAACCGAGCATCCGCGCGCCCTTCCAGATCAAATCCGTCACATCGATCGTGGTTTTGCGTCCTGCAGAATAACCCAACGTGATCAAGACACCGCCGAGAGCAAGGCTGCTTAACGCCTCACTCGTCAGGGCGCCACCGATGCTCTCGATAGCGATATCGACACCCTTACCGGCTGTTATCCGTCGAACGCCGTCGGCGAGCCCTTCTGAGGTAAGGTCAATCACGTCTTCGAAGCCAAGCTCGCGTGCCTTTGCGGCCTTCGCCGCGCTGCCGGCCGTCGATATCACCTTGCCGGCGCCCTGTGCCCGCGCGAGTTGATAAGTTGCGTTGCCGACCGACCCGCCTATTCCCGGCGCCAGCACCGTCTTGCCCAGCTTGAATCCCGCCAGCGTCAGCGTGGTCTGCGCCGTTAGATAGGCCACCGGAAGGCTGGCCGCGACGACGTCGCCGATGGCGTCGGGCACAAGCGCCAGATGTTCGGGCCTCGCCAGCAGCCATTCCTGCCACGCGCCATTCTCACGAACACCGTAGGGCCCGGTGAACATCACGCGGCTTCCGACCGCGAGACCGGAGTCGCCGGCATCCTCGACGACACCCGCGCCCTCGTTGCCGAGCACCAGCGGGGCCTTGGCTCGAGGGTGTGCACCCGACAGGATCGTATAATCGAGCGGGGTGACGCCGGCGGCCGTGACGCGAACCAGCACCCTGTCCGTTGCGGGTTGCGGCTTCGGCAACTCGGTCTGCCGCAGACCGCCATAGCCCGAGAAAACCTTTCCCTCGATCGCGCGCATCACCGATTCTCCATAAATTGATGTGATCGGCACATATTCCACCGTCGCCAGCAGTCGGCCGGTTTTCGGCGCATCGGGCTCGGAATTGTCGACAAGCTCCATGACCTCTGTCGGAGCGAGCTGGTCAGGATGGAAAGCGCTCACCAAACATCGGTAGGCCACTCACGGATTCGGCCTGGGTCGCCTCGTCCTGGAGGACGTCCCAGTGCTCGGCGAGCTTGCCGTCTTCGATGCGGGCGATGTCGGCGGCGATCCAGGCGGCTGGACGACCAATGTTCGAGAAGCGGCCGTGAGCGATGACGTAGTCACCCTCGGCAAGGATCAGCTGGTTCTCATAGCGCAGCGTCTGGGGCAGCGAGCGGACGAGATCAAACAAGCCCGCCCGCCCAGGCGCGATATGGGCACTGTGCTGGATGTAGAGGTCGGACCAGAACCGCTCGGCCCCCGCATAGTCGCGCTTGTTGAACAGGGTTTCGAAGGCTTCGAGCACGAGGGCTTTGTTCTGTTCGGGTGTTGTCTCGGTCATGTCGGTCTCCTGGTCTGAATGAATTAGCCGGCCGCCTGTCCCGTCGTCGGGTGGTCGGAGTAGCCGCGCGGCCGCGAGGCTCAAACGGTCGGGCTGGCGACGTCGATCAGGATCTTGCCGCCCTTGAGCAAATGGGCGACGGCTTCCTTGATTTTCGACATCGGATAAACCGCGGCGACGTGAACGCGTAGCGCTCCGGAGGCGATGAGCGGCGCGGCTTCGATCTGCGCTGGGAGGATCTTCGACATATGATCGAAGTGGCCCAGGAAGAAGCCTTTGACCGTCAGTTGCTTGCCAATGAGGAGAAGCTCGTTGACCGCCAGCGGCCGTCCGCTCGCCGCTGAGTAGGTGACGAGCACACCGCGGTCCGACAGCGTCTGAAGGAGCGTTGCCGTCGCATCACCGCCCACTGAATCAACCGCCAACCGAACCTTTGCCGATAACGCGCGCCGCCTCCTCGACTGCGGCCGGTTCGTCCATGAGCACCAAGTCTGCTCCCGCGGCCTTGAGTTCGTCGATCAGTTCGCGCCGGCGCACGAGGCTGATCGTTCGAACGCCACGCAGCTTCGCAATCGCGATCAAAGACCGGCCGACGCCGGAATTTCCTCCATTTTGAACGACCCAATCGCCGGGCTTGAGGTCCACATATTCGCTGAGGATCAGCGCTGCCGTGGGTGGGTTGCTGCCAAGCTGCGCGAACTGCAGCCGATCCCCGTCAGGTAGGGGGAAGAGCCCCTGGGCCCTGGCGATCAGGCGCTCCCTCCAGGTCAGCCCGAAAATTGGCGCAAGCACGTGCTCGCCGACCTTAACGTTGGCAACACCAGGACCTACCGCTGCAACCCGACCGAACCCCTCGTTTCCAACGACAGTTGGCGTCGGCGGGCCCCCGAAGAAGCCGCGTATGAACAGAAGGTCATGCTTATTCAGTGGCGCCAGTTCGACGTCGATTAGGGCCTCGCCCTCTCCCGGCACACCCGGCTCCGGGACATCAACGAGTTCCAAGACCTTGAGCGGGTCACCATAGGCGGAGATTTGAAGCGCGCGCATTGGGTGTCCTCCGATTTGGGGCCTCTGATCGAATGATAGAGTTTCAGGTCATTTGCGGTCATTGGATCCCCTCTGGTCGCCGCGGGATTTAGGCTGAGCGCCTCGTGCTCTGCGCGACCAACAGGTTGCCGTTGACGAGTGTCGCTATTGTCAAACGCCGCCAATGCTCAGAGCTTTGAGCCGCCGTCCACGTGGATGGTATCGCCGGTGATCCACCGGGCATCTTCGGATGCCAGGAAGGCGACGACGCAACCGATATCGTCAGGCTGCGCAAGGCGCTTAAGCGCTTGCAGGCCGAGCGTAAACTCGCGGCCCGCGTCAGTCTTGGTGAAATTCGACATATCAGTCTCGACGACACCGGGCGCGACAGCGTTGACGCGGATACCGCGGGCGCTGAGAAGCGAGGCGAAATGCTTCACGAGAGTGTCGATGGCGCCTTTGGTTGCTGCGTACGCCGGGATCGTACCGACAACGCCACGCGCCGCCAGCGACGAAAGAAGAACGACGCAGCTACCCTTCGACAGGATCGGAAGCAATTGCTGCACAAGAAAGAAGGGGGCGCGTACGTTGACTGCGAACAGCCTATCGAAATCCTCAATCGTGGTATCCTCGATCGTTGCGGATTTCGAGACCCCCGCGCTAGCGACAAGGATATCGAGGCGATCGCCGACGATCTTGCGGGTGATTTTCGCAAGCTTGTGCGGCCCATCGACCGTCGCCAGATCGGCCGCGACCGCGTCAGCGCGGCCGCCGGCCTTGCGTATCTCGGCGACGACACCGTCGGCTTCGGTCGCGCCACGGCCAAAATGCACGAGAACTTGTGCACCCGCGGCGGCCAGCGCGAGTGCGCTGGCGCGGCCGATGCCGCGCGAGGCCCCTGTGACCAGGGCGGTTTTTCCGGAGAGGTTTGGCATGATCGTTCGCTTTGCTGCTTGGTGGGCTTGGACACTCATGGAGCCCAAGGATCGGCTGCCGAGAGGAACATCGACACGTCACGGACGAACAGTTCGGGATATTGGTGGTGGGAGCCGTGCGCAGAGTCCGGGTAAATAATCAGCTCCGCGTTCGGCAGGTTCTGCTGCAAGATGAACGAGTTCACCGTATAGATGATGACGTCACTGCTGCCGTTCACGACCAACGTCGGTTGCCGTATGGTTTTCAGATAATCATAAGGATGTTCGCGCGGCGCGGCCCATTTGGCGATGGCCGCGCGCTGCGCCGGCGCCACCTTGTCGTTCACTTCGGGATCGCGATCCTTCGAACGAAGCCGAAGGCGCTTGAGAAATTCGCGGCCCGCCGCCTGGCTGGCTGGTGACGGCGTGAAGAAAACGCTGAGCCAAAGGTGATCGGGCGGGTCATAGGTCGAGCCGAAGATGCGGTTGCCTTCTGGCGTACCGCCGCCCATGCCCTGACCGTTGCGCGGCCCGGTCCCCAACAGCACCAGGCGGCGGACGAGATCAGGGGCCTGAACTGCGATTTCCTGCGCGACGAAGCCGCCGATCGAGAAGCCGAGCACGTCGACTTTCTCTACTCCCAGCGCCTTGATGAAAGCGACCGCGTTAGTGCCCATTTCCTGGAACGTGGCCGGCACGTCTCCGGAGGTGCTGGAGACGCCGGCGTTGTTGAACAAGATCACTTCCCGGTCTTTCGTGAAGCCATCAGTCACCGCCGGATCCCAGTGGTCCATGGTCCCGGTGTAATGCTGGTTGAAAACAAGCGGTACACCGCCCAGCTTGCCGAAGCGCCGATAAGCGAAGCGGATACCGTTGGCCTCGACAAACTGCGTCGGCGCGGTCTGGTGACTGTGCTGGGTCATTGAGATTCCCTCTGGCGCCGCGCGGCGCCCGGACGCAGCGAAAGCTGCGGGAAGGGTGCCGTGAGAAGGCCGCCCCTTAACCGGGCGCGGAACAAACCTCCGCGCCCGGAGAAGATCAGTTAGCGGTTTTGCCGCCGTCGACGTTGAGAACATGGCCGGTGATGAATGAAGCTTCGTCCGACGCGATGAAGACGATCGCGTTGGCAAGCTCCTCCGAGAGGCCGAGGCGACCCATCGGAACGCTCGTCGTGAGAGCCGCCTTGTTCTCCGGCGTGCCCGTAAAACGGGTCAACATGCCAGTGTCCGTAGGACCAGGCGCCACGCCGTTCACACGGATTCCCGACTTGGCGATCTCGAGCGCCACCGACTTGGTGATGCCTTCGACGGCATGCTTGCTGCCAACGTAGATTGAGGCCCCCGCCGCACCCTCGTGCCCGTAGGTCGAGGAGATGTTGATGATGCTGCCGCTGCCCTGTCCTTGCATGACGCGTACTTCGTGCTTCATGCTCAAGATCACGCCGAGAACATTCGTGTCGAACGTCGCGGCATAGCTTTCCGCGGTCTGGTCCGTGATCGGGCCAACCTGGCCCTCTGTGCCCGCATTGTTCACAGCAACATCGAGACGGCCAAACCGTGCGACGGTCTTGTCGACCAGAGCGCGGACGTCGGCCTCCTTGCGGACGTCGGCCTTGATGAACTCGGCCTCCGAACCGAAAGAGCGCAGCTCCTTGGCGAGCGCCTTGCCGGCCTCGTCACGCCGACCGGCGACGACCACGTTCGCACCCTTCTTGGCGAAGGCGACGGCGGCGGCGCGCCCGATGCCCGTCAGGGCGCCGGTGATCAACACTACTGGGTTATTCATTTTCCGGTTCCTCGCGGTTTCGTGCTTCCTGCCGACGGAGCATGGATTGCAACGCCAGGAAGCTGATAAGGCCCTCCCCTGGGGGGCGCTTCTGTCACCAGATAGGTAAGAGGCCCTGGCGTCTGCGCAAAAGACTTTGTAAGTTGAGGGGCATGCCTTGGAGATATGGAAGGCTTCATGGAGCTACGGCACCTTCGCTATTTCATCGCAGTCGCCGAGGAGGGAAGCCTGACGCTCGCGGCTGAGAAAAGGCTGCACACGGCTCAGCCTTCGCTGAGCCGCCAAATCCGGGATCTCGAATATGAGGTCGGCGTTCAGCTTATGAGCCGCAGCGTGCACGGTATCGAATTGACCGCTGCCGGTCGGGCGTTTCTCGACCATGCCCGGCTGGCGCTTACTCAGGCAGAGGCAGGCGCGGAAGCGGCACGGCACGCCGCCCAACCTGCCAAACCGACTTTCGCCATGGGCTTCCAAACCGGTCAGGAAGTCGATTGGCTGCCTCGGGCCACGAGCGTCCTTCGCGACGAATTGCTCAATATCGAAATCAGGGTTTCGAGCGACCACTCGACAACGCTTGCAGACGACCTGCAGCGCGGGAAGCTTGATATCGCTTTCCTCCGCCGGGAACAGAAGCCCGATCTCGAATACAAAACAGTTGCGAAGGAGCCGCTTGTCGTAATCCTGCCGAGCGATCATCCGCTCGCCAAGGACAAGGCCATCGATCCGCACGATCTTGTCGGTGAGACCTTTATCGGAATATCAGAAATCCCGCGCGTGTTGCGTGCTGTCATAAATGCCTATCTGAAGCGAACTGGAATCGAGCTCACGCCGCATCTCGAGATCGATAATTTTGCGATGGCCGTTTCGCTGGTGGCATCAACGCGCGGTGTGGCTCTGCTGCCGGCCTCGGCAGAGAATTTCTTGACTTGGTCTGTCGTCATTCGCCCGCTGAAAGGCGAGACGCCAACCATTGATTTGGTCGTCGGATATCACAAGGCTAATACATCCCCAATTCTAAGAACTTTCCTCTCCAAACTTGATGAATTGACCAGCCGAATATCCAGCAAGGCTCGAGATCTCCGAACTTGAATCGGCCGCTTCGCCGCGACGAACCGGGTGAAAAACCGAACAGATCGGTCGATGACCCATAGCGGACATGAGCAATGCAGTCGGGCCGGCCGAGCTGTCCGAGAGCCGCCTGTCTGCTCTGGGCGCGCAGTGCGAAAATGCAGACGCTGACGGGGCGCAGTTGCTTCGGCAGTTATTGACTCCTTCTCGGACCTCCCGGCGCGTCCGCTTCTGCACAGCTATCGGGGGCTACGCGGAACATCAGCCCACGAGTTGCACTGCTCCGATATTTATGAGTACTCGCCCTAAGATTCGGCGATTTTCACATGATAGGTGGTCTCTTGAAATAGACGCTGCCTCGCGGATCGACCGAGAAGCTTGCATCGCCGTGGAGTCCGCGAAAACCCCAGCTGATTTTGTCGAGGCATGTGCCGAGCTGATGCGGATCCTCAAGCCATGCATGCCTAATGAGATCTTACGAAAACTGAGTCGGACGCCTGTCCGCGGTTTTCGAAAAACCGTTGGTCATTGGCCATTCGCGTCGCCCTCGACGCCCAGGATCGCGATCTTCGCTCTCCTGATTTCGGCAGGCACTGCCGGAGATACGTAGCCAGTCGCCACCGCGACTTTTTGCGCACCGTTCACAGTGTAAGTGATCACGCCGCCGCCAATCGCGCCGCCGATCTTCTGGCCCCACAGCTTCTGGCCGGTCGCCGTGTCAAGCGCATAGAAATTGCCGCCCATGTCGCCGAAAAACACGAGGCCGCCTGCGGTCGGTGTCACGGCGCCGAAGATCGGATAGTTGGACTTCAGCCTCCACTTCCACACCCCCGTATCGGCGTCGGTCGCGTAAAGCCATCCCGCCCAGACGCGGTCGCTGCGCGTGAACTCTCCGAACTCGTTGAACGGATTGAGGGCCTTTTGGCCGGTCCACGGCTGCCCGAGCGAGGCGGCCGCAATCTCTTCCCTGGTCTGCAGCTTGACCGTGGTGCACCATTCGACGTCGGGAGTGAAGATGAAATTGGTCAGAGGGTCGTAGGCGGGGCTGTTCCACTCCTCCCCGCCCACGGCGCCCGGACAAAAATGGACGTCCTTGTCGACAGCGAAAGGCTCCTCCACATTCTCGATTCTCGTCACCGGCGTCCGATAGAGCAGCTTATTGTCTGCGAGGTTGAAGCCGTAAAGGAATCCGTCCTTTGGCGAGACCGCCATGAGCCTCTTGCCCCCCATCGTCTTGATTAGAGCCGGCGGGTTGGAGATGTCCCAGTCGTGCCAATCTCTGGGCACAAGCTGGAAATGGTTCTTGTAAGCGCCGGTCTTGGCGTCGAGGACAACGACGGAGCCGGTGAAGAGATTGTCTCCCTGGCGGACGCTGTTGTCGAAGTCCGGCGCGGGATTGCCAACGGGCACATATAGGAGCCCAGAGGCTGGGTCCAAGGTCGTAGAAGTCCAGGCTCCGCCACCACTGATCGGAGCACCCGGGATGTTCTTCCAGGTCGACGTGTCGAGCGGCGAGGCGCCCTCGGGCCCGCGAACCGGGTCGCCTTCGACCTTGGGCACGAGATAGAATTCCCAAACGATCTTGCCCGTCTTGGTGTCGAGCGCGTACACGCGCCCCTTGCCGCCCTTGAAGTCGCCGCCGGCATTGCCGATGAAGACGAGGCCCTGCCAGGCGATCGGCGCCGCGGGCACACTTTCGCCCTTTGTCGGATCCGCTATCTTCGTCTCCCAGAGACGCTTGCCGGTCTTGAAGTCATATGCGAGCACCCGACCGTCGTCGGTCCCGCGGAACAGCATGCCGTCGAGGTAGGCCGCGCCCCGATTGGTCGGCAGAATGTAGGCCGGATATTCCTCGTGCGTGCGCCAGTTCTCGGCGCAGGTTGAGGGGTTGATCGAGAAAATATCGAATTCTGTCGTCCCGATGAGCGCGCCCTCCACCATGATCAGGCCAGTCTCGAAGGCCGTCAATCGCCGGGTGTCGTAGGTACATAAGACCTTGAGCCTGGCGATGTTCTTCGTGTTGATCTGGCTGAGGTCGGAGAAGCGCTCGGAAGTCAGTGTTTTGTTGTAGCTCGGCCAGTCCGCGGCGGCCGACGAGAGAGGAACCACAGGCGCCGGCGCCGCAGCGCCCCTGTAATTTGGGTTCGTTTCCGTAGCTATGGCGCCCGAAGGCGCAAACAGCGACAGAATCTCGCCGCGCAAGTCGCCGACATCCACCTCAATTCCGGCCACGTCCGCACGCGAGGAGGTGATTCCAGATCCCACCGCGGCCGCGCCCAGAGCAAAGAGCACGATGATGAGGAGTTGAAGTCTGCGAATCATCTCCGTCTCCCTTGCCTTCTGCTCGCGTTCTAGCCAAACCTTTGTGACCCGACGAGGTAGCGTAGTTGCATGAATGAAGACCCGCTATGGGACCATGGTCCCATTCGCGTCCTCGCTTCACGGGTGGAAGTTCCAGTGCGGAGGCAGATGTCGGCTGCTGGCCCATGATGGTCGATAACCGCAGCCAACCTGACGTCCGCATTCGAGCAGAGACGGACTTCGGTTGAGCGACCGACTAGGGCGCAAACCGGCCGGCGCCCCTGGGCGCGTGTAAAGGCCTGCTAACTACCGGCTTTACCCGGGATGCCCGGCCCTATGCCAGCGTTTCACCTTAAGGGGCGATCACGCCTTTCTTGAAGACAAAATCGCCGTAAAAGCGCCGCTCGCCGGTTTGCACGATGCAATAGGCTTTTTGCGCAAGATCGTAAAAGGCGAAGCGTTCGATCGAGCCCATCGGCCGCGGGCGCCCTTCGGCGGCGTCGATCTCGGCTTGCACCTCCGCCTGAACCCGCGACACTTCGGCGGGATTGCCGACGACCTGCATGCGCAAGACCGGCTCGTCGACGAAATCATCGAGCGGCAGGACCGACAGGATGGCGCGCGCAGCGCGCGCGGCCGTCACATTGTCGATGCGCAAAAGCTTGCCGATCACGCTGCGCCGGGCGATCGCGTCCGCCGGAAAGTTGGCATCGCAAAGGACGAGGTCATCGCCATGGCCCATGTTGCAAAGCGCGTGGAGCACATCGGCGTTCAGCATCGGATCAATGGACTTCAGCATGGCGCCTCGCTTTCGGACGCGCAGCGCGCGTAACCGGCGCGTCATTCTCGACGATCCGCGAGGGCTCTGTCGAGTTGGGCAGCCATGCGCCATAAGAGGCGGCTTTCGCTTGAAGAATTTCGGGAGGGACTTTAATCGAAAAGGCTAACACCCAATGTCGAGCGATGTTGGTGCAACGAGAAGGCTTGAAAGCGCTCAAAGCCAAGCGGAGGATGACGGATGGACGCAGCCGCATTGCGGGCGATGCAAGCGCCCCATAAGGAGAGCTACAAGCACGATCCCGCCGCCGCGCTGATCACGCTCAAGGCGCAAGGCGAGATCGACGACGCCAAGATCGCTTGCAAGGTCGAGACCGGACGCGCGCTCGCGGTGGCGGGGCTGCATCCCGCGACCGGCGGCTCGGGCGCCGAGCTATGCTCCGGCGACATGCTGCTCGAGGCGCTCGTCGCCTGCGCCGGCGTGACGCTGAAGGCGGTCGCGACCGCGCTCGAGATTCCGCTGAAAAGCGGTGTCGTGAAGGCCGAAGGCGATCTCGATTTTCGCGGCACGCTCGGCGTGGCGAAGGACGCGCCCGTCGGCTTTCGCGCCATCCGCCTCGCCTTCGTTCTCGACAGCGACGCGCCGAAGGACAAGCTCGACACGCTGCTCAAGCTCACCGAGCGCTATTGCGTGGTGTTCCAGACGCTGAACACGAAGCCCGAGCTATCCGTGGAGATGCGCGGCGCCTGAGGCGGAGATTTCAGGCCGGATTTTCCCGCCCCGCAGGGTCACGCGCGGGCGCCATACCGATCCTGCATGACCCTCACGCCGCCGCGGCCAACTCACCCCTCGCGGCTTGCGTGAGATAGGCCATCGCGGCCTGCACGCCGCCTGTCCGATGCGGCACCTCGGCGAGCGCGAGCGCCATCTCGACGCCCGCGAGCGCGCCGATGATGGTGAGATCATTGGTGTCGCCGAGATGGCCGATGCGAAAGACCTTACCGGCAAGCTTGGTGAGGCCGGTGCCGAGCGAGATGTCGAAATGCGCGAGCGCCGTCTCGCGCATGCTGTCCGCGCTGTGACCTTCCGGCACGAGCACCGCGGTGAGCGATGAGGAATAATGCCGCGCCTCCTTGCACCAGATCTCGAGGCCCCAGGCGCGCACGGCCTGGCGCGTCGCTTCGGCGTGCCGGTCGTGGCGCGCGAAGACGTTCTCTAGCCCCTCTTCGTGCAGCATCTCGATCGCTTCCCGCAGGCCGTAGAGCAGATTGGTGCTCGGCGTGTAGGGGAATAAGCCTTGCGCGTTCGGGCGCAGCATCTCGCGCCAATCGAAGAAGAGACGCGGCAGCTTTGCCTTTTCGGCGGCCTTCAAGGCTTTCTCCGAGACCGCCGTGAAGGAAAGGCCCGGCGGAAGCATCAAGCCCTTCTGCGAGCCGGCGACGGTGACGTCGACGCCCCATTCGTCGTGGCGATAATCGATCGAGGCGAGCGAGGAGATCGTATCGACGAGAAGAAGCGCCGGATGCCTTGCGGCATCGATCGCCTTGCGCACAGGATCGACCGGAGAGACGCAACCCGTCGAGGTCTCGTTGTGGACGACGCACACCGCCTTGATCGCATGTGCCTTGTCCTCGCGCAGCCGCGCCTCGATCGCGTCGGGGGCGGCGCCCGAGCGCCAATCGGAGGCGATGAACTCCGGCTCGAGCCCGAGCTTTGTGGCCATGTTCTTCCACAGCGTCGCGAAATGCCCGGTCTCGAACATCAAAACCTTGTCGCCGGGCGACAGCACATTGACCAGAGCGGCTTCCCAGGCGCCCGTGCCGGAAGCAGGGTAGATGATGACGGGCGAAGCCGTCTTGAAGATCGATTTCAAGCCCGAGAGCACGGATCGTCCGAGCTTCTCGAACTCCGGCCCGCGATGATCGATGGTCGGGTAGCTGATCGCCCGCAAGATGCGGTCGGGCACGGGCGTCGGGCCTGGAATCTGCAAGAAATGGCGGCCCGCCACGCGGTGACTATTGCTCATGCCTGATCTACCCCTTCGCCCTCGCGCGCCGATCCTTTCGCGCGCCACCACCCCTTAAGCGAGAGCCGGGCCGGCGCAAGGCCTGTGGCGGGCACGACGAAGCGCGTCCCTGTGCCGGGCGAGGCACGATCACAACCTTGTGAATTTTCGGGACCCGATCGGACGGATCGCGATATTGGCGGCCCTGGCATTCGGCTCTGCGCGATCCAGGCTTCTCCTTGCCATCGCGCTTGCGGGCGCTCTTCATGGGTGCAAGAAACATGACGTGATTGCGCGGCAATCGGCGCGATCCGAAAGCGGGCGGAAGGCATGGCGAACAGCGTGAGGCCCGGGCTCGAGCGACGGCTGAGGCGCGAGGTGTCGGGCGAGGTCGCCTTCGACCGCTTCGCGCGCGGCCGCTACGCGACCGACGCCTCGCATTATCAGATGATGCCGCTCGGCGTCGTGGTACCGAGGACGATGGACGAGGCCGTGCGAGCGCTCGCCGTGGCGCGCGAGGAGGGCATTGCGGTCACGCCGCGCGGCGCGGGAACCTCGCAATCCGGCCAGGCGATAAATTCGGGCCTCGTGATCGACGGCTCGAAATATCTCAACCGCCTTCTCTCGCTCGACGTCGCGGCCCGGCGCTGCGTGGTCGAGCCGGGCATCGTGCTCGACGAGCTCAACCGGCTTTTGAAGTCCCATGGGCTCTGGTTCCCGGTCGATGTCTCGACCGCCTCGCGTGCCACCATCGGCGGCATGGCGGGCAACAACTCCTGCGGCGGCCGCTCGCTGCGCTACGGCACGATGCGCGACAATGTCGTCTCGATCGACGCCGTCCTGGCCGATGGCGAGCGGATGCATTTCGGTCCCGTGGCCGCCGGAAGCGCGCAAGCGGGCGGGGACGCGACGGACCCCGAGCTCATCGGGCGGCTTCTCGCCATCGGCGAGCGCGAGGCCGACGACGTCATGGCGCGCTTTCCGAAGGTGCAGCGCCGCGTCGGCGGCTACAACCTCGACGCGCTCTTGCCGAATGCGGCCTCGCACAACTTGGCCCATATCCTCGTCGGCTCGGAAGGCACGCTGGCCTATTCGACCGCGATCGAGCTCAAGCTCTGGCCCGTGCTCGGCAAGCGCGCGCTCGGCGTCTGCCATTTCGGCTCTTTCCATGAGGCAATGGACGCGGCCCAGCACCTCGTGCGCCTGAAGCCGATCGCCATCGAGCTCGTCGATGCGACGATGATCGCGCTCGCCTCCTCGATCGCCATGTTCCGCCCGACGCTCGAGGCTTTCCTGCGCGGCGAGCCGGAAGCGCTGCTCGTCGTCGAGTTCGCCGAGACCGAGGCGGAGAATCGCCGGCGGCTGAAGGAGCTTCACGAGCTCATGGGCGAACTCGGCTTCGGCTGGGATCGCGAGCGCCGAAAATGGGGCGGCGTGGTCGATGTCCTCGACCCGGCTTTGCAAAGCGCCATCGCCGATCTTCGCACCTCCGGCCTCAACATCATGATGTCGATGAAGAGCGAGGGAAAGCCCGTCTCCTTCGTCGAGGATTGTGCCGTCCCCTTGCCGAAGCTCGCCGAATACACGCAAAAGCTCACCGAGATTTTCGCCAAGCACGGCACGCGCGGCACCTGGTATGCGCATGCCTCCGAAGGTTGCCTGCATGTGCGCCCGATCCTCAACCTCAAGCTCGAGAAGGACGTGAAGGCGATGCGGGCGATCGCCGAAGAGACCTTCGCCCTGGTGCGCGCCTATAAGGGCTCTCATTCGGGCGAGCATGGCGACGGGCTCGTGCGGTCCGAATTCCATGAGGCGATGTTCGGGGCAAGGCTCACACGCGCCTTCGAGGAGGTGAAGGACATCTTCGATCCGGCGGGTTTGATGAATCCGGGCAAGATCGTGCGGGCGCCGAAATTCGACGATCGCACGCTCTTTCGTTATCCGCCGGGGTATCGTGCCGTGCCGTTGCGGCCCGTTCTCGACTGGTCGGAATATCCCGGCGGCGCGGGCGGGTTCCAGGGCGCCGCCGAGATGTGCAACAACAACGGCGCTTGCCGCAAGCTCGAGGGCGGTGCGATGTGCCCTTCCTATCGCGTCACGCGCGACGAGCAGCATGTGACGCGCGGGCGCGCCAATACGCTTCGGCTCGCGCTTTCGGGCGCGCTCGGCAAGGAGGCGCTCGCCTCCGACAAGATGGCGCAAGCGCTCGAGCTTTGCGTCGCCTGCAAGGCGTGCAAGCACGAATGCCCGACGGGCATCGACATGGCGCGCATGAAGATCGAGGTCGACGCCGCGCGCGCGAAACGCAACGGGTTCACGCTTTTCGACCGGCTCGTGGGCAGCTTGCCGCGCTACGCGCCGATCGCGTCGCGGTTCGCCTGGCTCATGAATCTGAGGGACCGCGTGCCCGGCGCGGCGCTCCTCACGGAATGGATCGCCGGTTTTGCCGCCGAGCGCACCCTCCCTGTCTGGCGCTCCGATTTCTTTCGCGCGCCCGCCGACGCGGTCGGCCCCGACACGGGGCACGAGGTCGTGCTCTTCGCCGATAGCTTCAACCGCTACTTCGAGCCGCGGACGATCTCGGCCGCGCTCGCCGTGCTCGTCGCCGGCGGCTATCGCGTGCATCTGCCGAAAGCCGTCGACGGCGCCTCGCGGCCCTTGTGCTGCGGGCGAAGCTATCTCTCGACCGGCGATATCGATGCGGCACGGCGCGAGGCGAAGCGTTCGCTCGCTGCTCTCGTCCCCTTCGCCAAGCGCGGCGTGCCGATCATCGGGCTCGAGCCCTCTTGCCTCTTGAGCTTCCGCGATGAGATCCTGGCGCTCGGCCTGGGCGATGAAGCAAAAAGAGTTGCCGAAAAAGCCCTGCTCCTCGAGGAATTCCTGGTCGCGCAGGCGCAAGCGCGCAAGCTGAAGCTTGCTTTTGCGCCAGCGAATCGCAAAGCCCTACTGCACACCCATTGCCACCAGAAAGCCTTCGGCATCGACACGACGGTCGCGCGCGCGCTCAAGCTCGTGCCCGGTCTCGAAGTCGAGACCGTGGCGTCGAGCTGCTGCGGCATGGCGGGATCCTTCGGATACCAGGCGAAGACGCTTTCCGTGTCGAAGGCGATGGGCGAGCTTTCGCTTTTGCCCGCGGTGCGAGCCGCCGCGCAGGACACGGTCATCGTTGCCGACGGCACCTCCTGTCGTCATCAAATCGCCGACGGCAGCGGTCGCTCGGCGGTGCATGTGGCGTGCGTCCTCGCCGAGAGCCTCGAAAAGGTGACACCATGAGCCTCGCCCGATTGAAAGCCTATGGCTGGGGCCGCGAAGGCGAAGCGATGACGCGAGAGGAGCGCGACTTCGTCCTCGGGCGCTATCGCGAGAAATTCGGCCGGTCGAGCTTCGACACGATCGAGGTGGCGCGTCTCGAGGAGATCGCCCTGCCGGCGCCGCGCGTAAAGCCGCCGTCATCGCTCGCGGCGTTTTGCACGACCGAGCGTTACGACCGCGCCGCCCACGCTTACGGGAAATCCTATCCCGATTACGTGCGCGCGATGCTCGGCCAGTACGATTGCGCCCCCGACGTCGTCGCCTATCCGCGCACCGAGGCGGAGATTTCGGCCATCATGGATTGGGCCGGCAGCATCGGGGCGTCGCTCACGCCTTTCGGCGGCGGCTCGAGCGTGTGCGGCGGCGTCGAGCATCGGCGCGACGGGAACCACAAGGCCGCGATCACGATCGATCTCGAGCATCTCGGCCGCGTGCTCGAGGTCGACACGGCCTCGCGCGCCGCGAGGATCGAGGCCGGCGCTTTCGGCCCGGCGCTGGAAGCTCAATTGAAACCGCACGGCCTCACTTTGCGGCATTTTCCGCAAAGCTTTGCCTATTCGACGCTCGGCGGCTGGGTCGCGACGCGCTCGGGCGGGCATTTCGCGACGCTCTACACTCACATCGACGATCTCGTCGAAAGCCTACGCGTCGTCACACCGAAGGGCGTGATCGAGACGCGGCGCCTTCCCGGATCGGGCGCGGGGCCGAGCCCCGATCGCCTCTTCATCGGCTCGGAAGGCATTCTCGGCGTGATCTCGCAAGCCTGGATGCGGCTCCAGGCGAAGCCCGACTTTCGCGCTGGCGGCGCGGTGAGATTCAAAAGCTTCTTCGCCGCGGCCCGCGCCGTGCGCGCCATCGCCCAGGCCGGGCTTTACCCGTCGAATTGCCGCATCCTCGATCCGGCCGAAGCCTACAACACGGGCGCGGCTGATGGCTCGGTCGCGATCCTCGTGCTCGCCTTCGAATCCGGCGACCATCCGCTCGACGCTTGGATGAACCGCGCGCTCGAATGCTGCGCCGACCATGGCGGCGAGGCAGAGGTCGGCGGGAATGACGCCCATCTCGAGGGCGCCGCCGGCTTGTGGCGCTACGCCTTCATCCGCATGCCTTACGCGCGCGAATTTCTCACGCCAGCGGCGATCATCAACGACACTTTCGAGACGTCGATCACCTGGGAGCGCTTCGAGAGCTTCCACGACGAGGTGAAGGCCGCGACGGAGCGCGCCATTCGCGAAGCGACCGGCGTTCCGGGCGAGGTCACCTGCCGCTTCACCCATGCTTATCCTGATGGCCCCGCGCCCTATTTTTCCTTCCACGCGCTCGGCCGCCACGGCGCCTTGCTCGAGCAATGGCGAGCCATCAAGGAAGCCGCGAGC
>DASZIL010000052.1:0-17775 GCA_035949255.1 Beijerinckiaceae bacterium | reverse complement strand
CGTCCTGCCCCGCCCGCCCGCGATCCGCTTGGCGTCGAACGGAGGCTACCTCGCTCCCGACAGAGAGCGGCATCTCGATGCGACAAGGGGGTGCTCGACCTCGAAAGTCTCCTTGTCGGCCGGCGCTGGCTACTTACGCGGTAAGGTTACTGATCCTTATCGCCTTCATAGCTCCCTTTTTGGCGCTGCGACTGCTCCTTCACGAAAGCCAGGGGATCGCCGCCTTCAGCCGCCTTGTCGTATTTGACGGGCGGCCCATACTGCTTCTTGAAGGCCGCTTTGTCGGAGGGCTTCCGGTATCCGGCCGGCGGATCGGTGAGGTATTGCCGCTTGGGCTCGTAACCCGGGCGTATCTCTTCTTGGGCCTCGGGGTCATGCGAGGCAAATTGCTCGCCCTGCGCGCGAACGACGCTGTTTGGAATGAAACCGTTCTCATTGACACGGTTGGTGTCATAGGAGGCCCCGGGAGGCCCCGCGGGCTGCACGGGCGGGCTCGACGATTTCCCCGCGAGGAGGGTCCAGACCGACAGGCGCGTATCATCCCCGCTATTGTCGCCGCCCTGGCGCCGGACGACGGGCTGGGCGGCCTCAGCCTTTTCCTTGAGCTTCGCCGCGACGTCCGGGTCTGTCGGCCACTCCGGGTTGCGCTCGGCGACGTGTTGTGCCGGCGGGGGCAGATCCAACGACTTCGGGACCACGAGCGGTGCCCGCTCATGGTATTCGATCGGATCCCGCTCGGGTGCCATGATACCAAGCGTCGTTAGAGCTCCCTTCAAGGGTGTATCGCTCAATATCTGGGCCGAGGCCGGCTTCGTCGCGGCGATTGCCATTCCCGCAATCGCGAGAACAAGCGTCATGGCCTGCCGATGAATCACATTTGCTCGCATGAAACCCATCATTCTACATCCGCTTAGCGCCGCTTTGGATACAAACCACCTGCGGCGGAAGCAAGGCATTGCGATATTCTACCCCGATTTGCCGCTTTGCTCCAGTAGGAGAGTGAAAAGTGATAAGTGAGGGGTGAAAGGTGAGAGGGAGGCACGAACCCCGCCCTGTCGGTTCCCTTTTCCATTTTCCCTTTTCCCTATTCCCTAATTTCGGCATGATGCCGTTTCTCCTCCTTTTCGTCCCTGGCAATGATCGATTCGAGGAGGAGGAGCACGACGCCGAGCGAAATCGCGGTATCGGCGAGATTGAACGAAAAGGGAAAATCGAGCCAGGGGATGGTCCCGCCGTGCAAATGCAGGAAGTCGATCACGGCGCCGTAAATCACCCGATCAAGCGCATTTCCGAGCGCCCCTCCGGCGATGAGCCCGAGCGCCGCTCCCATGAGCCAAGATTTCGTGCGGGTGAGCCAGATGCCTATCAGGACGACGGCGGCGAGCGCCAAAGCGACGAGCAGCCAACGCCCGATTTCACTGTGCTGCTGAAACAAGCCGTAGGAGATGCCATGATTCCAGACGAAGGAAACGTCGAGAAAGGGTAAAATCCGGATTTGCGCGCCCTCGGCGAGGCCGATCACGCGCAGAAGATAGAAGTTGCAGGCCTGGTCGAGCAGGACCGTCGCGAGCGCGAGCTCGCAGCCGAGGCGCAATGGCCCGTGCCGCGCTTCTTCCGTCACGCGACTTGCCTTTCGAAGATGGACGCTTCCGCGCCCGGCGCGATGCTCGCAAGCGCGCGTTTCGCATCGAGCACATCGCGGCGCATCCTTGCGATGAGCGACTCCGCGCTTTCGAACCTCTCTTCGCCGCGAAGCCAATCCACAAATTCCACGATAAGGGATTTTCCGTAGAGATCGCCGTCGAAATCGAAGAGATAGACCTCGAACAGCGGCGCGCCGTTGTCGAAAGTGGGCCGCCGGCCGAAGCTTGCGACCCCCTCACGTGCGCGCCCATCGACCAGCGCACGGACCGCGTAGATGCCGTGGCGCAGCCTGCAAGACGGATCGAGCCGAAGGTTGGCGGTCGGAAAGCCAAGCGACCGCCCCCGCTTCTCGCCGTGGCGCACCTCGCCGATCACGAACCAGCGATGCCCCAAAAGCTCGCTCGCAAGAGCGATATTGCCAGCCTCGAGCGCGGCGCGCACGGCGCTCGAGGAGACGCGCAAAGCCTCGCTCGTCGCGACCTCGGGCAGGATCTCGACCGTAAAGCCGCGATGCGCACCCTCTTGCGCGAGGAGCTCCGAGGTGCCGAAACGCCGCGCGCCGAAACGGAAATCCGTGCCGATGACCACCGCCGAAATATCGAGGCGTGCGACGAGCCATTCCTCGATGAAGGAAGTCGCTTCCATCCTCGCCGTCTCGGCATTGAAGCTGAGCACGATCAATGCATCAAGCCCGAGCTTTTCGGCAATGAGCGTCTTCTCCGCGAGCGGCGTCAAGCGAAACACCGGCGCCTGCGGGCGGAAGAAATCGCGAGGATGAGGCTCGAAGGTCAAGATGGCGCCCGGTCGGCCGAGGAGGCGCGCCAGCGCAAGCGTCTTGTCGATCACCGCGCGATGGCCGCGATGCAGCCCATCGAAATTACCGATGGCGATGACCGGTCGCGAAAGCTCGCTCGGCAGATTCCGCGGATCACGTAGGACGGCGATATTCGGCATGGGTTCAACTCATGGCCGCCGCTACCAGCGCAGCTCGGCGATGACGGCATCGGGTTGCCCCGGCGCGTCGGCGAGCAGGCGCTCGAGAGCGGAGCGAAGAAGGACGCCTTGAGGCATCAATTCTTTCGCATGGATGCCCTTGGCGACGAGAAGCGCGCGGGCTCCGATCCCGCTGGCGCCGGCGATATCGGTTCGCGGCGCATCGCCGATCGCGAGAACGCGCGCGGAGTCGATCGAGCCGCCGCGGCGCCGACTCGCCTTGGAAAGCGCGAGCTCATAAATTGGCCGGTGCGGCTTTCCGGCGTAGAGCACCTTGCCGCCGAGGCTCTCATAGAGCGCCGCCAGCGAGCCCGCGCAAAGGAGGAGCTCATCGCCCTTTTCCACGACGAGATCCGGATTAGCGCAGACGAACTCGAGGCCGCGGCTCGCGAGCTCGCTCAAAAGCGCGCGGAAAGGCTCGGCCGAGCGCACATCTTCGGGCATCGGCCCGGTGCAGAGGAAATATTGCGCGTCCTTCGCGGCGACACGCGGCGCGTCAAGGCCGTCGAAAAGACTTTAATCACGTTCAGGTCCCATGTGGTACAAGGGAACTCCAGGGCGCGAGGCGTCCACTTCGCGCGTGAGGTCCCCCGAGGTCACGAAATCGTCGAAGGCTTCGCGCGTCACGCCGAGCTGGGCCAAACGCTTCTCGACCGCCTCATGGGGGCGCGGCGCGTTGGAGATGAGGATCACGGTGCCGCCGCGCGCGCGAAAGCGGCGCAAGGCGTCGGCGGCTTCGGGATAGGCTTCGAGGCCGTTGTGGAGCACTCCCCAGACATCGCAGAGGACCACGTCGAACCCCTTTGCGAGGGCGCTCAATCCCTCAATGACGGGCGGGGCGTAGGTTGTCTGCGGCAAAAGGGCCTCCGCCGAGGTTTCAAGAAGGGCCTTTGCGCTAAAGATCGCGCCCTCTGGCGTCAAGGTGCGTCGTTGGCGCGTATCAGCCATAAACAACGCTCAACGCGGGCCATTTGACAGGCGCCATCCGCGAGCTATGGTATGCGTTCGTGCCGCCCGCGGGGCGGCGATTTCATTTTTGGCGCCAGGGCACATCATCACCGAGCGCTCGTCTTGCAACGGGAGGATAGTCGTGACGACGTCAGCATTATTGCCGACATTCGCGCGTGCGGATCTCTCCTTCGAGCGAGGCGAGGGGTCGTGGCTTTATGACACGAAGGGTGATGCCTATCTCGATGCCGGCGGCGGCATCGCGGTGAATTCGCTCGGCCATGCCCATCCCCATCTCGTGGGCGCGCTCGTCGAGCAGGCGCAGAAGGTCTGGCACGTCTCGAATCTGATGCGCATTCCGGGCGGAGAGCGGCTCGCCGAGCGCCTCGTCGCGGCGAGCTTCGCCGACAAGGTGTTCTTCGTGAATTCGGGCGCCGAAGCTAATGAATGTGCCATCAAGATGGCGCGCAAGTTCCACGCGCACGGCGGTCATCCGGAACGCTACCGTATCCTCACCTTCGAGGGTGCCTTCCATGGGCGCACGCTCGCTACCATCGCGGCCGGCGGGCAGCAGAAATATATCGATGGGTTCGGGCCCAAGGTCGACGGTTTCGACCAGGTGAGCATCGATGATATGGCCGCGATCGAGAAATGGATCGGCCCCGAGAGCGCAGCCTTCATGATCGAGCCGATCATGGCCGAAGGCGGGGTGCGCGTCGTCAACCCGCAAACCCTGCGCCATCTGCGCGCGCTCGCCGACAAGCACGGCCTCATGCTGATCTTCGACGAGGTGCAGACCGGGGTTGGCCGTTCGGGGCGCTTCTTCGCTCATGAGAAGATCGGCGTTACGCCCGACATCCTCTCCGTCGCCAAGGGCATCGGCGGCGGCTTTCCGCTCGGCGCCTGCCTCGCGACGGAGCACGCCGCGCGCGGCATGACCGTGGGCACGCATGGCACAACCTTCGGCGGCAATCCGCTCGCCATGGCTTGCGGCAATGCGGTGCTCGACGTGGTGCTGGCGCCCGGCTTCCTCGAGGAGGTCGAGCGCAAGGCCCTGCTCTTGAAGCAGCGGCTTGCCGAGCTCAAGGACCGTCATCCCGGCGTCATCGCCGAAATTCGCGGCGACGGCCTCTTGATCGGGCTTCGCCTCGAGACGTCGAACACGGAGTTCACGAGCGCCGCGCGCGCCGAGAAGCTCCTCGTCGTGCCGGCCGGCGACAACACCGTGCGGCTTCTGCCGCCGCTCACCATAACGGACGCCGATATCGGCGAGGTGATCCGCCGGCTCGACGCGGCCGCGACCCGCGTCGAAGAGGCCACCCCTCGCCGGGCGGCGGAGTGAGGCCCGTGCCATGTCTCTTCCAGCCATTTCTCTTCCAGCCATGTCTCTTCCGCGTCACTTCCTCGATCTTTCCGATTTCACCGCGAGGGACCTGAGAGGGCTCATCGAGCACGCCCGCGCCATGAAGGCGGGTTTCAAGCGGGGCGAGGCGCCGTGCGAGCGTCCGCTTGCCGGCAAGGTGCTCGCGATGGTCTTCGACAAGCCGTCGACACGCACACGCGTCTCCTTCGACGTCGGCATGCGCCAGCTCGGCGGCGACACGATCATGCTGACAGGCAAGGAGATGCAGCTCGGCCGGGGCGAATCGATCGCCGATACGGCGCGCGTGCTCTCGCGCTATGTCGACGCCATCATGATCCGCATGCTGGATCATGCCGCCATGCGCGAGCTCGCTGCGAATGCGACCGTGCCCGTGATCAACGGCCTCTCGAAGATGTCCCATCCCTGCCAGGTGATGGCGGATGTCATGACCTTCGAGGAACGCAAGGGGCCGATCGCCGGGCGCACCATCGCCTGGTCGGGCGATGCCAACAACGTGCTCGGCTCCTGGGTGCACGCGGCCTCGCGCTTCGACTTCGACCTTCGCATCGCGACGCCGCCGGAATTGAGCGTCAAGGACGATCTTACCGACTGGGCGCGGGAGAACGGTGCGCGCATCACGCTTACCAGCGACCCTTTCGAGGCGGTCGAAGGCTCCGATTGCGTGGTGACGGATTGCTGGGTCTCGATGGGCGACGAGGACGAGGGGCGGCGACACAACCTGCTGCAGCGTTATCAGGTGAACGACAAGCTGATGCGCGTGGCGAAGGAGGACGCGATCTTCATGCATTGCTTGCCCGCGCATCGCGGCGAGGAGGTCACCGACGCGGTGATCGACGGCCCGCAATCGGTGGTCTTCGACGAGGCCGAGAACCGGCTTCACGCACAAAAAGGCATTCTCGCCTGGTGCCTGGGAGCGACAGGCCGATGAGCGCGCCCCCCACCATGGAGGGGGCGCATGATCCATATGGAGCCGCGAGCGACCGCATCCTCCCCTTCTCGGTGGACGCGCTCGACACGCGAGGGCGCGTGGTCAAGCTTGGCGCCTCGATCGATGCGGTCATCGGCCGCCATGCCTATCCGGAGCCCGTGTCGCGCCTCCTCGCCGAGGCCTCGGCACTCACAGTGCTGCTCGGCGCCTCGCTCAAGATCGAAGGGCGATTCCAGCTTCAGACCAAGACGGACGGGCCGGTCAGCATGATCGTTGTCGATTTTCGCTGGCCCGACAGCTTCCGCGCCTATGCGCGCTTCGATGAGAAGAAGGTCGCGGCCCTTCCCAAGGAGAAGCAGAGCGGCGGGGGCCTCATCGGCAACGGGCATCTCGCGCTCACCATCGATCCCGCCGAAGGCGATCGCGCCCGATATCAGGGCCTCGTTGCACTCAAGGGCCAAAGCCTCGAGGAAGCGGCCCACCATTATTTCACGCAATCTGAGCAAATTCCGACGCGCGTGCGGCTTGCGGCCGGCGAGCTTTACGTGCCGGGCGCGAACGGAAGCGACGGCGGCCATAGCGCGGGCCCGTCATGGGCGGCCGGCGGGCTCCTGGTGCAGTTCCTGCCGAAGGCGAGCGAGCGTCGAAAGCCGCGCGACCTTCCGGGCGGCGACGCGCCTCCGTCTTACGAGGAGGCGGCGCCCGCGAAGGAGGATGACGCCTGGACCGAGGCGCGCATGCTCGCCGACACGATCGAGGATCACGAGCTCATCGACCCGATGCTTTCGGCCGAGCGGCTCCTCGTGCGGCTCTTCCACGAGCGCGGCGTGCGCGCCTTCGAGCCGACGCGGCTCAAGGAGGCTTGCCAATGCTCGCAAAGGCGCATCCTTTCCATGTTGCGAAGCTTCAGCGAGGCCGAGCGGCGCGAGATGATCGCCGATGACGGGATGATCACGGTGACCTGCGAATTCTGCTCGGCCCGCTACCGGGTCGCGCCGGAGGAGGTGGCGGAGGAGCCCAAGGCCGACGCGAAGGCATGATGCCGCGGTCTTGAACCTCAACCGGCTTGTTTTGCTTCGCTTCCTCACCTATCCCGCAGGGAGAGATCGATCCGTCGAGTGCTCCCCTCAACCGTTCGTCGCGCACCATTGCGCGAGATCGCGCATGAAGGCAGCGCCGGCATCGATTTGCTCGAGCGTGATGAATTCATCGGGTTGGTGCGCCTGATCGATCGAGCCGGGGCCGCAAAGGATGGTCGGGAGACGCGCTCCCTGGAAATGGCCGGCCTCGCTGCCGTAGGCGACGGTGACCGGGCGGTTTCGCCCGGTGAGCTTGAGCGCCAAGGTCTCGGCGACCGAACCGGGATCCGGTGAAAGGCCCGGCACCGACACCTCATTGATCGTCTCGATGCGCGCGGGCTTGCCGCGAGCGGTAAGGCGCGGCAGCACGACCTCTTGCGCGTAACGCTCGAGGCGCGCCGGAATCTCGGCGGGATCGAGGCCCGGCACCCCGCGGAATTCCCAATAGAAGCTGCAGAGCTTCGCCATGATGTTGCGCGCCGTGCCGCCATGCACCTCCCCGATATGCAAGCTGGTATAAGGCGGATCGAAACGCCCGGTCGGCTCGCCGCGCGCGATCATCTCCTCGCCGATGCGATCGAGCTCGGACATCAGCATCACGGCGCCCTTGATGGCGCTCACGCCGAGCTCGGGTTTCGAGGAATGCGCCTCGAAACCGTGCACATAAGTGTTGAAGGTGACGACGCTCTTGTGGGCGTCGGCCGGCTGCATCGAGGTCGGCTCGCCGACGATCACGGCACGCGGGCGCGGAAGGTCCGCGCCGATGCGCGCGATCGGCTCCTCGACGCCGAGGCAGGTCGTCTCCTCGTCATAGGAGAGGATGAGATGGATCGGCGTCTTGAGCGCGCTCTTCTGGAAAAGCGGCACGTGGGCGAGCGCGAGCGCGCAAAACCCTTTCATGTCGACGGCGCCCCGCCCATAGGCCTTGCCATCGGCGAGGCGAAGCTTGAACGGATCGCTCGTCCAGCTCTGGCCCGCGACCGGAACGACATCGGTGTGGCCCGAAAGGCAAATGCCGCCGCGGTCCGTGGGACCGATGGTGGCGAATAAGGTCGCCTTGTCGCCCGCCGCATTCGGCATCCTTATGCTCGCGACCCCAAGATCGCGCAGATAGCCATCGACATAGTCGATGAGTTCGAGGTTGGAGCGGGAACTCTCCGTGTCGAAAGAAACGAGGCGCTGCAATATCGCGGTCACCTCATCGCGGCCCACGCTCCTGTCGCTTGTCATCGTCTCTCCTTCTCGAACGTCTTCAGCGCCGCCAATAGCCGGGCAGAAAGAGCACGACCGCCATGATCACCTCGAGCCGGCCGACGATCATGCCGCCCGCCAAGATCCAATGCGCCGCGGCCGGCAGCTTGACGTAATCGGCGGCCATGAGGCCCGGGCCGAAGGCAGGGCCCGCCTTGGTCAAGGCCATGACGGCCGCGGTGAGCGCGCTCCCCGCGCCGAGCCCGGCGAGCACGAGAGCGAGACTCAGCACGACGAAGGCCGCGAAATAAATGACCGCGAAGGCGAAGACCGTGGTCACCGCCTCCTCGCGAAGACGCCTCCCGCCATGGGTGAAAGGCACTGCCGCGTGAGGATGCACGAAACGGATGAAGGAACGGCGCATGCCTTGGATCAGCACGGCGAGCCGGATCGGGCGCAAGCCGCCCGCGGCCGAGCCCGCGCAGCCGCCGATGAGGGCGGCGACGATCAACAAGAGCACATGGAAATCGCCGCGCCGCCCGGGCTCCCCGGCCTCGAAGCCGGTCGTGGTGATGCGGCTCACCACGTCGAATATGGCGTGGCGCAAGCCGACCCAGCCGCTCTCGAGGCCGGCGAGCGCAAGATGGGTCCAGGCGAGCGCGGCGATGACCGCGGTGACGCCGAGGAAGAGCTGCACCTCCCGGTGCTTCAGAAGCGGCTGCAGCTCGCCCTTGAGCAACATGGCCACGGTGCCGAGCGGCAAGGCCGCGAGCAGCATGAAGATGATGGCGATCCATTGCAGATCGGTCCTTCTGAAGAAATTGAAGGAGGCCGCGTGCGTCGAGAAACCACCCGTCGAGAGGGTCGAGAAGGCATGCGCCACGGCATCGAAGCTCGACATGCCGCCGGCGAAATAAGCGATGGCGCACAGAAGCGTGAGCGCCGCGTAGACGCCGAGCACGCGCGGCGCGACGCGGTAAAGCCGCGAGGCTTCCCAATTCGGCCCGTCCGGCATCCAGAAACCATCGCTCTGGCCTTGCCCATGAGGCAGAAGGCAGATCATCAGGGCGAGGAAGAGCCCTCCTCCCAGGAACTGCAGAAGCGCTCGAAAAAACAAGAGCCCGGTTCCGGCGGTGTCGAGCGAAGGGAAAGCGCTCGCCCCATTCGTCATGAGGCCCGAGGATGCCTCGAAGACCGCGGCGGCGAGCGGCATCTTGCTCGAGCCGAGCGCGAAGGGGACGGCGGCGAATACCACGAGCAAGAGCGCCGTTCCGGTCGCGAAGAGCGGCAATTCGCGCGCGCTGAGCGAGGCGTCTTCCCGATCCGACCGAGCGACGAGCCTGAGCCCGATCCCGAGGAAGGCGGCCGCCGCGGCGCAGGCGAGAAAGAGCACCGCGTCTCGCCCATCGCCGAGCGCGGCCACGGCGGCCGTCAGGACGAAAGAGAACGCGAGGATGAGCAGCAGGCTGGCGGCGGCGGTTACGGACGGTCGCGGATCCATCGAATCACTCTTGCGCGGGGCGAAGCGCCGCCGCTTCGCCAAATTGCCAGCTTGTCGCGCGTCTGTCATGCATCGAGCGCCGAAACAATTCAAATGTAAGGCCGAGCTTGGACTTTCCCGCATCGAAGGCGCTCCCAACCGAAGCTAGATTGGTGAGCTGGCATTCAGCGTCGTTGTGAAATCACGAATTTCGTGCAGAGCTAATTGCACTTTTGCATTCACCCCCTTCAGTTGCACCTCGCGCGGCTCATGATCGAGCGATTGGCTCCTGCGGCACGCGGGCGGCACTGCGAAGGGGCACAGCGACTGTACCTGGAGGCGATCGTATGATCCCCTTGCCGAAACCCGATAGGCTGATCCGCGCCGTGCGCTTGGACATGCGTCAGTCGGCCAGCGATTTCATGGACCGAGAGCTTGCACTGGATCACGTGAGCGTCCTGCTTTTCGCCGCCCAGGGGCGTCGACATGACGAGGACAAGCGTTTGGTGCCCTCCGCCGGCGCACGGTATCCACTGGAGCTTACCCTTGCGGTTCGACGCGTTGAATCCCTGCAGCCCGGCCTCTATCGATACGACGTGGATCGACATGGGCTCAACGCCTTGGAGACAAATGAAAACCCTCTCCCGAAGATCGCGGCGGCAACGTTCGAAGCGTCTTGGGTTGCGAACGCCGCGGCGGTGCTGCACATCTCCGCGGTTTTTGAACGAACGACGGCTCCCTATGCCGATCAACCGCCAGTTGGACGTGCCGAAAGATATGTGTGGTTAGAGGCGGGACACGCGGCACAAAATGCAGCTCTGGCGGCTGCCGCGCTACAGCTTGCCACGGTATTCATTGGCGGGTTTGATGATGACGCCATGGCGCGCGCTGCACAATTGTCAAATACCGAGCGCTCGATCGGCTTAATGCCCCTGGGCTTCCCTGTTTGATCGAAATCCCTCGTCCGGATCGGCCATAATGGCCCCGCCGCTCTGGCGATACCACCGCGATGGCGTATTGTCATGAGAGCACCCATGATCGAGTCGCCATGATCCCACCCACCCGCCTGATCACGCCCGAACGCCGCGAGGACGACAGGCTCGAAGCCTCGATAAGGCCCCAGAGCCTTTCCGATTTCGTCGGCCAGGAGCAAGCGCGCGCCAATCTCAAAGTGTTCATCGACAGCGCGCGGACGCGCGGCGAGGCGCTGGATCACGTGCTGTTCGTCGGGCCGCCGGGCCTCGGCAAAACGACGCTTGCCCAGATCGTCTCGCGCGAGATGGGGGTCGGCTTTCGCTCGACCTCGGGCCCCGTCATCGCCAAGGCGGGCGACCTTGCGGCGATCCTCACCAATCTCGAGGAGCGCGACGTCCTGTTCATCGACGAGATTCACAGGCTCAATCCGGCGGTCGAGGAGATCCTCTACCCCGCGATGGAGGATTTTCAGCTCGACCTCGTGATCGGCGAAGGGCCGGCGGCGCGCTCGGTGAAGATCGATCTCTCGAAATTCACGCTGATCGGCGCGACGACACGGGCCGGCCTTCTCACGACGCCGCTTCGCGACCGTTTCGGCATCCCCATCCGCCTCAACTTCTACACGGTCGAGGAGCTCGAGTTCATCGTCAAGCGCGGCGCGCGTGTCATGGGTTTCTCGATGTCCGAGGATGGCGCGAATGAGATCGCCAAACGCGCCCGTGGCACCCCGCGCGTGGCGGGGAGGCTGTTGCGGCGCGTGCGCGATTTCGCCGTGGTCGACAACGCCGACAGCGTCACGCGCGAACTCGCCGCGAGCGCCCTTTCGCTTCTCGAGGTCGATGCGCGCGGCCTCGACCAGATGGACCGGCGCTACCTCACCGTGGTCGCGGAGGGCTTCGGCGGGGGGCCGGTCGGCGTCGAGACCATCGCGGCCGCCTTGTCCGAGCCGCGCGACGGCATCGAGGACATCATCGAGCCCTATCTGATCCAGCAAGGCTTTCTGCAGCGCACGCCGCGTGGACGCCTGTTGACGCCGCACGCTTTTCGCCATCTGGGGCTCGAGGAGCCGTCCGGACGAGAAGTCGCCCAATTCGGCTTGTTCGGAAATGGCGACAACGATGGCTGATCGGCCGAGCTTCCTGCACAAATACGCGCTGCGCATCTATTACGAAGACACCGATTTCTCCGGCGCCGTCTACCATGCGAGCTATCTGCGCTTCTTCGAGAGGGGGCGGACCGATTGGCTACGCGGCACGGGCTTCGATCAACGCGCCGCGTTCGAGGCGAAGCCGCCGCTCAACTTCGTCGTCACGCGCCTTACGATCGCCTATTTGCGGCCCGCGTGCATGGATGACGTGATCACGATCGAGACGCATCTCGTCGAAGCGCGCGGCGCAAGCCTCGTGCTTGCGCAACGTGCGCTACGCGGCGCGGCAATTCTCGCGCAGGCCGAGGTCACCGTGGCCTCGCTTTCGGATGGACGCCCGGTGCGCCTGCCGCGTGCCATCTTGCAGGCGCTCGGCACCGCCCCGGCGCCCGCTCGCACATGAACCACGAAAATGGCAAGTATTCCGATACGTCATGGCCGTTGCCCGGCAAACATAATCGTGTTCTCATTCAAGCATCGAGCCTGTTGACGCGCGGGGGCAGCTTGTGGCTTCACTTCGTCCCTCGAAAGCGGCGCGAGCGGACATGAAATCTTGTTGGCGATGGCTTGCCCTCTTGCTGCTGGGCCTCGGGTTTTGCATCCTGGTGACGGCGCCCTTCTTCGAATCCACGATTCTGATCTTCCTCAAGGATCATCTAGCGAGATTCGCGCGCCTCGTTGAGGAGAACCGGGTTTTCGCCCTCCTCATCTACACCACGGTCTACATCGCTTGCACCGCGGCGTCCTTCCCGAGCGCCATCCTGTTGACCTTGATCGGAGGCTCCTTCTTCGGCGCCTTCCTCGGCGCCACTGCCGCCGCCGTCAGCGCGACGATCGGTGGGCTGTGCGCCTTCCTCGCCGCGCGCACGGTCAGCGGCAGCTGGTCTCGCCGGCTCGGGGGCTTCGACCTCTCGCGCATGATCGGGGCTCTCGAGCAGGACGCGGCCTCCTATCTCATGTTCCTGCGCCTGACGCCGATCTTCCCCTTCTGGCTCGTCAATCTCGCCGCGGCCGTCGCGCGGGTCCGGCTCACGACCTTTCTATGGACGACTTTCTTCGGCGTCATGCCGGGCGGTTTCGCCTTTGCGACAGCGGGCGAAGCGCTCGGCGGTATCTTGGAGCGGCAAGCGGGCGCCTATCGCGGCTGCGTGGCGCAAGGCTCGAGCGTTTGCAGCCTGCATGTCGGGCCTGTCGACCTCATCGATCCCGCACTTCTTCTCGCGCTCCTCTTCCTCGGCACGCTTGCCCTGATTCCCGTCTTGATGAAGCGTGTTCCGCACCTCGCCCGATTTTGCGAGCGCAGGGGCTGGATCCGGGCGACGAGCGGCGGTGAGCCTTGATGGACGAGCCGCTACGGCCGGATTTATGCATCATCGGGGCGGGCGCCGCGGGGCTTTCGGTCGCCGCCGCCGCCGCCGCCTTCGGCGTGCGGACCGTGCTCGTCGAGAAGAGCGAGATGGGAGGGGAATGCCTCCACACGGCCTGCATACCCTCCAAAGCCTTGATCGCGGCGGCGCGCCTGGCGAAATGGCCAGCCCTGGCGCCAAGGGTCGCGCAAGAGCGCGTCCCCCCGATCCTCGAGCATCAGCGGGTGCTGGCGCATGTGAACGGCGTCATCGCTGATATCGCGCCCGCGGATTCGGCGGCGCGCTACAAGGCGCTCGGCGTCGAGGTGATCAAGGCAGAAGCGGCCTTCATCGATCGGGCGACCGTCAAGGTGGG
This sequence comes from Beijerinckiaceae bacterium, assembly GCA_035949255.1. Taxonomy (GTDB): domain Bacteria; phylum Pseudomonadota; class Alphaproteobacteria; order Rhizobiales; family Beijerinckiaceae; genus GAS188. The sequence continues at coordinate 4,284 of DASZIL010000052.1, read as the reverse complement.
CGAGACCCTCATCAAGGCGCGCCGTTTCGTCATCGCCTCGGGGGCACAACCCGCCATTCCGGAAATCGCGGGGCTCGATGCCGTTTCCTACCTCACGAACGAGACGGTGTTCGCGCTTTCCGAAAGGCCCCGCCATCTTCTCGTGATCGGCGCGGGTTCCGTGGGCTCGGAGCTCGGCCAGGCCTTCCGCCGGCTCGGAAGCGAGGTCACGCTCTTCGATTCGGCAAGACTGCTGCCCCGTGAGGACGCGGAAGTCGCGGGTATCGTCCGTGGCGCGTTCGAGCGTGACGGGGTGCGTCTGCACGAGAGCATCAAGCTCGCGGCGGTGGCCGCCACGACCGATGGCGTGCGCCTGCATTATTCGGATCAAGCCTCGGCTCCCCGTCAGGCGACCGGCACGCATCTCTTGATCGCGGCCGGGCGAGTGCCGAGGACGAAGGGCCTCGGACTTGAAGAAGGCTGGATCAAATTCGACGCAAGTGGTATAATTGTCGACCATGGTATGCGCACAAGCAACCCACGCGTCTTCGCCATCGGCGATTGTGTCGGCGGCGAATTCGGCGGTTGGCGCTTCACCCATGCGGCATCGCTCCAGGCAAACCTCGTGATCCGCAGCGCCTTCTTTCGCCTTCCATCTCGGTTCGACCCCTTGCTCGTTCCGCGCGTGACGTTCACGGATCCCGAGGTCGCCTCGGTCGGCCTCTGCGAGGACGAGGCCCGCGCCAAGCATGGCGCGATCCGCATCTGCCGTTTCGCGCTCGGCGAGACCGACCGGGCGCGCGCCGAAGGCGAGCGGGAGGGTCTTGTCAAGCTCGTCGCCTCGCCGAACGGACGCCTCTTCGGAGCGGCGATCTGCGGCAGGGCCGCGGGCGAGATGATCCCGCTCTGGACGCTCGCCCTCAAGGAAAAGATGAAGCTTTCGAAGATCGCAAGCTTAGTGACGCCCTATCCAACACTGAGTGAAGCCTCGCGGCGCGCCGCGCTCGAGTTCTACACGCCCTTGGCGCGACGTCCCCTCGTGCGTCGCCTCTTGGGAGTGCTGCGCAAATTCGGATAGCGACGCATGGATGACGTCACCCAGCGCAACACGGCTTCCGCGGCGACGGAAATCGCGGCGCTCGTTCGCGCGCGGCCCGGGCTTTCGGGCAAGCTTCTCATCCTCACCATCGCCTTCGTCATGCTGGCCGAGGTGCTCATTTTCATTCCCTCGGTCGCGAACTTCAGGCGCACCTGGCTGACAAACAAGATTTCCGCGGCCGCGACCGCCGCGCTCGTGTTCGACGCAGCCCCTTCCGGCATGGTGCCGCCTGAGCTCGGCAAGGACCTCTTGAGGCAGGTTGGCGCCCTTACCATCTGGGCGAAGCGAGCCGATTCCCGCATGCTCGTCGCGAGCGTCGATAAGCCACCCCAGGTCGATATCACCACGGATCTGCGCGAGACGAACCCCATTTCTCAGATTGCCGAAGCCTTGGGCACGCTTGCCGCACCCGCGGGCCGGATCTTGCGCGTGACCGCGCTCGGCATGGGCGTCGAGATCAACATGACGCTCGAGGAGGATTTGCTGCGCGCCGCGATGTGGGGGTTCGCGCGCAATATTCTCTTGTTGTCTCTCCTGATATCGCTGATCACCGCCGGCCTCGTCTATCTCTCGCTCATTTACATGATCGTGCGGCCGATCAAGCGGCTCTCCGAGAATATGGCGGGATTCGAGCGCGACCCCGAGAATGACGCGCGCGTCATCCCGACGAGCCCGCGCGACGACGAGATCGGCTTTGCCGAGCGCTCGCTCGCAAGGCTCGAGGTCAAGCTCGCCGAGGAGCTGCGCCGCAGCAAGAAGCTAGCCTCGCTCGGTCTGATGATCGCCAAGATCAGTCACGACCTGCGCAATGTCCTTTCCGGCGCGCAGCTCTTCTCCGAGCGCATCGCCGAGCTGAGAAACCCGAGCGTGCAGCGTCTCGCGCCGCGCCTTGTCGATTCGCTGCGCCGTGCCATCGATCTGTGCGAGGGCACGCTCGCCTATGGCGCCGATCAGAAGGCGGCGCTGAAGCCTTCCTGCTTCCACGTCGCGCCGCTCGTCGCCGAATGCTGGGAGCTTGCGCTGCCGGTGAATCGGATGCCTTCCACACTCGTCAACGAGGTGTCGGCGGAGCTCGAGATCACGGCCGATCGCGACCAGATCGCGCGCGTCCTCCTCAATCTCATGCGCAATTCCCTGCAGGCGATTGCGCCCCCGCGGGGACAAGAAGCGAAGGGTGAAGCGCGGATCACGGTTTCGGCAAAGCACGAGGCGGACAAGACCGTCATCTGGGTTCAGGATAATGGGCCGGGTGTCTCCGAGGCGGCGCGCCAGAGGCTGTTCGAGCCTTTCTCGATCTCATCCAGCCGGCGCGGCAGCGGGCTCGGTCTTGCGATCGCGGCGGACATCTTGCGCGCCCACGACGGCGACATCAGCCTCGTCGACAGCGTCTATGGCGCGTGTTTCAAGATCAGCTTGCCGGATCATTGATCGGCGCTGGGCGATCGAGCGCCGCCGCGCCCATGCGCGCGAGCGCGAGGCGCGGCGTCACTTTTGGCTCCCAACCCGTCTTCATCAATTTTTCCGGTGAGGCGACGAGGTCGCCGAGGAGCTTCGCCCTCATCTCACCCATGAAGGGAAACGCGAGCGCCATATGCGTGAGGAACGGCGGAACGGCGAACAAGCCAGCATCCCGGTTGAGCCCTTGCCTGAGGGCCGCCAGCATGGCGGCGATTGCGATCGGCTCGGGATGAGCGACGATATAGGTCGCGTCAAGATGCGCGCGCTCGAAGAGGACATGGGCGATCGCGGCGCATAGATCGCCGCGATCAACGAGGGAACGTTTGGCCGTGAACGCGCCCATCGGCAGCGGCAGCCCTACCCGCGCAAGGCGCAGCAGCGCCCCGAGATTCCCGCTCGGCGCGGAACCGGCGACGAGCACGGGCCTCAAGATGACGAAAGGGACACCGGTCCCGGCGAGCGCCTTTTCGGCCGCGAGCTTGGCGCAGCCATAGGCGTCCGCTGGACGCGGCTCTTGCGCCTCCGTCAACGTACCGGCGGCGCAAGATGCGCTCTGCGCCCGGATGGAGGAGAGGAAGATGAGCCGTTCCACCTTCCCCAGCGCGGCCCCGGCGAGCGCCGCGACGGCGCGGTGGTTGACGGCGTCCTGCATGGCCGCATCGATGCCCCTGGTATGCGCGATCGCGGCCGTGTGGACGATCACATCGATACCTTCGAGAAGGGGCGCCCAATCAGGGCTTCCCGCAAGATCGGGAGACGGAACCGCTTCGATGCCCTCGCCCACGGGAGAAGGCCTTCGGCTCGCGGCCCGCACCGCAAAGCCGCGCTCGGCAAGATAAAGGACGAGGGCGCGTCCGATGAAGCCGGAGGCACCGGTGACGAGGATGTGCTTCAAACGGATGTCTCTCGCACTGGGGAAGGCCCGGAAATGAGCCTCGCGGCGCTCACCGCCACGAGCACCGTTGCCACAACCAGCATCACCGCCGAAACGGGCACCGAATCCTGCCAGACGCTGATGAAGGCAAGCCCGCCGAGCACGAGATCGAGGACGAAGATCTGTCCCACCACGGCGGCGACACTCCATCCCGCATTGGTCGCGCGCTGGTAGACATGGCTGCGATGCGCCTCCCAGAAGGGCTCGCCGCGCGACAAGCGCCGAACGAGGGTCGCACCTGAATCCCACAGGTAATAGAGCGGCAAGATCAGCGCTGCCACGAGATGGCCCGCGAGGGCCAGGCGATAAAGGCCGTAGCCGAGGATCAAGCCGATCGGCAGGCTGCCGACATCGCCGAGGAAGACGCGCGCCACGGGTTTGTTGAAAGGCGAAAAGCCGATGAGCGCGCCGCAGAGCGCGCCTGCCAATAGAGGCGGCGCCACGCCTTGCGAGATCGTCACGCCGCCGAGGACCGCCAGGGCAGCGAGCGGCACGCCGCAACCTGCGACGGTGATCCAATCGATACCATCCATGAAATTCACGAGATTGACGAACCAGACGCCCGCCAGGACCGCCAGCGCGCGCTCCAAGGCGAACGGCAGCACGGGAAAAAGCCGTGCATCCGCGGGAGCCGCGAAGACGATGACGAGGGCAACCGCGAGGACCTGCGGCACGAGCTTGGCGAACGGCCCGAGAGGCCGCAGATCATCGACCGCTCCGGTTGCGGCGAGAAGGAGCGAAGCCGCGAGCACGATCGCAACCTCGCGCGTGGCAGCACTCCCGGCGCTTGCGAAAACGAGGCCTATTGCCGTCG
>DASZIL010000051.1:0-10068 GCA_035949255.1 Beijerinckiaceae bacterium | reverse complement strand
CATCGCGATGAGGCGCCCGCCTTGCTGCTCCTTGCGGATATAGGCGAGCTTATCCTCCGGCGTCGCCTCGGCGATGAAATCGTCGACGCCGGCCTCCGACGCGATCGTGGCGGCCGTGACGGGGTTGTCGCCCGTCACCATCACGGTCTTGATGCCCATGGCGCGAAGGGCAGCAAAACGGTCGCGGATATCGGGCTTCACCGTGTCCTTGAGGTGCACGAGGCCGAGCAGCCTTCCGTCCTCGGCGACCGCGAGCGGCGTGCCACCGGTGCGCGCGATCCGGTCAGCCGCATGGTGGAAGGGCGCGGGGGCGCCGCTCATCGCGATGCCGGCGAAGCGCAGGATCGCGTCGACCGCTCCCTTGCGGATGGTGCGCACGCCGAAATCGACCCCCGACATGCGCGTATGGGCGCTGAAGGGCACGAAGGTCATCCCCTCGGCCAGATGGCTCTGCTCGGCGAGGCCGTATTTGCTGCGCGCATAGGCGACGATGGAACGGCCTTCCGGAGTCTCGTCGGCGAGGCTCGCGAGAAGCGTCGCCTCGGCGAGCTGGCGCTCGGTGACGCCAGGCACGGGAATGAATTCCGACGCCATGCGGTTGCCGAAGGTGATGGTGCCCGTCTTGTCGAGGAGGAGCGTGTCCACATCGCCCGCCGCCTCGACCGCGCGGCCCGAGGTGGCGACGACGTTGAAACGGATCAACCGGTCCATGCCGGCGATGCCGATGGCCGAAAGCAGGCCGCCGATCGTGGTCGGGATCAAGCACACGAGAAGCGCGATCAGGACGGTGACGGTAAGCGTCGTCCCGGAATAGCCGGCAAGGCACCAGAGCGTCACGCAGACCACGAGGAAGATCAGCGTGAGGCCGGAAAGCAGGATCGAGAGCGCGATCTCGTTCGGGGTCTTCTGGCGCTCCGCGCCCTCGACGAGTGCGATCATCCGGTCGAGGAAGGTCGAGCCGGGCGCCGCGGTGATCTTCACCTTGACCCAGTCGGAGAGCACGGTGGTGCCGCCGGTGACGGCCGAGCGGTCACCGCCCGATTCGCGGATGACGGGCGCGGATTCGCCCGTGATCGCCGATTCATTGATCGAGGCGATGCCTTCGATGACCTCGCCGTCAGAGGCGATGAGATCGCCCGCCTCTGCGAGGACCACGTCGCCGATCTTGAGGTCGAGCGCGTTCACGGATTGATATTGGCGCGTGTTCGGATCGACGAGCCGCTTCGCCATCGTGTCGGAACGCATGCGCCGCAAGGTGTCGGCTTGCGCCTTGCCGCGCCCTTCCGCCACCGCCTCGGCGAAATTGGCGAAGAGAACCGTGAACCAGAGCCAGGCCGCGATCTGGCCGGTGAAGAAGGCGACACCGCTTCCCGTCACGAGGTCGCGCACGAAGAGCAGGGTGACGACGAGCGACACGACCTCGGTGACGAAGATTACGGGGTTGCGCGCGAGCTTGCGCGGGTCGAGCTTGCGCACGGCATCGCCCGCGGCGCGGCCGATTATGGCGCCGTCGAAGAGGCTGAGTGCCTGCATCTTGGTGGACATGGTGGTCTCCGTCAGAGGCGCGTCGGCGCCGCGTTAGAAGCTCTTGCCGGCGAGCATCAGGAAATGCTCGACGACCGGGCCGAGAGCGAGCGCCGGGAAATATTGGAGCAGGTAGAGGATGACGATCACGCCGAGCAGCAAGCCGACGAACAGCGGTCCCGTCGTCGGGAAGGTGCCGGCCGAAGGCGCGACCTTCTTCTTGGCGGCAAGCGAGCCCGCGAGCGCCAGCACAGGCACGACATAGCCGAAGCGGCCGAGGAACATGGCGAAGGCGAGCGTCGTGTTGAACCAGAGGTTGTTGCCGTTCAGTCCCGCGAAGGCCGAGCCGTTGTTGCCGTTGGCGGAGGCGAAGGCGTAGATGATCTCCGAGAGCCCGTGCGGGCCCTTGTTGCCGAGATCGTCCAGCACGAAGGGCGCGACGGCGGAGGCTGCCGCGAAGCCAAGCACGTTCACCGCGTAGATGAGGAGCGCGAAGATCACGAATTTCATCTCGCGCGCCTCGATCTTCTTGCCGAGATATTCGGGCGTGCGGCCGACCATCAGACCGGCGACGAAGACCGAGAGCAGGGCGACGACGATGATGCCGTAGAGGCCGGAGCCCACCCCGCCCGGCGTGATGCAGCCGAGCAGCATGTTGAACATCGGCACGAGCCCGGCGAGAGGCGTGAGCGAATCATGCATGGCGTTCACGGCGCCGGTGCTCGTGCCCGTCGTTGCCGTCGCGAAGAGCGCGCTCATCGCCTGGCCGAACCGCACTTCCTTGCCTTCGAAATTCCCAAGCGAAGGGTCGACGCCGAGCGCCGTCAGGATCGGGTTGCCGTAACTTTCGGCCGAATAGATGGTGACGACGCCGACGATGAGGACGATGGCCATGGTCCAAAGCAGGCTGCGGCCTTGGCGCGCGTCGCCGACCATGCGCCCGAAGGCGAAGATGGTGGCGACCGGAATGAGGAGGAGCGCCCAGATTTCGAGCATGTTCGACCAGGCGTTCGGATTCTCGAAAGGATGGGCCGAATTGACGTTGAGGAAACCGCCGCCATTCGTCCCGAGCTCCTTGATCGCTTCCTGGGAGGCGATCGGGCCGAGCGAGATCACTTGCTTCGCGCCTTCGAGCGTGGTCGCGTCCACCGAGCCGAGCAAGGTTTGCGGCACGCCGAGCACGACGAGCGCGAGCGCCACCACCACGGCGAGCGGCAGCATCACGTAAAGGGCCGCGCGGGTCATATCGACCCAGAAATTGCCGATGGTCCGCGATTCCGAGCGGATGAAGGCACGCGCCAGCGCGACCGCCATGGCGAGGCCGACCGCTGGCGAGAGGAAATTGTGCACGGTGAGGCCGAGCATCTGCACGAAATGGGTGAGCGTCGTCTCGCCCGCATAGTTTTGCCAGTTCGTGTTGGTGACGAAGCTCATCGAGGTGTTGAAGGCAAGATCGGGCGCCACCGGATCGAAGCCTTGCGGATCGAGCGGCAGGTGGTTTTGCAGGCGCTGCATCGCGTAGAGCACCAGAAGGTGGAATAGGCTGAAGACCAGCATCGCCATGGTGTAGGCGAGCCAGCCTTGCTCCTTCCTCACATCGACGCCGGCCACGCGGTAAAGCCCGCGCTCGACGGGCGCCAGCACGGGCGAGAGAAAATTATGTTCGCCGGCAAGCGCGCGGACGATGTAGCCGCCGAGCGGCACCGCCGCGACGACCACGAGCGCCAGGATGAGGATGATCTGCAGCCAACCTGCGATAGACATGAATGCACCGTTCGCAGCGATTTTTCGCGATTAGAATTTTTCGGGACGGATCAGGGTCACGAGGAGATAGAAGCCCAGCACGAGCGAGACCAAAAGACCGAAGATGGGTTCGAGCATGGCGCTGCCCTCACAACCGATCGCAGAGCACGGCATAGCCCGCCCCGAGGAGGAAGAGCGCGAAGGTGAGCGCGAGGAAGATGATGTCGAGCACGGGGGCCTCCCGAAACGAGAGAGGCTTATATCCACATCACGTCATAAACATTCCATTGGCGAGGGCGGGCGCTCGCATAAACGAGGCGTAAATGGGAGAGTGTCACCCGTGAGGAACCAGCGGCGCTTATTCTCGACGGGCTCATTTTCGCTTCGAGGGGAAAGGGCCGATCACCGCGACAGATAATTAGCCGCCTCCCTTCTCCCCCTGCGGGAGCTTAGGGTGATCGTGGTGGCCGTGATGCCGGCAATCCCGTTGATCGTGCCGATTGCGTAATTGCTGTTATCGGTGAAGCTGAGCGCGCTGATATTTCCCGTGCCGAGATTAGCGACGAAAAGGCCGACATGATTGTTGCCACGAGTGAACTTAGCGTGTTAGCGGCATCCGCTCGGCTCGAGCTCTCGTAATCTCAAGAGAGGGCAGCGCCTCGCAATGCCAAAATCCGAGAGCGTGCGGCACCCGCATAACCGGGATATATCGACAAATGCGCGGCCTCGATGACCGAAAACCCCGGTGACGCTTCCCCCGACGAGCGGCGCTTGTCGCTCGACGAGGCCTTGGCCTTGGCGACGGACCATTTGCGCAGCGGGCGCCCCAAGCGCGCGGAGATCCTGTGCCAAAATATCCTGGCCGTCGCGCCGGCTCACGCCCCGACGCTGCATCTTTACGGCGTCATCGCCCACTCGATCGGCAATCTGCCGGCCGCCATCGATCTCTTCTCCCACGCCGTCGCGGCCGATGGCGGCGTTGCGCAGTTTCAGGCCGATCTTGCCGAGACCTACCGGCTCGCCGGCCGGCTCGAGGAGGCGCTCGCCTTCGGCCGCCGGGCGCTTACGCTCGCGCCCGAGAATGTCCAGCTCCTGAACAATCTCGGCATCGTCCATTATGAGCGCGGCGCCTTCGAGGAAGCGGCCGCGTTCTTCGAGCGGGCCATCGAGCGTGAGCCTGGCTTCGCCGAGGCGCATTGCAATCTCGGAAACACGCTGCGCGCCCGCGGCGGGGCCGAAGAGGCGGCGGCCGCCTACCGCAAGGCGATCGCGCTCAAGCCCTCCTACGCCGCGGCCTTCAACAACCTCGGGACGGCGCTGCGCGATCTCGGGCGGCTCGAAGAGGCCGAAGCCGCCTATCGCGCGGCCTTCGCCTTGAACCCCGACGACCCCATGGTGCTTGACAATCTAGCCCTTGCGCTGCGCGACCTCGAGAGATTGGACGAGGCCTCCGCCCTTCTCGACGCTTCCTTGTCGCTTGCACCCGAGAATGGCAGGACGCTCACCCATGTGGCGCTGGTTCGGCTCGACCAGAACAGGGCCGCGGAGGCCCATGATGCCGCGCGGCGTGCCGTCGCCCTCTTGCCCAGGGATCCGGAGACGCTGAACGCGATGGGCCTTTCTCTTCAAGAGCTGGGTCGCGTCGAGGAGGCGCTCAAATTCTATCGGCTCGCTCTCGCCTGCAAGCCGGATTTTGCCGGCGCCTACAACAATATCGGGAATGTGCTGAAGCAGGAGGGAAGGCTTGCCGAGGCACATGACGCTTATGCGAGATCGCTCATCATCGATCCGCGGCAGGCCGAGGTCTATGTCAATCTCGCGGATACCCGCAAGGTTAAACGCGGCGACGCCTGGCTCGCCGGCATGGAAGACTTCGCAGGTGAGATGGAGAGCTTGCGGCCGACCGCCCGCATGCGGCTTCATTTCGCGCTCGCTAAGGCTCACGACGATCTCGGCGATTATGATCTCGCCTTTCGTCACATGCGGGAAGCGAATGCGCTCAAGCGCACGCAGATCGCCTATGACGAAACCGCCTCGCTCAAGCTCTTCGACCGCATTCGCGAAACCTTCGATGCGACGCTGATCGAGGCGAAGAGCGGCGCAGGAGATCCTGACGCCCCACCCATCTTCATTCTCGGCATGCCGCGCTCCGGCTCGACGCTCGTCGAGCAGATCCTCGCGAGCCATCCGCTCGTTCATGGGGCGGGCGAGCTTTCTCATCTCGGCGAGATCGTCGGCGGCCTTCGCGCGCAAGGAGACGCGGCGCTCGCCTTTCCGGAAATCGCGCAGGCGATGGACCTTCAGGATTTCGGCAAGCTCGGGCGCGAATATGTCGCCCGCTTGCGACAATATTCGGCGACGGCCGCGCACATCACCGACAAGATGCCGTCGAATTTCTGCTTCGTCGGGCTCATTCATCTCGCGCTTCCGCAGGCCCGCATCATCCATGTGACGCGAGACCCGCTCGACACTTGCCTTTCCTGCTTCTCGCGCCTGTTCTCGGCCGAGCAGAACCACACTTACGACCTTGCCGAGCTCGGCCGCTTCTACCGCAAATACGCCGAGCTCATGGCTCATTGGCGCCAAGTGCTTCCCGAAGGGCGCATGCTCGAGCTGCGCTATGAGGATGTGGTCGGCGATCTCGAAGCTGAGGCGAGGCGGATGATCGCCTATTGCGGGCTCGAGTGGAGCGAGAGCTGCCTCGCCTTCCACAAGACCAATCGTCCGGTGAAAACCGCGAGCGCGAGCCAGGTGCGCCGCCCGATCTACAAGACTGCGCAAAACCGCTCACGCCATTACCGCGAGCACCTCGCGCCTCTCATCGCCGCGCTGGGTGATTTGGCGGAGCCGATTGGCTGAAGTATCACCTCGGGGGACGTCATGGCCGCGCTTGGCGCGGCCATCCACGCCTTCACCGCCATTCCAGGAAACGTCGGCGTCGATTGAGCGCAAGGCGTGGATCACCGGGCCAAGCCCGGTGATGACGATTGGATAGAGGCGTGCCCCCTTCCCGACAAGCCGTCCCTCCTCTCCGATTACGTCACGGCCGTCCTCGGACTCGTTCCGAGGATCGGCGCGGCTATCCACGCCTTTAAAACGTCTCTACGCCGCCCGTACACCTCCGACGAGCGGGTTTTGCGCCGCCGGCAAATCGTGCAAATGGCAGGCGGCCCATTGGCCTTCGCCCAAGGGGCGAAGCGCGGGCTCGTCTACGCGGCAACGGTCGAAGGCGTAAGGGCAACGTGTGTTGAAGCGGCAGCCCTTCGGCGGGTTGATCGGGCTTGGCACATCGCCCTTCAAGACGATGCGCGTGCGCGCATTGCCGGGCTCCGGCACCGGCACAGCGGAGAGGAGCGCGAAAGTGTAGGGGTGCTTCGGCGAGGCGAAGATCTCGCGTTTCTTCGCCGTCTCGACGATCTTGCCGAGATACATCACCGCGACGCGATGCGTCATGTGCTCGACGATGGCGAGGTCATGGCTGATGAAGAGAAGGGCGAGGCCGAGCTCCTTTTGCAGGTCCTGCAAGAGATTGACGATCTGCGCCTTCACCGAGACGTCGAGCGCGGAGACGGCCTCGTCGCAAATGATGAGATCGGGCTTCGCCGCGAGCGCGCGAGCGATGCCGATGCGCTGGCGCTGGCCGCCTGAGAATTCATGGGGGAAGCGGTTTGCCGCGTCGCGCGGCAGGCGCACCGTGTCGAGGAGCTCCGCGATCGCCCTCTCGATCGCGAGCGGCGAGCTCGCAAGGCCGAAATTGCGGATCGGCTCGGCGAGCGTGTCCCTGATGCGCATGCGCGGGTTGAGGCTCGAGAACGGGTCCTGAAACACGACCTGCATGCGCCGCCTCAGCGGGCGGAAAGCGGCGGCCGAAAGATCATCGATGCGTTGCCCGTCGAGCACGATCTCGCCCGCCGTGATGTCGCTGAGCCGCAGCACCGCGCGCCCGACCGTCGATTTGCCGCATCCCGATTCACCCACGAGCGACAAGGTCTCGCCGCGCGCGATCTCGAACGAGACACCGTCGACGGCGCGGACGAAGCCTGCGGCCCCGCCGCGACGCGAGCCGCGCACGGCGAAATGCTTCTTGAGGTCGTTGACGGCAAGAAGCGGCAGGTTCATGCGGCGAGCGCCTGTTTCGGCGCATGGTGGCAAGCAGCCACATGGCCGGGCGCCTTGCTCTCGAGCATCGGCGCCACCTGGCGGCAAATCTCCGTCGCGCGCGGGCAGCGCCCGGCGAAGACGCAGCCTTGGATGCGCTGCTTGAGGCTCGGCACGATGCCGGGGATCTCCGCGAGCCGCGTCGCCTCGCCCTCGAGCGAGGAGCCGAGCTTCGGCACAGCGCCGATGAGCCCTTGCGTGTAAGGGTGGCGCGGCGTGCGGAAGAGCTCGACGACCGGGGCTTCCTCCACCTTGCGGCCCGCATACATCACCATGACGCGCTGCGCGAATTCGGCAACGACGCCGAGATCATGCGTGATCAGGATGATCGCCGTTCCGGTGCGGCGCTTGAGATCGGCCATCAACTCGAGGATCTGCGCCTGGATGGTGACGTCGAGCGCGGTCGTCGGCTCGTCGGCGATGAGGAGCTTCGGGTTGCAGGCGAGCGCGATGGCGATCATCACGCGCTGGCGCATGCCGCCCGAAAGCTGATGGGGGTAGTTGCGCACGCGCCGGCGCGGCTCGGGGATGCCGACGAGGTCGAGCATCTCGACGGCGCGCGCCTCGGCGGTCTTGCGGTCGAGCCCCTCATGCAGGCGCAGCGTCTCGCCCAGCTGGCGCGCCACGGTGAGCACGGGGTTGAGGCTCGTCATCGGCTCCTGGAAGATCATGCCGATGTCGTTGCCGCGAATGGCGCGCATGGCGCGCTCGGGAAGGGTCAAGAGCTCGCGGCCCTGGAATTTGATCGAGCCGGCGATCTTGCCGGGCGGCTCGGGAACAAGGCGCAGGATCGAGCTTGCCGTCACCGATTTGCCGCATCCCGATTCGCCGACGACCGCGAGCGTCTCGGCATCGTTCACATGGAAGGAGACGCCGTCGACCGCGCGGTTCACGCCATCCGGCGTGCGAAAATGCGTCTGGAGATTTGTGACCTCGAGAAGCGCCATCGGTCAGAGCTTCTTCGCCAAGCGCGGGTCGAGCGCGTCGCGCAAGCCGTCGCCCAGGAGGTTCACGGCGAGCACGGTGAGCGAGAGGAAGATCGCAGGGAACAGCACGATGTAGAACTTCACCTGCCAGAGCGCCCTGCCCTCCGCCATGATGTTTCCCCAGGACGGGATGATGGGCGGCGTGCCGACGCCGAGGAAGGAGAGGATGGCCTCGGTGATCATGGCGGAAGCGCAGATATAGGTCGCCTGCACGGTGAGCGGGGCGAGCGTGTTCGGCACGACATGTCGCAGGATGATCATCGGCACGCGCGTTCCGGCCGCGATCGCGCCGTCGATGAAGGGCTGCTCGCGCAAGGACAGGACGACGCCGCGCACGAGACGCGAGACTCGCGGAATCTCGGCGATGGTGATCGCCGTGATGACGTTGCCGACACTGCCGCGCGTCAGCGCCATCAAGGCGATGGCGAGGAGAATGGGCGGGATCGACATCAGCCCATCCATGATCCGCATGACGAATCCATCCGCCCAACGCAGGAAACCCGCGACGAGGCCGATCGCCAATCCCGCTACCGAGGAGAGCAAGGCCACCGAGAAGCCGACGAGGAGCGACACCCGCGTGCCGAAGAGCACGCGCGAATAGATGTCACGCCCGAGCATGTCCGAACCGAACCAGAAGACCGCCGAAGGCTCGCGCGTGCGCTTCGCGGGGGCTAGCGTCGTCGGATCGACGGTGCCGAGATAGGGCGCCAAAATGGCGATGAGGATCATGATGAGCAAGATGCCGCCGCCGATCACGATGGTCGGATGGCGCACGCAAAAGCCCGAGATCGCCCCGCGCCGCTTGATCGGCGCCATGACGTCGGGAAGCTCGGGCGCGGCGGCGACCGGCGCTTGCGCCAAGGATGTGGCGGCGATCTCGGACGCGGCGCTCAATAGCGGATCCTCGGGTCGAGCAGGGTGTAGAGGAGGTCGATGCCGAGATTGACCAGCACATAGGCGAAGCTGAAGAGCAGGACGAGGCCCTGGATCACCGGGTAATCGCGCCGCAGGATGGAGTCCACGGTGAGGCGCCCGAGACCCGGGATGACGAAAACGCTTTCCGTCACCACCGCGCCGCCGATGAGCGCCGCGATGCCGAGCCCGATCACCGTCACGATCGGCACGGACGCGTTCTTCAAGGCATGGACGAAGAGAATGCCGCCTTGGCCGATGCCCTTGGCGCGCGCCGTCTTGATGTAGTCCTGTTGCAGGACCTCGAGCATGCTGGCGCGCGTCATGCGCGCGATGAGCGCGATGTAGACGGCGCCGAGCGCGATCGCGGGAAGGATGAGGTTCTGGAGCCAGGGCCAGAAACCGTGCGAAATCGGTGTGTAGCCTTGCACGGGGAGCCAATCGAGCTCGAGCGCGAAGGCATAGGCGAGGAGGTAGGCGATCACGAAGACCGGCACGGAGAAGCCGAAGACAGCGAAGACCATTACCAGCCGGTCGATGAGGCTGCCGGCCTTCCAGGCGGCTGCGACGCCGAGCGGCACCGCGATGCCGATGGAGAGGATGAGCGTCACCAGCATCAGCGAGAGCGTCGGCTCGATGCGTTGCGCGATGAGATTGGTGACCGGAAGGTTGGTGAAGATCGAGGTGCCGAGGTCGCCATGCAGGATGCGCCAGGCCCAGTCGCCGAATTGGACGAGGAAGGGCC
>DASZIL010000050.1:0-6230 GCA_035949255.1 Beijerinckiaceae bacterium | reverse complement strand
GGCCCGCGGCGGCGCCGGATGTCACTTCGACACCCAGCGCGCGAAGCGCTCGCTCAGCTCGCCCTCATGCTCCGTCCAGAAGTCCGCGTAGGCTTGCGTGTTCTGCGGCTGCGCCGTCTCGAGATGCGCCGTCGGGAGCTGGTCGCGCAGCGAGGCGGGAACGAGATCGAGGGCACGTATATTCGGCGGCCCATAGGGGATGGCTTGCGCATAGCGCGCTTGCGCCGGGGCGGAAGCCGCGTATTTGATGAAGTCGATCGCGGCTTGCTTGTGAGGCGCCCCCTTCAGGATGACGAGATGGGAGCTGCCGTTGACGTGGCCGGCGTCCCAGACCATGCGGAAATGCTTCTTGTCGGCCTGGTTCGCGGCGGCGACGCGCCCGTTCCAGGCATAGGTCATCACCGTCTCACCCGAGCCGAGGAGCTGAAGGCTCTCGCTGCCGCTCTTCCACCACTGAATATTGGGCTTGAGCTCGTCGAGCTTGGCGAAGGCGCGGTCGACGCCGCCAGGCCCCGCCAACACTTCGATCACCTTGGCGGGCGGCACGCCGTCGGCCATCAACGCGACCTCGAGCGTTTCCTGCGGCCCATACCAGAGGCCGCGCTTGCCCGGCCATTTGGCGACGTTCCAGAAATCGGCCCAGGTCTTGGGAGTCGAGGTCTTGGGGGCCGAGGTGTTGGGGTCGTCCTTGATGCGATCGGCGTCATAGACGAGAACGCCCGAGGAGTTGACGACCGGCACGCCGCAGGGTGAGAGCGGCTCGCCGAAATCGGCCGGGTTGAGAAGCTTGTTCCATTCGACCTTCTCGAACATGCCCTCGGCGCAGCCGGCGTAAAGCACCAGGATGGGCACGGTGACCACGTCCCATTTGACGTTGTTGGCCTCGATCTGGGCGCGGATTTGCGAAAGCTTCTGGTCGTATTCGTCCTCGACGATGCGAATCCCCGTCTCTTTCGAGAAAGGCTGGTACCAGGCGGAGCGCGCCGCGTCCTGGCTGGCGCCGCCGGTGCCGGCAATGACGAGCGTCTTCTCCTGCGCAAAGGCCACGGACGAAGCCGCGATGGCGAGCGCGGCAATGAAATACGAAGAGAGCTTCATGATTTCCTCCTCTGGTCGGCGTCGATGGTCGAATCGGCCTCGACAGTGTTGTGATCGAGCTAGGGCGAAGGGCCTTTCACGCGAACCGGGGCCTTGTAATAGGGCAGCTCATCGACGCGAGGCGTAAAGGTGCCGGCGTCGATGCAGGAGCGGACATGGCGCGCGATCTCCTCGAGCGTGGTTATCCAGACACCGCCCTTGGCGAGCATCGCCTCGATCATCTTCTCGGTGTGGCGCCAGCGCGCGAGGCGCCCCGACACCATCGGGTGCCAGACGGCGATCCACAGCCCGCCATAGTCGAAGGCCGCCTCGAATTCCGCCCAAAAGACCTCCCAGGCCCTTTCGGGCGCGCGGATGGGCTTCTGGTAGCCGAGGTCGAGGCTGTGGGTGAATTGCGGCCAGTCGTCCAAGCCCCAATGCGAGGGAAGCTCGACGAGCTCGCCTGCTTTGCAGCGCAGCAGATAGGGAACATCGTCTCCCATCAGCGAGGCGTCGTAGAGAAAGCCTTCCTGGAGCAGCAGCTCGGCCGAGTGGTTCGAGAAGTTGTAGAGGGGGGCCCGCCAGCCGCGCGGCCTTTGGCCCGTGTGCTTGACGATGACCTCGATGCCGCGCTGCAGCCAGTACAGCTCCTCGTCGCGCGAAAGCTCGTTCGGGTGCTCGTGGATGTAGCCGTGGTGGCCGATCTCATGACCGTCGCGCAGGATCGCCTCGACCACGCCCGGATAGCTTTCGATGCACCAGGCGGGAATGAAGAAGCTCTGCTTGAGGTCGAATTTGCGCCAGGTTTCGAGGATGCGTGGAATGGCGACGAGCGGGCCGTAACGCAGCATCGACAAGGTCGCCACCATTTGATGCGCGCGATCCGGGTGGGCGAGGTGAAGAATCGAATCGGCGTCCATGTCGAGCGTGAACGCGACCGCGCAGCGCGCCCCGTTGGGCCAAGGGACCGGGTTCTTGATCATGCGGCGACCTCGGCCTTGAGGCGCGACAGCCGCTCTACCACCCCGGCAAGGACCTCGGTGCCCGCGACCATGTCGTCGAGCGAGGTGAATTCGGCCTCGTTGTGGCTGATGCCGTCGCGACAGGGAACGAAGATCATCCCGCTCGGACACAGACGTGCCAGGAAGGCGGCGTCATGGGTTGCTCCCGACATGATGTCGAGCGCGCCGTGGCCGAGCCGGGCTGCCTCTTCGCGCACCGCCTCGACCACGCTTGCGGCGAAGCTCACGCCGCGCGAGGTCAACAGGGTCTCGACGCTCGCGCTGCAAGGCTCCGCCTCGGTGCGACAGATCTCATGGATCGCCCGATCGAGCCGTTCGAGCTCGTCTTCGTCGGGGTGGCGGATGTCCACGGTCATCGTCACCTTTCCGGGGATGGTGTTCGTTGTCCCGGGCGAAACCTCGAAGCGTCCGATCGTCAGGCGGGCGATGTCGTGGGCGTCGGTCGCGATCCGGTCGAGCTCGGCCGCGATGCGCCGGGCGGCGACGAAGGCGTCCCGGCGCCGAAGGCGCGGCGTGGTGCCGGCGTGCGCTTCCGTGCCCTCCACCGTGATGGCGTATTGCCGCAAGCCTTGGATGCCGAGCACGACGCCGATCTTCCGGCGCGCGGTCTCAAGGATGGGGCCCTGCTCGATATGGGCTTCGACATAGGCGTGGAGAGGGGTTGCCAGCGCGCGAGGCGCGCAGTGAGGCAGTTTGCGGTGCATGAACGCGAGCGCCTCCGACACGGTCATCCCGTCCTTGCTGCGCGCCGCGAGCGCCTGCTGCAAGGGAAGCGCGCCGACATAGACGGCCGAGCCCATGGTGGTGGGCTGGAAACGAGCGCCCTCCTCATTCGTCCAGACCACGACCTCGATCGGCCGATCCGTCTCGACCGAGCCGTCATCGAGCGCCTCGAGCACCTCGAGGGCCGCCAGCACCCCGTAGACACCGTCGAAATTTCCGCCGTTCGGCTGGCTGTCGAGATGGGAGCCGGCGAGTACGGGCGCGGCGTCCTGCTTGCGTCCCGGCCGGCGAATGAAGAGATTGCCGATCGGATCGACGCTGAGCGCATAGGCGCGCGAACGCGCCCAGTCGATGACGAGCGCTCGCGCCTCGATCTCCGCTTCGGTGAGCGCCTGACGATCGATACCGCCACGCCCTGTCGCGCCGATGGCGGCCAGCGCCCCATGTCGCGTGCGAATTCGGTCGACGTCGATCTTGATGGCGAGCGCCTCGATCACCTCCCGACCTCGGCGAGGACGTCGGTCGGATTCCCGCCGCAAGTGTCGTTGAAGTCTTGCGGGCAGGCGGAGAGCACGACATAGGCGTCGAGCTCGGCTCTCAGGATCACGTAGTCGCCGGGCTTGGATTCGGGCGCCTTGATGGTGAAGGTGCCGTCCGGGTTGATGAAGAAATTGGTGAAGAGGTTCCACGGCTGCGGCGTAAAAGGGAGCTTGATGGAAAGGCCCTCCAGCGCCCGATGCAGATTGTTTTCGCAACTCGCGTGATCGGCGTGCTCAGGCCCGCCCAATTCGATGTAACGCCAGCGGTCGCAGGCGGCATATTGCATGTCGTGCTGGCCGGGCGAGTGGTCCTCGATGAGCGTGACGATCGGACGGCGAGGGTTGGTGTAGGCCGCGTCGCCCTCGCGCGGGAAGAGCTTTTCGATCGACGGCTTGGTGTGCATGCACGACAGGTATTCGGACAGGTCTTTCTTATTGAAGGCCCAGAAATCGACCGGCTGCGCACCTTTGCAATCCGTGATCTTGATCAGATCTCCCTTCGCCACCGCGAAGGCACGGCCGGTGCGCGCCGGGATACGATAGCTTTGCTGAATCTTGCCGAGCACCGTTGCACCCTCCGATTAGCGCCCTCGAAGGCTAGCACCGGGCCAAATCTTGTCAAGTCACTTTCCTACAAGTCACCGACTTGCCACAGAGTCATACTACTGGCTTCAAGAGCCATAATCGAGTATTCCTATGCAAGTGACAGAAAGAGCATCGATAGTGTCCATCGGGAAAAAACGGATTTTGCAAACAGGATTCGGCGCCGACGCACAAGCCAGTGCCGTCGCCATCGGTGTTCGGCTGCGTCATGCGCGCCTGACCAAGGGTTTGTCCTTGCGCGCGGTCGCGGATCAGGTGGGCTGCTCGGAAAGCTTCGTCTCCAAGATCGAGAACGACAAGGTGAACCCTTCGCTCGCCACCCTCCACAAGCTCGTGCGCGTCCTCGAGACCAATATCGCGGCCTTGTTTTCCGATGGGCCCGACGAGAGTTCGGTTCAGATTTTCCGGCCGGGCTCGCGCCCGCTGATCCGCATGGATCCGCTGCGCCACGGCAAGGGCATCGTGCTGGAGCGCCTTCTTTCGCAGGCGAGAAGCACGCTTCTGCAAGCCAATATCCACCGCATCGATCCGGGCGGAGAGAGCGACGGGCGGATCGAGCATGAGGGCGAGGAGATCGGCTACATCCTGAAAGGAGAGCTCGAGCTTCGCATCGACGACAAGACCTATCTGTTGAGCGCGGGAGATTCCTTCTTCTTTCCCTCGCATCTCCCGCATGGCTACTCGAACCCCGGAGCGACCGAGACCCAAGTGATCTGGATCAACACGCCGCCGACCTTCTGATCCGGTCGCTGGGGCACTCGACCGATCACGCGCCGCAAGGCTCGAAGCGCACTGTCACATCCTCGCCGGCATAAAGCCCTGTGGGCGGCCGATCGAACGTCAAGAAGGCATCCGCATGGTTGGGCGCGGTCTCGCCTTGTCGAGGCGCCGCCGGCGACAAGGCACCGATGAGCGGCGCGATGCGCGTAACGCTCGCGCCGAGCTCGCCGGCCGATCCGCTGGGCCTTGCGATCGAAGCGCGCTGGTGCATGCAAAGATCGGAAAGATGCGCCGCCTCGACCTCGGCGCGAATGCCGAGATTCTTGTCGTTCGCGACCCGCAACAGCACGCTCGGCACGGCCGAGGTGACGAATTGGCCGCGCGAGGCCAATTGCTCGAGCACCACGCCGTCGATCGGCGATCGCACGGTGCATTGGGCAAGCCGCGCGCGGGCCGCCTCGAGCGCCGCCGAGGCCGCGTCTCGGCGGGCGTCCGCTTCGGCGATGTCTTCCTCGCGAGATCCCGAACGCAAGAGATCGAGACGGGCGCGCGCATCCTCGAGCTGCGCGGTTGTTATGCGGGCGTCGCGCTCGACCTGCAACATGACGGCTTGCGTGACGCTGATGCCGAGCTGGAGCGCCTGGGCGCGACGCAGCGCCTCCGCGGCTTCCTCGGCGCGCGCCTTGGCGACGCCGACATTGGCTTCGCCGACCGCAATCTCCTGCCGGCGCGAACCGTTGCGCACGCGCTCATCGACCGCTTGCGCGGCCTGCGCCTGCCCGGCGAGCGCCTTCATATCGGCCTCGAGCGGAGCGCAATCGATCTTGATGAGCTCGTCTCCGGCGTGGACGACCTCTCCCGGCTCGGCGCCGATGCGCTCGATGACGCCGGTCGCGGCCGTGCCGATCGACAAAATGCCGTCTGCGGGTTCGACAACGCCGCGCGCCGTGAAAGCCGCATGAGGTTGAGGCGAGGTCTGGGCCTGGCATTGCGGGAAATCCCAAAGCGCCCCAAGACCGGCGAAGGCGAGTAGCAGGGCAGGACCCCGTGATGCTGACGCAAATCGAGCCATCGCTGCACGTCTCCGAACAGCGCCGCCCCGCTTCAGTTTAGAACCCCAGACCGCCCCTTGCCAGGATGAAAACTTCCGGGCACCAGGCCCGTTCCTCGATGCCTCGGCGAGATTTGCCTTTAGCCGAGCCGTGCAAACCTACTCCCAATAGACGACCGACATGTCGTTCGCGAAGACAGGCGAATCCTTCCAGAGGCCCTTCAGCTTGGCGTTCGCGACGGTGATTTGCGCCAATTGGAAAAGGAAGACGTTCACCGCATCCGTCGCAAGCTGCATCTGCGCCTCGCCGAGATATTTGTTGCGCATCTGCGGATCGAGCGTGGTGTTCGCCTTTTGCATGATGTCGCGGAAGGCCTGGCTGTCGTATTGGAAATAATAATTCGGATCGGCGTAGATCATCAGATCCATCGGCTCGACATGGCTGATGATGGTAAGGTCGAAATTCTTGTCCTTGTAGACGCCCGAGAGCCACTG
>DASZIL010000049.1:0-32365 GCA_035949255.1 Beijerinckiaceae bacterium | reverse complement strand
CGTATCGCGCTACTTCGCGCCGGGCGCAGGTATTCCCGAAGATCCAGTGACCGGCTCGACACACGCAACTTTAGTCCCCTATTGGGCAAAAAAACTGGGAAAGCTGAGCCTTTCAGCGTTTCAGTGCTCCCATAGAGGCGGACATCTGGGCTGCGAGTTAAGAGGAGACCGAGTCCATCTCACCGGCCGCGCCGCTACCTTCATGAAGGCTGAGATTCTCCTCCCGGTACAACCTGGGTGGCCGCGCCGGGCGGTCGTATCGCCTACGGCCGCGCCGCCTTCACATCCGCGACCGTGATCTCGTCCTTGTAGCCATTGCCGAAGTGAGTGCGGACGTAATTCACGACGGCGGCGATTTGCTCATCGCTCAGCGCGTAGCCGAAAGGCGGCATGGCCCTTTGACCTTGCACCACCACGAGGACCGCATATCCCGCGGCCTCTAGCTTCGCGTCGGCGGCGAGCGCCGGATAGGTGCCGGCTCCGGTCGCGCCTCTCGCATCGGCCATGTGACAGCCTTGGCAGATCGCGCGGTAGAGGGCCTCGCCCGATGCTTCAGGATAGCGTGTCGTGGTCGACAGGAAATTCGCGCTCTGCGCCCCGGCGACCGTTGAGCCCGCGCAAGTCACGAGCAGGATCGCCATGAAGGCGGCGGTGAAGCGGCGAGGCTTTGCGCCGTCGGGCGCCTGGCGAAGCGTTGACGTCCTCATCACGGTGCCCTCCTCGATCCGTCAACGGCTCAATTGCCGGCGATGACGCGCTTGTGCAGGCGCGTGATGGCGTCGAGCGAGGAGAGGATCGCGCCTTCCTGCCAGGCGTTCACGTAAGAAACATGTTCCCCGGCAAGCACGATGCGTCCATCGATGGCGCAGAGGTCCTGGTAATGGGCGCTGCGGGTCGCGGCGCTCCATAGGCCGAAGCAGCCGAGCGTCCAAGGCACGCGATGCCAGGCGACCGAGATGCCGTTCTCGAACTCCTCGCGATATTGCGGGTGGATGCGGGAGCCGTTCTCGACCGCGAGCGCGATGCGCTCAGCAGGCGTCATCGCGGTAAACTCGGTCGCCGGCAGCCCGAAGCTGTAGGCGCCGAGCAGCACGCCTTTGCCGGCCTTGTGGTAATCCGTGCTCGGATATGAAATCTGCGCGATCGGCAAATCCGTGAAGGAGATGCCGCCATAGATCGCCTCGTCCTCCTCCCAAAAGCGCCGCTTGAACTGCAGGCCGATTTTTACCGAAGCCGCATAGGGCACGGCGTCGATCGCCGCGCGCATCGGGGCGCCGACATTGAGCTCGATCTGGCTCAGGATCGAGAGCGGGATGGTGCATAAGCACCAATCGGCGCTTGCTTGTCTTGCGCCGCCGCCGCTCGCGCTCTCGTAGGTGACGGTCACGCCCTTGTCGCTCTGACGGATGGACGTCACCTTGGCGTCGAGCTCGACGAGGTCGCCCATCTCCCTGAAGAAGGCCTTGCCGATCATGTCCATGCCGCCGGCCGGCTGGAACATGGTGTGCTGGAAATCATGCTGCAGCGGAAAGCTCAAATGCCGCCACAGACGCGAGTTCAGCACGTCATTGAAGGCGAGTGGCGTCGAGGGCGAAGGCGCCCCGTCCACCCCGCCTCCCGGTGCCTTCTCATAGCCGCGAACCTCGCTCGAGGCGTATCCTGCCCGATAGGCATAATCGCGGTCGAGCGCGCCCCAGGCGCGTAGCGATGCCAGCAGGATCTCCTTGTCCTCGGCGCTCACCTCGTCATCGAGCTTGTCCGCATCCACCGCCTTCGCCAGGAGCTCGGAGATGTGGCCGTTGTAATCGGCGAGCACATGGCGAAACCGCTGCGGCTTGCCGCCGAAGGCGCCGCTCGCATGCAGATAGCTGTTGAAGTTGAGCTGAATGAAGGGTTCGAGCCTGACGTTCAGCCGCTTGCAATAGTCGAGCAGCGCGCGATGGTGGTAGGGAATGCGCCAAGGGCCCGGGTTGATGTAGAGCCCTTCGTCGAAGGTGCAATCCTGCCGCGCTCCGCCGAGCTCGGTATAGCTGTCGCCGCCGCGCAGCGACCAGTTCCGCCCGCCTGCCCGCTTTTGGTATTCGAGCAGCTTCACCTTGTAGCCGGCCTTGCGCAGCTCGAAAGCCGCGACCATGCCGGCAAGCCCGGCACCCAGAATGAGGATCGAGGCGCCCTTCGGATCGCCCGGAAGCTCGACGGGTCCCTTGTAGCTGGAATCGGCGGCGTGGCCGAGGCTCGTCATCGCCTGATACATCACGGCGCTCGACGTCGCCTCGCCGATCATCCTCAAGAGGCGTCGGCGGCTCACTTGCGGCCCGGCCGGATCATTCATCGGATACGATTCCTCGACGCGCATCGACGAGACGATGCCCAAGATTTAGCCAATCGGCATGCGAGATGCCAGCGCGCGCTTTTGGACACGACGTTCGCAACGCCAATCGGGCCCGTTCGCCATGGCCACGGATCGGCACTGGCCTTTTGCGAATCCTTGACCTACATTCGCCACGGCGGGGCTGCGCGGTGCGTCAGAACTTGTATCCCCGGGCCCTTATCGATCCGAACGGGAGCTGTCCCTGACCGGGTCCCTGGACCCGGACATATGGCGCCCACCTACGTTGTAGGTGTCCCGGGATCGATAGTTCGACGGCCGAGGCGGCTCCGCTTTCTTTCGCCGAAGCCCCGCAAAGCTCGCACAGGACTGCCGTGAACGGTTCGGACGCTTCTCGTGGGTTTCATGATCGAGAGGCGGAGGTTCGAGCCGAGAAGGCGGCGGTCCGCGCGGCCGCGCTCGCTCGTCGCGACGCGCTCGCTCCAGAAGCGCGCATCGCCGTCTCGAAGAGCTTCGCGACAAGCGGGCCTGCCGCTCTCGGCGATGTTCGAGGCTTGCGGGTCAGTGGCTTTTGGCCCATCCGCTCCGAGCTCGATCCGCGCTGGTTGATGCAAGAGCTCGCCGCGAAAGGGGCGACGCTCGCGCTTCCCTGCATCGAGAAAGGCCGGCTCGTCTTTCGACAATTTGCCTTCAAGGATCGGTTGCAGAAGGTGGGCTTCGGGCTCTCGCAGCCCTCGATCGAAGCCGCGCTCGTCGCCCCCGACATCATGCTCGTGCCGCTTGCGGCCTTCGATCGCCGATGCGGCCGCATCGGCTATGGCAAAGGCTATTACGACGGAGCGATCGGGCGGCAAGTCGAGGCGGGCAAGCCGCCACGCACGCTCGGCCTCGCCTTCGCTTGCCAGGAAGTGGAGACAATTCCGCTCGAGCCGCATGACCAGCGGCTCGATGGGGTCCTCACCGAGCGCGAGCTGATCCGACCCCGCTGATTTTCAGCAGGCGTGGGTGAGGCTTCGCCTCGTTGCGGCCTGGCGGCGGCCACCTTTATCGGGGCTCATGGCATCAGGGCTCATGGCGAATTGCTTTCTCTCGCCGTGTCTTGGAACTGCTTCACTCCTAGTCACTTGGCTTGGAGTCACTTGGCTTGGAGTCACTTGCTTGGGGGGATCTGCCGCGGGGCGTCCTTCACCTGGCCTGGAGCCTTCACCCCTTTCCCAGGATTCACTGTCTTGTCTCTTGCGGCGATCCTGGCGCTTATGATGGTCTTTCCCGACTTGTTTTTCCGAAGGCCTCTTGCCTCCCTGAGCACGGCAACGATGCGAGACTTCTCCATCGTGGTCTCCTGTTTGCTCGGGCAGCGCTTCGCCAATGGCGCCGACGAGGTCCGAGAACGACGATTCCTCGCAATGGCGGCATCCGCAAGGCAGAGCGAGCCGTGAGGAGGCGGCGCAACGATCGGTTTTCTTGCTTTCAGTCGGAAAATGAAGGCATCTTTTGGGCCCCTGGACTGAGATCACAAATTCGTGATCTTGGTTGGCGGCTTCCGTATTCAGGCTACCACTTCTACGACCCCAGCGCCGACAACCGTCGGGGACTTTTGGCTTGCTGGTGGACGTGCTGCGCCACCGCACGGAGCTGACAAGCGATCAGGTGCGCGTCCGGGGCGCCGTTACGACGCCTCGGCCTCGCGATAGAGCTCGCCGCCCCGCATCAAGCGACGCGCGATGTCGGCCGTCTGTAATGCCGCGCGTTCCGTCGGTGAGTGGGCCGCAAGATAGCGTGCGGCCGCGATGAGGATATGCCGGCCCTCGTTGGTGTCGCCCCAAACCGCAAATTGCCGGATTGCCGCCTCCAGCATCTGATAGGCCTGGAAGCCTGCATCTTCGCGCAGCACCGCATGCGCGAGCGTGGCGATCGGCTCCCCAGGCGAGTGGCCGAGCGTGAGATGGCGTGCCACGAGCCTTCCGGCGAGATCGACCTGTCGCTGCCGGTCGAAAGCGTCGAGCAAGGCAGTGCGAAGCCTCTGTGGATCGGCGGGAAGATCATCGAGCGGCTCGCCCTCCTCGCCGGGAATGCGCGCCGGCGGCACGTTGAGATAGCGCGTAAGGTAAAGCGCCATCGCACCGTGGAAAACGCTTCGTGCGGCAAGAGCGTCACCCTCGGCATCAGCGGCCCCAATCCGCACGAGCATTTGGTGGACCGCGTTGGCGAAGCTGAAGACATGGTGCGCCGTCTCCCAATCGGAATGCTCATTGGCATTGCCAAAGCGCGCCACCCGAAGCGCCGCCGCATAGGCGAGCGACCGGCCAAGGTCCGCGGGCGACGCGCCCGCGCCCATTGCCGCCTTGAGCGCGTCCATGATCCGGGTCGGTTCATCGCCAAGGAGCCTGCCGGCGAGAGCCGCGTGGTCCGACCAGCCGCGCACGCCGCGACCGGCAGAAAGCAGTTCCGGCAGCTCGCTGGCCGCTTCCTCGCACAGCGCGATGAGATCGACAGGCTGGCGCCAGGCGGTCGATTCCTCGGCGCCGCGAGCCTCGACCATTTGTCCAACGACGGTCGGCAACACGCGAGCGGCGTGCTCCCAGCCGATCAGGTCGAGGCACTCGAACGTCTTGTTGATGAAGTCCAGCGAATGTCCGCCGTCGGCGAACGCCCGCTCGGTCTCGGCCGCCAGAAGCGCATCCGCGAGCCTTGCGGGCGAGAGGCCTTCCGCGATCGCCGTCAACAGCGTGCGCTCGGCCGCCTCGCGATGGCGCACCTTCGTCCAGCGCCGCAGCCAGCGCTTGAGCGCGGCCGGATCCGGGCGGCTCCCGAGCGGCGCGCGTTCCCGCCGTGGCGCCTCGCCGTCGCAATCCGCCGCCACGCGGCGCGCGCCATGGAACAGGGCGAGATGGACATCCTCCTCGCGCAGCACGGGCAAGAGATCGGCAAGCGTCGTGTGTATGGTAAGGCCGGTGTCCCAGCCATCGCGGTTCAGCGCCCCGAACAGCGCCACCTGCCGCACGATCTCGGTTCGCGGAACGCCGGCTGCAAGCTGTCCCTGCACCGCTTTGGCGATGACGAGACCAAGGTCATGGGCCAGGCCGTCGGCAAGCCGCTCACGCCAATGCGCGGCGGGATCCCCATGGTCGAAGCTCGTCTTGACCCAAACCTCGCCATCGCGCACCTCGACCGGGC
Source organism: Beijerinckiaceae bacterium (assembly GCA_035949255.1). GTDB lineage: Bacteria > Pseudomonadota > Alphaproteobacteria > Rhizobiales > Beijerinckiaceae > GAS188. The sequence continues at coordinate 26,859 of DASZIL010000049.1, read as the reverse complement.
ATGTCGGTGCGTCGTCCGCCCACAGATCGAAGGTGCAGCCGCTTTCGAGATCGAAGCGCGCGTGGTGCCAATGGCAGGTCAAGATGCCATCCTCGACACTGCCGCGCTCGAGCGGGAAGCCCATATGGGGGCAGCGATTGTCGAGGGCAAAGACGCGCCCTTGATCGTAGATCACGAGGATCGGCCGATGCGCGCCGTGCACGACGAGCCGCCCTTTTGCCTTCAGCTCGTCGAGGGTCGCGGCTCGCGTATATTCAAGGTTCAGCGCGTCCATGAGCACGCCTCTCGCAACCGATTCTGGGGCGGGCGCTGGAGCCCGCATCCTTGCTCAACATAGGTATGCTCTCGGCCAAAGGAAGATGCCTTCGGCTTGCCCTTTCGCCGGCCCGAACGGGTCGAGGACTTGCGTTGTCGCCGGATACAGGGCGTGGGCGATGCGCGTCTTGCGATCGCCTGCATCCGCGAGCGTGAACCCCCGACGCTTACTGCGCGATCTCGCTTGCGATCAAAGCCATGCTTGCTTCGAGCCTCGCCTTGAGATCGCTCGCGCGCTGCACGCTTTCGGCGAAGGGCTCGAAGGAAAAGACGCCGCGATAACCGCCGGCGCGCAGCGCCTTGATCTGGGCGAGGTTTCCCAGGATGTCGGCTTCGTCGACGAGCACGCGATGTGCGTCTTGCAGGCTCGTCAGCGCCAGAGTGCGCTCGGTGACGCCGGAGATATGGCAAAGCCCGGTGCGCTCGGGAAAGAGCGCGGCTTCGCCCGCGAGGTGATGGTGGAATGTGTCGTGCACCAGAAGGAACACATTCTCGCCGCCCGTCGCATCGATGGCGTCGATCGCCTCGCGTTTCGAGCGCAGCGAGGAGATAACGAATCCCAAAGGCTCGACGAAGCCCTTCAACCCGTTCTCGACGAGTAAAGGCGCGAGATGCCGTAGCGCATCGCGCAAGCCCTCGAGGCGCTTGCTCTCGGCCGGGCGAAAAGAGGCGTCGTTCACCGGGACGAGGACGAGCGCCTTCGCGCCGCAAGCCTTCGCGTAGCGCGCGAGCTCGATAGCCTCGGCCTCGCGTTGGTCGCTCCATTCGTTGAAGCGCTGCAAGGCATTGATGGTGAGGATGGTGACGGCTTGCGCTTGCGCCGCCTGCTTCACCTCTTTCGCCGGCGTTCCGTCGGCCACGGGCACGCCGGCAAGATCATTGCGGATCTCGACCTTGGTGAGGCCAAGCTCACGTGCAAGCGCGAAGAACCGATCAGCGGGAAGGCTCGGCGCCGCGATATGGTTGAGCGCGAATTCGATCGAGGTCGACATCGTGGCTCAGCCCCGCGAAAGGTCGAGGCGGACCGGCTTGCCATTCTCGGCCGATCGCGTCGCGGCGTCGGCAAGAAGCTGGGCCTTGAGCCCGTCATGGCCCGAGGGGGAGGGCGTGCGGCCCGATTTCACGCACCTTAGGAAGGCGTCGAGCTCGTTGCGATAGGCGGCTGCGTAGCGCTCGAGGAAGAAGTTCTCGATCCGATCGGTGGTGAAGCCCTTGGGGCCTGCCTCTTCCACCGTCGTCTCGTGGATATTCCCGGCGCGCAGCATGCCCTTCGAGCCATGCACCTCGATCCGCTGATCATAGCCATAGCTCGCGCGCCGCGAATTCGAGATCTGGCAAAGCCTGCCCGAACGCGTGCGCATCTGCACGACCGCGGTATCGACGTCGCCAGCCTCGCCGATACGCCGGTCGACGAGGCTCGACCCCAGCGCTTGCACCTCGATCGGATCCTCCTCGAGGAGGAAGCGCGCCATGTCGAGGTCGTGCACCATCATGTCGCGGAAAAGGCCGCCAGAGCGTTTCACGTAATCGATCGGCGGCGGGGCTGAATCGCGCGACAGAATCATGATGATCTCGACGTCGCCGATCGCGCCCTTGGCGAGCCGCTGCTTGAGCGCCGCGAAATTCGGGTCGAAGCGCCGGTTGAAGCCGATCATGAGCTTGACATTCGCTTTCTCGACCTTCCGCAAAGTCGAGGCGATGCGCTTCGCCGAAAGGTCGACGGGCTTTTCGCAAAAAATGGATTTGCCGGTTTTCGCGATGCGCTCGATGAGATCGGCGTGCGTGTCCGTCGAGGTGCAGATCATCACCGCGTCGATATCCGGTGATGCGATGAGCGCATCGACCGGCATCGTGCCCGAACCCGTCGCTCTCGCGAGGGCGGCGGCCGCTTTCGGCACCGCATCGGCGATGGCGACGAGCGTCGCGCCCGCATTCGCCGCGACATTGCGCCCGTGAATCTGGCCGATGCGCCCGGCACCCAGCAATCCGATGCGTATCATCTTTCCTCCTGCTTCCGCCCTCGCGCCTCTGCGTCGCGGCGCGAATTTTCCCCTTGATGCACATTGTCGGCAAAGGGTGCAACAGCGCGGTTTGACGCGATTTTGCAACTCATGCTTGATGAAAGCGCATTGGCTTTGACGCTGCTCAGGCCCGGTTCTCGAGGAGTCGGTGAGGATCAACGAAATGAAGACCGATCGCCTCACCATGGCGCAGGCGCTCACGCGCTTCCTCGTGGCGCAAAAAACCGTGATCGATGGCGTCGAGCTGCCGATCTTCGCCGGCGTCTGGGCGATCTTCGGCCATGGCAATGTCGCCGGGATGGGAGAGGCGCTCTATCGGTTCCGCCAGGAATTGCCGACACTTCGCGCCCATAACGAGCAGGCCATGGCGCATGCCGCCATTGGTTTCGCCAAGGCGAGCTTTCGGCGCCGCATGATGGCTTGCACCACCTCGATCGGGCCGGGCGCCACGAACCTCGTCACCGCCGCCGCCGTGGCTCACGTGAACCGCCTGCCGCTACTTCTCCTTCCCGGTGACGTCTTCGCCAACCGGCGGCCCGACCCCGTGCTGCAGCAGGTCGAGGACTTTGGCGATGGGCTGGTTTCGGCAAACGACGCCTTGCGGCCCGTCTCGCGCTATTTCGACCGGCTGACGCGCCCCGAGCAGCTCATACCCGCGGCGCGACGCATGATGTCCGTGCTCACCGACCCTGCCGAATGCGGGCCGGTGACGCTCGCGCTTTGCCAGGACGTGCAGACGGAGGCCTGTGACTACCCGGCAAGCTTCTTCGAGAAGCGCGTCTGGACCTTGCGTCGTCCCGCCCCCGATGCGCAGGAGCTCCTGCATGCGGCCGATCTTTTGCGCCGTGCCGAAAGGCCGCTGATCATCGCGGGCGGGGGCGTACTTTATTCGCAAGCCTCCGACACGCTTGCGGCCTTCGCCGAGCGTCACGGCATTCCCGTCGCCGAGACGCAGGCCGGGAAATCGGCGCTTCCCGACGACCATGCCTTGGCCATGGGCTCGATCGGCGTGACCGGCACCTCGGCCGCGAATGCGCTTGCAGCGAAGGCCGACCTCGTCTTCGGGATCGGCACGCGCCTCCAGGATTTCACCACGGGATCATGGGCGCTCTTTCAAAATCCGAAGCGCCGCTTCCTGTCGCTCAATGTGGCCGTGCAGGACGCGGAAAAACATGGCGCAGCATCGCTTGTCGCGGACGCGCGCGTCGGCCTCGAGGCGCTCGGCAACGCGCTCGCCGGCCACGCGGCGCCCGTCCGCTGGACGCAATCGGCCCGCTCGCTGAAGGCAGCCTGGACGAAAGCCGCCGCAAAGGCGCTCCAGGCGCCGCGCGGCAATGAGCTTCCCTCGGATGCCCAGGTGATCGGCGCGGCGATGCGGGCGCTCGGCCGAGAGACGACGCTCGTTTGCGCCGCGGGCGGGTTGCCGGGCGAATTGCACAAACTCTGGAAGGCCGGCGCGCCCGGCACTTACCACATGGAATATGGCTATTCCTGCATGGGATATGAGATCGCGGGCGGGCTAGGCGTGAAGCTCGCCAAGCCCGAGGCCGAGGTTCTGGTGATGGTGGGTGACGGCTCCTACCTCATGATGAACTCGGAGATCGCGACCTCGGTAATGCTCGGCAAGAAGCTCATCATCATCGTCCTCGACAACAAGGGCTTCGGCTGCATCGATCGGCTGCAAAGGGCGACGGGTGGGGCAAGCTTCAATAATCTTCTCGAAGATGCCCTGCATGAGACTTTGCCCGAGATCGATTTTCGGGCGCATGCCGAGAGCCTCGGCGCCATCGCCGCGAAAGTCTCGTCGATCGCGGAGCTCGAGCGAGCGCTCACCGAGGCCAAGGCCCATCCGCGCACGAGCGTCGTCGTCATCAATACCGATCCGCGCGCCAGCACCGAGGCCGGCGGAGCCTGGTGGGATGTCGCCGTGCCCGAGGTCTCGGCGCGGCGCGAGGTCGCCACGGCGCGCAAATCCTACGAGGCCGCGACTTCGCGCCAGAGGCTCGGCGATTAGGTCGTCATGCCCGGCCTTGTGCCGGGCATCCACGTCTTTCGCTCACGGCAAAAAGGCGTGGATGGCCGGGACAAGCCCGGCCAAGACGGTTACGGGGGAACCAAGTCTTAGAAACACGAGATCGGCATGCCCTTTTCACGGCCTTCGAGGAGAGCTGAATGATCCGCATCGGTGCCAATCCGATCGGCTGGTCGAATGACGACATGGTCGAGCTCGGCGGCCATATTCCTTTGGAGCAATGCCTTGCCGAGGCGAAGGCCGCGGGCTTTGAAGGCATGGAGCTCGGCAACAAATTCCCGCGCGAGGCCGCAAAGCTCAAACCCATCCTCGATGCGCATGGCCTCGCGCTAATCTCGGGCTGGCATTCGACCTTCCTGATCGAACGCGATGCCGATGCGGAATTTGCGGCCGTGCGAGCTCATGCCGGATTGCTCAGGGCCATGGGATGCAAGGTGCTGATCGCTGCCGAATGCACCCGCACGGTGCATGGCGACAAGGAAAAGCCGCTCTCCAGCCGACCGGTGATGACCGAGGGCGAGTGGAGCCGTTTGACGAGCCGCCTCACCCAATTTGCCGAGAAGCTCCGCGAGCTTGGCCTCACGCTCGTCTATCATCATCACATGGGCACGGTAGTGCAGAGCGAGGCCGAGATCGACCGTTTGATGACCGAGACCGGACCTGCCGTGAAGCTCCTCCTCGACACGGGGCATGCGGTCTGGGGTGGCGCCGATCCGGCGGCGCTCGCCTCACGTCATCGCGACCGGATCGCGCATGTGCATACGAAGGACGTGCGAGAAGCCGTGATGGCGCGCGCCGCGCGCGAGGACTGGTCCTTCCTCAACTCCGTGGTCGAAGGGGTCTACACGGTTCCGGGCGACGGCATGATCGATTTCGCCGCCGTCCTTCGCGAGCTCAAAGCCTATTCGGGCTGGGTGGTGGTCGAGGCCGAGCAAGATCCGGAGAAGGCTAACCCGGCGACCTACGCGAAGCTTGGTTGCGGCAACATCAAGCGCTTCCTCAGGCAAGCCGGATTGATGTGAATGCTGCGCGCGTCGGGTTGAACAATGTCGATACTTGATTCCATACCGGCGGAGCGCATCCTGACGTCTCAAAAAAAGACTCGCTTGCGGAAACTGGTGGCGCGCAATGAGATCGTGATCATTCGCCGTCTTACCAACCAAGCTGAGACGCGCTACCGTTTCTGCGACAACGCCTGCGGTCGATCGCCAGGTCTCGCGGTCGCCCAGCCAGCGCTCTCGATCTAACCAGAATCGGATAGCCCATACCTGCTGCGGCTTCAGCGCGTTTACCGCCAAGCTTTCGACCTGTGTTCCGCGGCAGCATGCCGACGGATCCAGCCGCATGATGTAGATCGGTGTATAATTTGACCCGTTACTGGCCTGGGCGGCGATGCGTGGCCTGGGTAATATTACATTTGGACGCACGTTTATTGCTAACCCGTGCGCCGAGAAGCCGAGGCGAGTAGTTGAAACACAGTTTTCGCTCGGCGCGAAAAAAGACCGAAGCCCTTCTTCGCGCCGGAGGACAGATCTCAGTTGTATAGAACGGCGGCGACCTTTGGGTCGCTGACGTTCGATTTGTCGTACCAGTAGAAGCCGGTATCGACCGCCTTGGGCAGCTTGTCGCCCTTCAGCGCTTTCACCGCCGATTCAACGACGCAGGAGCCGATGCCGATGGGGTTCTGGGTAATCGCGCCGGCCTCGTCGCCGGATTTAATCGCCTCGATCTGCTCCTTGCCCGAATCGTAGCCAATGACCACGAGCTTCTTTTTGGACTCCTTTACGCCATGCAGGACGCCGATGATCGAGCCCTCATTGGCGCCAAAGATGCCCTTGAGGTTTGGGTTGGCCCCCAGAATCGCCTTGGTGATTTCGGTCGACTTCAGCTGGTCGCCGCCGCCATATTGGACGCTGACGATCTTTACATTGGGGTGCTTCGCTTTCATCTCAGTAAGGAAACCATCGCGCCGGTCGATGCCGGTGCGGCTGGTCTGATCGTGCACCACCACGGCGACCTCGCCCGAATCGCCGATCATCTCCGCCATCTTATCGGCGGCAACGGCGGCCGCCGCGATGTTGTCAGTCGCGCACGTGGTCAACGGGATGTCGCTGTCGACGCCCGAGTCGAAGGCAATCACGGGGATGTGTTCGGCCTGCGCCTTCTTGAGCAGCGGAATGGCCGCCTTGCTGTCGAGCGCTGCGAAGCCGATCGCGTTCGGATGCTTGGCGAGGTCCGCCGAGAGCATGTCGATCTGCTTGTCGACCATCGCCTCGGTTTCCGGCCCCTCGAAGCTGATCTTGACGCTAAGCTTCTGCGCCTCCTGCTCCGCGCCGAGCTTGACGGCTTGCCAGAACTGGTGCTGGAAGCCCTTCGAAATCAAGGGAATGTAGGTCTCGTTGGCACGCGAGACTGCGACCGCTGCCACCAGCGCAGCGGCCCCGAGCAAGGTGCTGATTTGCATTCTGTTCAACATCGCTCCTCCTCTCCCTCCTGTTTTAGCTGTTTCAGGTGACCGACGTTTTCGCTATTGTTCGCTGAACGTCATTCTCGTTGTTTCTTGCTCGTTGTTTCTTGTTCGACTTGGCTTCGTTCTCTGGCTGTGATCGACCTCCCTTCACAACTTCCTGCGCCGCAGAATGTCGATGTAGACAGCCAGGATTATGATGACGCCGGTAACGACGATCTGCCACTCCTGCGGAACTGAGAGGATGCGCAGGCCGTTGGTGAGAACGCTCATTATAAACGCGCCGATAATCGTGCCAAGTACCGTGCCAGTGCCCCCGCTCAGCGACGTGCCACCGATCACCACAGCAGCGATCGCTTCGAGTTCGTAGCCCTGGCCGAGCGCGGGCTGGGCGGAATTGAGCCGCGAGGCGATCAGCAGCCCGGCAACGCCGCAAATCGCGCCGGCCAAGACGTAGATCGCGATCTTCCAGCGATCCACATTGACGCCGGACAGGCGAACGGCTTCCTCGTTGCTGCCTAAGGCGAATGTGTAGCGGCCAAGTGCCGTGCGGCCGAGAACGACCGACGCGGCGATCGCCAGCACGAACAGGATCACCACGCTATTGGGAACCGGCAGGCTTGGTAGGATGTAGCCGATCACCGACCCTTGCGAAATCGTCGAGAAGCTTTCGGTGTCGCTGAAATAGATCGGCTTGTCGCCCGCCACCACGAGCGCCAGGCCCTTGTTCACCAGCATCATGCCCAGTGTCGCGATGAAGGGTGGCAGCTTCAGTTTGGCGACGAAAGTACCTGAGAGCAAGCCACTCATGGCGCCGGTCGCGATGGCCGCGAGCACGCCCGTCCACAATGGCAACTGCCAATAGGTGAGAAATACGCCGGCCATCACGGCGCAGAACGTCATCAGTGTGCCGACCGACAAATCGATACCGGCGGTGATAATGACGAAAGTGGACGCGATCGCGAGCACGCCGTTCACCGCCGTCGACTGCAGGATGCCGAGAAGATTCTCGACCTGCATGAAGGCCGGCGAGGCAAAACCGAAAAAGACCATCAACAGGATCAGGCTCGCAAAGGCGAACAGCTTCTGGCGCGCTATCGAGCCAAAAACCTGGGCCCGGAAGGTTGTCGCCACGCGTTCTTCGGTTCCGATGGTCGCCGTCTTCGATTCCACCATCCGCTCAAATCCTCACGCTAGGCAGCCTTGGCTTTTTCGCGCTTGGTGGCGAGCTGCATGATGCGCTCTTGCGTCGCGCCCTTCCATTCAAGCACGCCGGTGATACGCCCTTCGCACATCACCGCGATGCGGTCGCTCATGCGCAAAATCTCAGGCAGCTCCGACGAGATCATCACGATTGCCTTGCCCTGGTCGGCAAGAGAGCGCAGCAGCTTGTGGATCTCGGCCTTGGCTCCAACATCAATCCCGCGCGTTGGCTCGTCGAAAAACAGAATGTCGCAATCGCGCGCCAGCCACTTTGCGATCACCACCTTCTGCTGGTTGCCGCCCGATAGAAGCCGGACCTCTTGCGTCGCCGAAGGGGTACGAATGCTGAGAAGCCTGATGAACGATTCGACGGTGGCACGGATCGCCTGCTGCCGAAGAACGAATTTGAATTTGAGATGCCGTGCAAGCGTGGCCATGACGACATTGGACGCGACGTCCATGCCGACGGCCAGGCCAAATCGCTTCCGGTCCTCCGACAGATAGCCGATCCCGAGCGCAACCGCATCGGCCGGCGATTTGATCGAGGCGGCCACGCCACGCACGATGACCTCACCCGACTCGATCCTGTCGGCGCCGAATATCGCGCGCGCCACCTCGGTTCTTCCCGCCCCCATCAGGCCTGCGAATCCCAGAATCTCGCCGCGCCTGAGAGTGAAACTGACGTTCCTGACGAGCGGCCCGCAATTCAGGCTCCTGACCTCGAGCGCGACTTCGCCGCGCGACGCCACTAGCGGCGGGTGTTGAACGTCGTCCATCAAAGTCCGTCCGACCATCATGCCGATAATGGTATCCAAGCTCGTCGAGGTCGGCACGGTCGCGACGTATTCGCCGTCGCGTAGGACGGTTACGCGATCGGAGATCTGCTTCAGCTCGTCCATCTTGTGCGAAATATAGACGATACCCACGCCGCGCGCCTTGAGCTCCCGGATGATATTGAACAGCTCGGCGATTTCGGCGTTGTTCAACGCGGCTGTCGGCTCGTCCATGATCAACACGCGTGAATTGAAGGACAGCGCCTTGGCGATTTCCACCATCTGCTGGTTGGCAACCGTCAACCCGCCGACGATTGCGCGGGGGTCTAGCTTCAGATGCATGTGGGCGAGAATCTCTCGCGCTTGACGGTTGAGCTTATCCTCGTCAAGGAACACGCCCAATCGCCCAGGCGGTTCGCGCCCGATGAAGATATTCTGGGCAACTGTCAGGTGATTCATCAGTTGCAGTTCCTGATGAATTATCCCGATGCCCATCATCTGAGCGGCGCGTGGGCTGCCGAAATTGACCGGCTCGCCCTTATAGAGAATTTCTCCGCCATCCCGGGGGTAGATACCTGCGAGGATTTTCATCAGAGTCGATTTACCGGCGCCGTTCTCGCCGACGAGGGCATGGACCTCCCCGGCGAGCAGCTCGAAGCGGACGTGGCTCAGCGCGCGGACGCCGGGAAAATTCTTGCTAACGTTCTGCACGGATACGAGTGGGGACATTGCCCGTCCGATCAGGGAGTTTTTCTTGCCGGCTCCATGGTCGGCTCTCCTGACAGCCGTCGCCGCAGCTGCCCTGCGAGGGTCATATCACACTTCTTCACAAGCGGAACCGTAGAGCGATCACAGCTTGGAGGACGAGTCCCAGGTTCTCGGCGCCATCCTGCTTACCACGATCAACAACGGCGCCAATCTTCTTTATGTCGATTCCTATTGGCAGCGCGTGATCTTATCATCCTGATCGTCTATTTCGATCAGCTTCGCAGGCGAAAGGGATGAGGCGCGTCGAGGCTCGGCTCGCTTCATCCGTCCGCGCGGCTTCGCGGCGTGAGCTCGGCCACGATCCCCTCATGGGGGTTCAGCCTCGGTGCGCAAGCGAAGCCTTCCTTTTCCCGGGCCGGATCGGTCGAAAAGAGAAGGCGCGCCGGTGGCGAGAGGCTTTCAAGCTCCTCGAAACGATCCCCGAAATTGAGCGCGACGATGAGACGGCGCTCGCCATGGCATCGCTCATAGGCGAGCATATGTTCGCTCGCCTGGACGAGCGCATAGCTGCCGATTGCGAGCGCCGCCTCTTCACGCCGCAAGGCGATGAGCGCGCGATAGAGCGACAGCATCGAGCCCGCATCGGATGATTGGTTTTCCACATTGCGTGTCCTGAAGTCGGGCGCGATCGGGAGCCAGGGTTCGATGCTGCTGAAGCCCGCATGCGGGCTCGCGTCCCACTGCATCGGCGTGCGTTCGGGATCGCGGCCGAAGCCCGGCTCATTCTTGCCGAACGGGTCTCGCACAAGATGGAGAGGAATGGCCACATCCGCCATGCCGATCTCGTCTCCCTGGTAGAGGGTTGGCGTGCCGCGCAGCGTCAAGAGGAGCATGGCGGCAACGCGCGCCTGCTCGGGCCCAAGCCGCGTCGCCACGCGAGACCTGTCGTGATTGCCCAACACCCAATTGGGCCAGCCGCCTTGCGGCAAGGCGGTTTCGTATTCGTCGATGAGCGCCGCGATCGCTTTTGGCTTCCACGGGGTCGAGATGAGGTGGAAGTTGAAAGGGAGGTGGAAGCCGGAAAGCGCCATGCCGTAATAGGCCATCAACCGCTCGATCGGCAGATAGGCCTCGCCGATCAGGAGCCGCTCATCGGCGTAGGATTTCGCCACTCCCCGCATCAGAGCGATCGCCCCATGCACCTCGGGCTGATCCATGGAGTAGCTGCGCAGGAGCTGGCGGGATGGGGGCAGGCCCTCATGCCAATCGGGATCGACGGGATCGTCCCGTAATTGCGCGTCCTCGAAGAGGTGATGGATTGCATCCACGCGAAAGCCGTCGACGCCCCGATCGAACCAGAAGCGCAGCACATCGAGCATGGCCGCGACGACTTCGGGGTTGCGCCAGTTCAGGTCCGGCTGTTGCGTGAGATAAGCGTGAAAATAGTATTGCCCGGTCGTTTCGTCGAAGGTCCAGGCCGGGCCGCCGAACTCGCTCGTCCAATTATTGGGCGGCCCGCCGTCGGCGCGAGGATCGCGCCAGACGTACCAATCGCGCTTTGGATTGCGGCGCGAGGCTTGGCTTTCGACGAACCAGGGATGCTGGTCGGAGGTGTGGTTCGGCACATAGTCGAGAATGACCTTCAGGCCCTTGCGATGGGCCTCCTCCAGCAGGCGATCGAAATCCTTCATCGTGCCGAAGATCGGGTCGATCGCCCGATGATCGGAGACGTCGTAGCCGAAATCCGCCATGGGCGATGCATAAATCGGCGAAATCCAGATCGCGTCGATCTTAAGCGAGACGAGATGGTCGAGCCGACGGCGTATGCCTTCGAGATCGCCGATGCCGTCCCGGTTCGTGTCTTGCAAGGATCGCGGATAGATCTGGTAGATGACGCCTTGGCGCCACCAGGTATTGTCACCAGGATCGCGGCTCGGCACCGGCAGCTTCTCCCTTCACTCCGGTCGCATTTTAGGCAAATTGACCCTCCATGGCGACGCGCCTAAAGCATGCCCGGAAAGCGGGGACCGGTCTCCCCAAAAGATCACGCTCAATCGATAACCGGGTGCGAGGATCATGGCATGGCGCCAGCTTCAAATCGAACCGGCAGGCGTTCATTTCTTCGCCGCTTCGGTGCCCTGCTTGTTCTGGGGACGGGCGGGATGAGGCCGAGCGCCGCTCGCCCCGACGTCCTTCCTTCTTCGGTGGAAGATCGCGCCGCAGCCTTCATCCGCGCTTATGATGCGCAGGGCATCCATCGCACGGCGCATGCGGGCGATGACGAAAATGCCGAAATGCTGGCGAGCGAGGCCAAGTCGCTCGGAGCCGATGTTTCCCTCGACGAATTCGCGATCGAGCGCATCGAGCCGGTCGAGTGCCATGTCGAGATCGGAGAAACGCGCATTCCCGCCTTCCCCATGTTCGACGGCGCGTTCACGGGGCCGCAAGGCCTCGCCGGAAAGCTCGGCGCCTTGGGGCAAGAGGCGCCGATCGCGCTCGTCGAGGAAGGTCCCTTGGCGGTTTACCGTCAGGACTACCCCTCGATGCGCGAGGGGCGCGGCCATCAGGCGCTCGTCGTCGTGACGAAGGGCGAGCGGGCCGGTCTTGCGCTCCTCAATGCGGAGAGCTTCCTTTCGCCCTACACGATTCCTTGCGTGCAGGTGTCGAGCGAGGCGCGCGAGGCCTTGTCGCAAGCGGCGGCACGGAATGAGGAGGTGCGGCTCGTCGCCGATTGCCGCCGCGTCCCCTCGAAGGTGAGAAGCGTCATCGCGGCGCTCGAGGGGTCGGCCGGAGGAAGCGCGCCCCTCGTGGTGATGACGCCGCGCAGCGGCTGGTGGCATTGCGCCTCGGAACGCGGCGGCGGCCTCTTCTGCTGGCTCGAGGTGATGCGTGCCTTGCAAGAGACGCCAGGTGAGCGCGATGTGATCTTCGTCGCCTCGAGCGGCCATGAGCTCGGCCACATCGGGCTCGACAATTTCCTCAAGCGCCGGCCCGAGCTGATCACGCAGGCGACCTGGCTGCATTTCGGCGCCAATATCGGCGCGGCCGACAGCAAGCTCACGCTGCAATCCCCGCTCGACGATCTGAGAGGGCTCGCCCAGCAGGAAATGACGCGCGCCGCCCAGCCGATCGCGGGATTCTCACCGAAGACGCAAGTGCCATACGGGGAGTCTCGTGCCATTCATCGCGCCGGTGGCCGCTATCTCACGCTGATCGGATCGAACGCCCTTTTCCATTTGCCGCAGGACCGATGGCCGGCCGCCGTCGATGTCGCGGCGGTGGCGCGAACGGCGACAGCATGTGCGCGCATTGCCGTCGCCTTGTCGCGCCGGTCGTAGACGCGTGGATCGCGCGGTCGAGCCCTCACTTCTCCCTTCTCGGTTCGCGGCCTGGTTCGCCGCGCGGGGCTGGGCGCCGCGCGCACATCAGCTCGAGCTGATCGACAAGGCCCGGAAAAAGCGTTCGGTGCTCCTGGTGGCGCCCACGGGCGCGGGCAAGACGCTGGCGGGTTTCTTGCCGAGCCTCATCGAGCTTGCCGGCGCGTCCGCCGTGTCGACCGGCGCGCCTTCGGGAACGCAAAAGCCCCGCAAGCGCCGCCTCCATACGCTTTACGTCTCGCCGCTGAAGGCGCTCGCCGCCGATGTGAAGCGCAATCTCGAGACGCCGGTCGCGGAGATGGGTTTGCCGATCCGCGTGGAGACCCGCACCGGCGACACCTCGGCGGCGGCGCGGCAGCGGCAGAAGACGGCGCCTCCCGATATCCTGCTCACCACGCCCGAGCAGGTCGCGCTGCTGCTTGCGGCAAAGGAATCGCGCGAGCTCTTCGGCAGCCTCGAGCGCATCATCATCGATGAACTCCACTCACTCGTGGTCTCGAAGCGCGGCGACCTTCTGGCGCTCGATCTTGCGAGATTGAAGGCCATCGCGCCTTCTCCCGCTTGCATCGGCCTCTCGGCGACGGTGCGTGAGCCCGACGCCCTGCGGCTCTGGCTCGGCGCCACGATGCCGAGCGGCTCGAAGCCGATGGCCGGAACGCTCGCCGATCTCGTCACCGCGGGCGGCGCGGCCCCCGCCGATCTATCGATCCTTCGCACGCAGACGACGCTTCCGCTCGCGGGACACATCACGAGCTACGCCTTGCCGGAAATCTACGCCGCCATCCGCGCGCACAAGATGTCGCTCGTCTTCGTCAACACGCGCATGCAGGCGGAATTCCTGTTTCAGGCGCTTTGGCGCATGAACGAAGACGCGCTTCCCATCGCGTTGCATCACGGTTCGCTTGACGCCTCGCAAAGGAAGAAGGTCGAGGCCGCCATGGCGCAAGGGCGCCTCAAGGCCGTGGTGTGCACCTCCACGCTCGACCTCGGCATCGATTGGGGCGACGTCGATCTCGTCATCAACGTCGGTGCTCCGAAGGGAGCGAGCCGCTTGATGCAGCGCATCGGGCGCGCCAACCACCGCCTCGACGAGCCCTCGAAAGCGGTCATCGTCCCGTCGAACCGCTTCGAGGCGATCGAGGCCGAAGCCGCACTCGAAGCCGTCGAGGAGGCGGCGCAAGATACGCCGGATCCGCGCACCGGCGCGCTCGACGTGCTCGCCCAGCATGTGCTCGGCGTCGCCTGCGGCGACCCCTTCCTCGCCGAGGAGCTTTATGCGGAGGTCGTGTCGAGCGCGCCTTACGCGAAGCTCGAGCGCTCAAGCTTCGATGCGGTCGTGGATTTCGTCGCGACCGGCGGCTACGCGCTTCGTGCCTATGAGCGTTTCGCCAAGATCAAGGAGGGGAAGGACGGGCGTTGGCGAGCTTCGACAGCGGGCGTCATTCAGCAATACCGCATGAATGTCGGCACCATCGTCGAGGCGGCGATGCTGAAAGTTCGCATCGGGCGCCTCAGGGCCGCAAGGCCCGGCGCTCCGGCGGCGACCGGCATTTTGCAGCGCAGTGGACGCAGGCTCGGTGAGGTCGAGGAATATTGGGCGGAGCAGATGGCCGTCGGCGACACCTTCGTCTTCGGCGGCGAGATCCTGCGCTTCGAGGGCATCGTCGAGGATGAGGTGGTCGCTTCTCGGGCGCGCGCCGGCACCGACCCGAAAATTCCCTCTTATGACGGCGGTAAATTTCCGCTCTCGACCTTTCTCGCGGCTCGCGTGCGGGCCATGCTCGCCGATCCGTCGAGCTGGTCGAAACTGCCCGAGGAAGTGGCGCAATGGCTCACCTGGCAGGACGCGTATTCGCTTCTGCCGGAACGCGAGGGACTCCTTGTCGAGACCTTCCCGAGCGGCGGCCGCTATTTCTTCGTGGCTTATCCGTTCGAAGGGCGCCTCGCGCATCAGACGCTCGGCATGCTGCTCACGCGAAGGCTCGAACGCGCGCGGCTGCGACCGCTCGGCTTTGCCTGCAATGACTACGGGATCGGCGTCTGGGCGCTCGCGGACATGGGGCTTGCGATCGCGCAAGGGCGGCTCTCGCTTGACGATCTGTTCGCGCAGGACATGCTGGGGGACGATCTCGAGGCTTGGCTCGCCGAGACGGCGCTGATGAAGCGCAGCTTCCGCGCCTGCGCCATCATCGCGGGCCTGATCGAGCGCCGCCACCCGGGCCAGCGCAAATCCGGCCGCCAGGTGACCATCTCGACCGACCTCGTCTACGACGTGCTGCGCACACACGAACCTGGACATATTCTCCTGCGGGCGGCGCGCGAGGACGCCGCCGCCGGTCTTCTCGATCTCAAGCGGCTCGCCGTCATGCTCTCGCGCATCCGGGGGCGAATCAGGCATAAGGGTCTCGAGCACGTGTCGCCGCTCGCCGTGTCGATCATCTTGGAGATCGGCCGCGAGGCCGTTCCCGGCGAGGCGCGCGACGAGATGCTGGCGGAAGCCGAGGCGGCGTTGATGCAGGAAGCCTTGTCGTGACCATGGCGATGCGCGGCGTGCCGCTCACAAGGCGTGCCTGCGAGATCAGGATCGGCGCCGATATTTTCATCGCCGACGCCTCCGGCGCGCTTTGGCATGAAGCGGAGCGCACGCTCGTCATCGCCGATCTGCATCTCGAGAAAGGCTCGTCCTTCGCCCGGCGCGGCATGCTGCTGCCGCCTTACGACACGACCGTGACGCTCGCCGCGCTTTCGGCGACCGTCTCACGTTTCGCGCCGCGCCGCGTCATTTCACTGGGCGACGGCTTTCATGATGATGACGGGGCAGCGCGACT
Organism: Beijerinckiaceae bacterium; assembly: GCA_035949255.1. Classification (GTDB taxonomy): domain Bacteria; phylum Pseudomonadota; class Alphaproteobacteria; order Rhizobiales; family Beijerinckiaceae; genus GAS188. The sequence continues at coordinate 11,135 of DASZIL010000049.1, read as the reverse complement.
GAGCGTCGATGGTCGCGCCGCCTTGCGCAGCCTGCAGCTCGGGCGCGATTGGGTATGGGTCGCGGGAAATCACGATCCGCGCGCGCCAGCCGGGCTTCCGGGCGACCATGCGCTTGCCTGCCATGTCGGGGGCGTCGCCGCCCGTCACGAACCACGCCCGGGAGCGCCGGGTGTGGAGGGCGAGATCGCCGGCCATTTGCACCCGGTGGCGCATATCGCGGCGCGCGCCGGTGGGTTGCGGCGGCGTTGCTTCGCCACGGATACGCGCCGTTGCGTCCTGCCGGCCTTCGGCGCCTATGCGGGAGGCCTCGATCTGCGCCACGAGGCCTTCGCCAATTTGTTCGATTTCGCGCGTCTTCAGGCCGTCGTCATCGGCGAGACGCGCATCCATGTCTTCGACGCAGCGGCCATCGGCGGCACGCGGCGCGCATAACGAAAGACCATGACGGCTTCCAAGATCGCCATCATGGCCTTTTTGATTGATTGAGCGTCGGAAGAAAGACTTTAGGCGTGAGCGCCGATCCAGCGCGTGAGATCGCCCTTCGAGGCGGCGCCGACCTTCTGGGCCGCGAGCTTGCCGTCCTTGAAGATCATCAAGGTCGGAATCGAGCGCACGCCGAACTTGCTGGCGATTTGCGGGTTCTCGTCGACGTTGAGCTTCACCACCTTCACCTTGCCCGCCATCTCATTGGAGATGTCCTCGAGCGAAGGCCCGATCATCCGGCAAGGGCCGCACCATTCCGCCCAGAAATCAACGACGACCGGATGCTCGGATTTGATCACATCGTCCTCGAAGGAGGCGTCACTCGTCTTGGCAGTCGGCATGGCAATCCCTTTCGCGCTTCGCCACCCGTGATTCGCGGGGTCTGGGGCGGACCCATAAGTTAGGGATTCTGGCCCTAGCGTTCAACTGCCCCTTGGCTTTGGCGCTGCCGCGGAAGGGCTTGTGCTGCCGCAATCCGCCGGTCCGAAAAGCCCGGACGGGGCGCGGCCGCGAACCCTGACATCGCCTTCGAGCGACGCCGCTCGAGCGAAGAGGCGATACCCATGCTTTCGCGATATTTCGCGACCGTGCGCCGGGCAATATCGACGCCGCTTTCGCGCAAATGCTGCACGATCGTATCGTCCGAGAGGACGACCGCGGGGTCCTCCGCCTCGATCAATTGCTTGATCTTGAAGCGCACGGCCTGCGCCGAGAGCGCCTCACCGCCATCCGCGCTCTGAATGGCGGAAGAGAAGAAATACTTCATTTCGAAAAGGCCGCGTGGCGTCGCGATATATTTATTCGAGGTAACGCGCGACACGGTGGATTCGTGCATCGAGATCGCGTCGGCAATGGCCTTGAGGTTCAAGGGGCGCAAATGCTCGACGCCTTGCGCCAAAAAGGCATCCTGCTGGCGCACGATCTCGCTTGAGACCTTGAGGACGGTCCGCGCCCGCTGCTCGAGGCTGCGCGTCAGCCAATTCGCATTCTGCAGGCATTCGGCGATGAAAGCCTTGTCGCCGTCCTTGAGCGGGCCCGAGGTCACTTTCGCGTGATAGTCCTGGTTGACGAGCACGCGGGGGAGCGCCGCCGGGTTGAGCTCGACCCGCCAGCTCCCGTCGGGATTGGGCCGCACCTCGACATCGGCCACCACCGTCTCGACGACCCCTCCGCCGAAGGCAAGACCGGGTTTCGGATTGAGCGAGCGAAGCTCGGCGAGCATATCGAGGACGTCCTCTTCCTCGACGCCGCAAAGCCGCACCAACCCCGGGATGTCGCGCTTGGCGACGAGGTCGAGGCGCGAGACCAAGGAGCTCATCGCCGGATCGAGCCGGTCACGTTCCGCGAGCTGAAGGGACAGGCACTCGGAAAGCGAGCGCGCGCCCACCCCCGAAGGCTCGCAACGTTGCACGAGCGCCAGCACCTCGTCCACGCGCGCGGACGAGACCCCGAGCCGTGCCGCAAGCTCGGCAAGATCGAGCGTCAGGTAGCCGGCCTCGTCGATGCCGTCGATGATCTCGCGGCCGATCAAGCGATCGGCGGGAGAATTGGTGGCAAAACCGAGCTGAACGACGAGATGCTCATACAGCGAGACCGGTGCCGAGACATAAGCCTCGAGATTGCTGTCCTCGCCACCAAGCGAGGTTCCGCCCGTCGATGAGGATAACCCCACGGTGAGAGCGGGCTCGCTCGGCGATGAAAGAGGCGATGGCTGCGCGCTGGAAGCTTCATCCGGAAACACCTCGCCGAGATCGGTGCCGAAGCGTTCTTCGATATCGGCTCGGTCGGGAAGGGCGCCTTCGCCACTCCATTCACCGGCCGAACCCTCCAGAGCCAAGCCTTCGCCAGCCAAGTCCTCGCCAGCCAAGTCCTCGCCCCTGGCCGGCCCGTCGGGCCCCTCCGCACCGGTATCTTCCCCATCCCCATCAGAAATGGTGGCTTCGGGGTTCAGGTCCTCTCCCGGGCCTTCGCCATCGGCGACGGCCGGGCTTTCCTCGCTTTCGCTCTCGGCGCGTTCGAGGAGCGGGTTGCGTTCAAGCTCGGCTTCGACATAGGCGATGAGATCGAGGCTCGAAAGCTGCAGCAGCTTGATGGCCTGCAGAAGCTGCGGCGTCATCACCAGGGATTGGCCCTGGCGCATTTCAAGCCGATGTGACAACGCCATGCTTCGCCCGAACGCCTCGAGTTCGATCTTCGCGCCGCTGACCGGGGATCGGCAGGCTCGGCACATTTTTTGCTTCTGACCGGCCGCAGGCTACCGCGCGAAGCCTTGCGCGTCAAAGCGGGACGGTGAATTTCAAGCTTTGGCGTTAATCACGGCTGTATTCGAAAGATCGCAATCGCGGATCAGGCCGCGACGCCTCTTCGCGGCAAGACGACACCTTCCGGTATTTCATCGGTCCACACCTTGAACTTGCTCAAGCTGTGGGCACCGAAGCTGTTGGTCAAGGCGACGTCGGTGGCGTCGCGGCCATAGGCCATGACGATCCGCCCGATGCGCGGCTGATTGTGGCGCGCATCGAAGGCGTACCAGCCTCCTTCGAGGAAGACCTCGAACCAGGCGCTGAAATCCATGGGCGCGGGGTCGGGCGGCACGCCGATGTCGCCGAGATAGCCGGTGGCGTAGCGCGCCGGTATGTTCATCGCGCGGCAGAGGGCGATCGCGAGATGCGCGAAGTCGCGACATACGCCGCGCCGCTCGGCATGAGCCTCGCCCGCCGTTCGTGTCGCACGTGCATGGGGGTAGCCGAATTCGACATGGTCGTGAACGAAGTCGACGATCGCCTGCACCCTTTCCCAACCCGGCGTGATCTTGCCGAAATGGTCCCAGGCCATTTGCGACAGCGTGTCGGTCTCGCAATAACGGCTGCCGAGGAGGAAGATGAGCGTGTCGCTCGGGAGCGCCTCGATCGGCACCTCGCGCGCCGTGGGAACCACGCGATCGGGCAAGCCGCTGTCGGCGAGCACGGCGTCGGTCGAGATGCGGAACAACCCAGCGGGCGCGACGACGCGCGTGCACAGATTCCCGAAGCCGTCGACATAGCTCGCGAGCGGAACCTGCGGCTCGAGGCGCAAGCGATCGGACACGATGAGCGCATCGCGCCGCGAGGGGTGAACGTTCAGCATCATCAGCATCGGCGTCGCTTGCGGGAAGGTGAGCGCGATATCGAAGCCGATATGGATGCGCATGAAGATCCCTCCGGGGCGTCGTGATGGTTCACGCCGTGCGTCTTGCGTTCATAAAGCCTGCCTCAGGATTTCCGCCCGTGCTCGCTTCTACGCCGGTGAGCGCGGAATGTTCCCATCGATCGTGCCTGGCGGACGCAACCGAACCTTCCTTCGCGCGGACGGCAGTTGAACGCAGCGCCGCGTGAGGCTACCTGAGCTTCATGAGGTGCCGCCTTCGGCGACTTGCAGCCGCGCCGTCGCCAAAATGTATTCCACGCCGGCCCCGCAGGGAAGCATGGCTTGGGAGCTCGGCAGGAAAGGGAGGGCCGCTATGAACGACGCGCCAAAGCCCAAGATGCACAATGCCAAGATGCCCAAGACCAAGATGCCCAAGCGCAGCAAGACGTCACGTTTGGAGACGCCAATATCCAAAGCGCTGAAAGCAAAGGAGGCGAAGGTGACATTGCCCTTGGCGCCGAGCCTTACGATCGGCGTGACCCAAGGCTACATGTCGGGCTTCGGCAATTCCTTCGAGACGGAGGCGCTTGCCGGCGCCTTGCCGATCGGACGCAACTCGCCGCAGAAGTGCCGATACGGGCTTTATGCCGAGCAGCTTTCGGGCTCGCCGTTCACCGCGCCGCACGCCTCGAACGAGCGCTCCTGGCTTTATCGCATCAGGCCGAGCGTCAAGCACTCCGGGCGCTTCGCGAAGGTCGACATCGGCTTGTGGCGCACCGCGCCTTGCCATGAGCATGACATGCCGATCGGCCAGTTGCGCTGGGGTCCGCAACCGCTCCCCAAGAAGAAGCAGAACTTCCTCGAAGGCATGCGCACCATGACGACCGGCGGGGATGCCGCGACGCTTGCCGGCATGGGCGCGCATGTCTACCTCGCCACACGCTCGATGCGCGATGAATATTTCTACAACGCCGATGGCGAGATGCTGATCGTGCCGCAGCAAGGACGGCTGCGCATCGTCACCGAATTTGGCCTCATCGAGATCGAGCCTGGCGAGATCGCCGTCATCCCCCGCGGCGTGAAGTTGCGCGTCGAGCTCACCGACGGGGCGGCGCGCGGATATATGTGCGAGAATTACGGGGGCGCCTTCGCCATGCCCGAGCGTGGGCCGATCGGAGCGAACTGCCTCGCGAATGCGCGTGATTTCCTCACGCCGGCCGCGGCCTTCGAGGATAAGGAAACGCCCTCGATGCTCTATGTGAAATGGGGCGGGCAGCTCTTTGCGACCGAGATTCCCCATTCACCGCTCGATGTCGTTGCCTGGCACGGCAATTACGCGCCCTATAAATATGATCTGCGGCGTTTCTCGCCCGTGGGGGCGATCTCCTTCGATCATCCGGATCCGTCGATCTTCACGGTGCTCACCGCGCCCTCGGAGACGCCCGGCACGGCGAATGTCGATTTCGTCATTTTCCCCGAGCGCTGGTCGGTCGCGGAAAATACCTTCCGCCCGCCCTGGTACCATATGAACATCATGTCGGAGTTCATGGGGCTCATTTATGGCGTCTATGACGCCAAGCCCCAAGGTTTCGTGCCGGGCGGCATCAGCCTGCATAATTGCATGTTGCCGCATGGTCCGGACGCTGAAGCCTTCGCGCATGCCTCCGAAACCGAGCTGAAGCCGGTGAAGCTGACCAACACCTTGGCCTTCATGTTCGAGACGCGTTTCCCGCAAAGAGTGACGAAATACGCAGCCGAGCTCGATGTGCTCGACGTCGATTACGCCAAATGCTGGCAAGGGTTGAAGAAGCGCTTCGATCCCAGAAAGCCTTGACGCCCTTCGCAAGGGATCTCTGAACCGCCAAGAGCAACAGCCGAAAGGAAGCCGCGGTGCAAAAAGAAACGGCCTTTCCACTTCCTCCCGATCTGCCGCGTCCCGTCGATGACGGCGCGGCCTCGCATCTTCGGGGCTTGGCGATGCCCAAGCTCTCGCTTCCTTCAACCTCCGGCGGAAGCGTCGATCTTTCGGCGCTGCGAGCGCCAAGGACCGTGATCTATTGCTATCCGATGACGGGCGTGCCCGGAAAACCTCTTCCCGAGGGCTGGGACATGATCCCCGGCGCGCGCGGCTGCACGCCCCAATCTTGCGGCTTTCGCGATCACCATGCCGAGCTTGCGGAGCTTCAGGCCGAGGTTTTCGGCTTCAGCACGCAGACCACGGCCTATCAGAAAGAGATGAGCGAACGCCTTCACCTTCCCTTCGCGGTGTTGAGCGATGCGAAGTTCGAGCTTTGCGATGCCCTGCGCCTGCCGACCTTCGAGGTGGAAGGCGCGCGGCTCGTGAAGCGCCTCACCTTGATCGTTCGGAACGGGCGCATCGAGCACGTCTTCTACCCGGTCTTCCCACCCAATGAGAGCGCGGATGAAGTCCTGCGCTGGCTCAGGGCGCATCCTTTAAGTGGGCAGTAAGCGAGCCGACCTCACGTTCAAGCTTTGCCTCACGCAGACCCCAAAGACACCAGATCACCGCGGCGAGCGCGATGGCGCCGCCGATCAAGGCGGAGAAAGTCGGCTCCTCGCCGAACACAAGCCATACCCAAAGGGGCGCCAACGGCACGTCGAGGAGGCCGACGAGCCCGGCCTCGCTCGAGGGAATCAGCCGTCCGCCATTGAGGAAAAGCAGATAGGCGAAGCCGGTGGTCGTCGCGCCGAAGATCGCGAGGACCAGCATTTCGCTCGCGCTCGGCATCCCGCCGGGGACGAACGGGAAACAAAACAGAGCGCATAAAAGGGCGCCCAACGCGTTGATCGGCGCCATCGCCATTGAAGGATAGCGGCGCGCCATCACGAGGAGCACGGCGAAGGAAAGCGTCATGAGAAAGGAGAGCGCATTGCCCGCGAGGTCCGAAGGCCGTGTGGCGGAACCCGCCATGATGGCGATGCCGAAAAGCGCGCCGAGGCTCGCGATCAAGGTTCGTCGCTCGATCTTCTCGCGCACCCACAAATATGCGACGGCCGCCGCCACGAAGGGAACCGTGGCGTAGATGACCATCGCATTGGCGACGGTCGTGAGCTTGAGGGCGGCCACGAAACAGATCATGGAAACCGCCGCGACCGGCGCCGCCAAAAGCCCAAGCCGCCCCATATCGTAAAACGCCTTCGGCGCTTCGCCACCCTTGTCGATGATGACGACGACGAGAAGCGAGAGGGCGCTGAAGAGCGCGCGCCATGCCTGCATCGTCCACAAATCGAGGTCGAGGAAGCGCACGAAGAGCCCGCCCGTGCTCCAGACGACGCTCGCCGCCGCGACAAGCGCTATTCCACGGACTCGTTTGCCGCTTTGCTGCAAATGCGTTCTCGGCGAAGGTTCGGCCGATCAAGGCCGTTTCGGCTTTCCTACCACAGGTGACGCCGCCCTCCTCGTCATCGCGTAATCGGCCGACCGAGCCGCGCGGCTTTCCATTCCGCCGCGCCGTCGCTATTAGGCGATGAGCGATCGATGAAAGAGTGCGTCACATGACGGATATGCGCCTCGTGGTGGTCGGCGCGGGCGGGCGGATGGGCTCGACCCTCATCCGCGCGATCCGCGAAACCAAGGGCTGCGTGCTCGCGGCCGCGATCGAGCGCGAGAACCATCCCCATCTCGGCAAGGATGCGGGCACGCTCGCCGGAACGGATCCCTTGAACGTTCCGCTCACCTTCGATGCCTTGACGGCTTTCGCCAGGGCCGACGGCGTGCTCGACTTCACGGCGCCTTCCGCCTCGGTCGCTTTCGCCGCGCTCGCCGCACAAGCAAGGCTCGTGCATGTGATCGGCACGACAGGCCTGAGCGAAGCCGATAGGGGGAAGATCAAGGCGGCGGCGCGCCATGCGGTGATCGTCCAATCCGGCAACATGAGCCTTGGCGTCAACCTTCTCGCCGGCCTCGTGAAACAGGCGGCGGCGGCGCTTGATCCCGAGTTCGACATCGAGATCGTCGAGATGCACCACCGCCATAAGGTCGATGCGCCTTCCGGCACGGCCTTCCTTCTCGGCGAGGCGGCGGCGCGCGGGCGCGGCATCGAGCTTTCGGCCCATACGGCGAGCGGGCGCCATGGCCAGACGGGGGCGCGGCGCGAGGGCGACATCGGCTTTGCGGCCTTGCGAGGGGGCTCGGTGACGGGGGACCATAGCGTCGTCTTCGCCGGCCCGCGCGAGCGCCTGACGCTCTCGCATCACGCCGAGGACCGCGGCCTCTTCGCTTCGGGCGCGGTGCGCGCGGCGCTCTGGGGACGAGGCAAGAAGCCCGGCCTTTATTCCATGGCTGACGTGCTCGGCCTGCCCGGCCGATAGGCGCGATCGTAAGGATCAAAGGAGCCTCATGGACCGACTTCTCGTGCTCGTGCGCCACGGCCAGAGCGAGTGGAACCTCAAGAACCTCTTCACCGGCTGGAAGGACCCCGGCCTCACCGAGCAAGGCGTCGCCGAGGCGAAGGCAGCGGGTGTGAGCTTGCGCAAGCTTGGGCTCTCCTTCGACGTCGCCTTCACCTCGGTCTTGTCGCGCGCTCAGAAAACATTGACGCTGATGCTCGACGAGATCGGACAGCCGAAACTCGAGACGTTCAAGGACGTGGCGCTCAACGAGCGCGACTATGGCGATCTCTCAGGCCTCAACAAGGATGATGCGAGGAAACGCTGGGGCGAGGAGCAAGTCCACATCTGGCGGCGCTCCTATGATGTGGCGCCCCCCGGTGGGGAAAGCCTCAAGGATACGGCCGCGCGCGTCCTCCCCTATTACCTCGAATACATCCTGCCGCGCGTGATGTCGGGGCGGCGCGTGCTCGTCTCCGCCCATGGCAATTCGCTGCGCGCGCTCGTCATGGTGCTCGACCACCTCGACACGAAATCCATCCTCTCGCTCGAGATCGCGACCGGCGAGCCGCTCCTCTATCGCCTCGGCGAGGATACGCTCGTGCGCGAGAAGCAAGTGCTGAAGGGATGAGCCCGCATAGCCCAGGGTGTCGCCGCCGCTCAGCGGCTGATGGGATGCACGATTCAATTGGTCAAAGGGCTTAAGTTTGATAAGCGTTTAGTTACACGTTACAATGATCAAGCAATTTCGACATAAGGGGCTGGAGCGTTTCTTCGTGCGGGATGACGCTAGTGGCATCAACCCGCAATTTGCGCCCAAGCTCCGGCGCATGCTGACGGCCCTCAACAATAGCGACGGGCCGCAAGGCATGAACATCCCGAATTATCGACTCCATCCGATGAAGGGTGACCGAAGAGGGCAGTGGGCGGTATGGGTCTCTGGCAACTGGCGGTTGGTGTTCGAGTTTGAGGGTCAGGACGCAGTCAATGTCGAGCTGGTCGACTACCACTGAGCCGCGGAAAGGAAGCGACATGCGCATGCACAGCCCCTCGCATCCCGGCGAAATCATTCGGGAGGATTGCCTCAAGCCCCTCGGCCTCAGCGTCACTGCGGCCGCCAAAGGCCTTGGCGTGACGCGCAAGACCCTCTCCGATCTATTGAACGGGCATAGCGGTGTGTCGCCTGAGATGGCGATTAGGCTTGAAAAGGTGGGATGGAGCACGGCCGACACGTGGCTTCGCATGCAGATGACTCGGAACCTCTGGGAAGCCCGTCGGCATGCCAGCAAGATCAAGGTTAGGAAGTTCGAAGCGACAGCCGCCTAGCTTCCTTTGCATTACCCATCTCGATCCACCGGAAACCGCGCTCATGAGCCTGAAATTCGGCGTCTTCGATCACATGGATCAGGGCGCGCTTGCCTTGCACCAGCAATATGAGGAGCGGCTGAAGCTCATCGAGGCTTATGATCGCGCGGGCTTCCACGCCTATCATCTCGCCGAGCACCACGCGACGCCGCTCGGCATGGCGCCTTCGCCGAGCGTTTTTCTCGCCGCCGTCGCGCAAAGGACGAAGCGCTTGCGCTTCGGCGCGCTCGTGCACACGCTCTCGCTTTATCATCCACTTCGGCTCGCCGAAGAGATCTGCATGCTCGACCAGATGAGCGGCGGGCGCCTCGAGCTCGGCATCGGCAAGGGCATCTCGCCCCATGAGCTCGCCTATTACGGGGTCGCGCCCGAGAAGGCGCAAGAGCTTTACGTCGAGGCGAGCACCGTAATCCTGAAGGCGCTCGCCGGAGGGACGCTCAGCTTCCAGGGCGAGCATTTCCGCTTCGACGAGGTGCCGATCGAGATGGCGCCGGTGCAAAGGCCGCACCCGCCCTTGTGGTGCGGCACCTCGAATCCCGAGGGCACGGCCTGGTTCGCGGAGCATCGCGTGAATTGCGTGACCAATGCGCCATCGAAACGAGCGCGGGCGATCACCGACCGTTACCGCGAGGAATGGGAGAAGCTCGGCCGAAGGCTTTCGGAGCTGCCCTTCATGGGCATGGCCCGCCACATCGTCGTGGCCGAAACCGAAGCCGAGGCGATGAAGGCCGGCAAGCCCGCTTATGAGAAATGGTTCAAAAGCTTCATGCTTCTTTGGAACCGTTACGGCACCAAGCCGCCGAACGTCGTGCTGCCTGAGGATTTCACCGATTTCGTGCGCGGCGGCTTTGCGTTCGTGGGCACGCCGGATGCGGTGCGCGAGCGCACGCTCGGCGAGATCGAGAGTTCCGGCATCAATTACATGCTCTGCCGCTTCGCCTTCGGCGACCTTCCCTATGAGGTGTCGCGTCGCTCGGTCGATCTCTTCGTCGGCGAGGTGATGGGGAAGGTGGCGACGACGGTCCCTGCCTGAGCGAACACGAGCGGCGCGCGTCCCGCGCCCCGCCACTACTTTACGCTAGGTCTCCCCTTTGCTAACTAGCGGAAGCGAAAACGCTAATTAGAATACTATCGTGGGTTCGCTCGCCTCGCTGCTCAGGGGATCGTCATGCCGGTTCTTCCGTCCACGGCTTGTGGAAAAAAGCTCAAGGATAAGCGGGCGCCGAGGAAGAGCCTCGCCCCCGCGCTCACCTGCATGCCCGCGCTTCTCGCCACCACCTCGGTCGCGGCGCTCCTTCTCGCAACGCCGGCCCCAGCAGGACAGGCGATCATGGGCCAGACCGTCGCGAGCGTCACCAATCCGGCGGGCCATTCCACGACATCGATCGTGATCACCGGATCGACAGTTACGGGCGTCGTCACCAATGCGGGGACGATCACGCCCGGCAAGGTCGGCGTCAATGGCAGCGTCACGGGGCTCGCGGTGATCAACAGCTCGGTCGGCGGCGGCGTCCTGAACAGCGGCACGATCACGGCGACCGGAGCGCAAAACGCTTTCGCTATACTGGTCGCCGGCGCCCTCTCTGGAGGCCTCGTCAATTCCGGCACCATCATCGCGAATGCCAACGACGGGCTCGCGAGGGGAATTGAGGTCCTCGTCGGCTCCGGCGGTATCGCTAATGTCGGCTCGATCACGGTGAGTAGCGCGAAATCCGAGGCTATTGGAATTTTCGTCGTCACCCAGTCCGGCGCCATCTCCAACACCGGCAGCATCGCGGTGAGCGCAAACACGCTTGGTACCGGAATATTC
>DASZIL010000048.1:0-5952 GCA_035949255.1 Beijerinckiaceae bacterium | reverse complement strand
ATATCGATTTAGAGACCCCATGGAGGCGATTTATCGCGCTGAAGGGGCAGCTAAACTCGAGAAGCTAGCTAATGAACTTAGGGGTAAGACCGACCGATCCCAACAACTGGTCTATACAGATCGCCGCTGTACCCACTGTGGCAATGCGACTTTGATTCCTATCGGTATCAAATACCATTGCCATACGTGTGACACCGTCACAGATCAATTCCCAGATGGCGATTGAGCGTTCGCAAAGCGCCCTTAAGCTCCTTTCCATTAATCCGTCGGCAGAACATCGAATTCTCGCAGCTCGCCGTCGACGGAGCGTTCCGTCACCCTCACCTCCTCGACCATCGCGAGGCGTGGACCTCGCTGGCAGGCGGTGAGAATAGCATTAACGCTCGCGGCCTCACCCGAGAAGATCGCCTCGACCGAGCCGTCCTTTCGGTTTCGGACCCAGCCGCAAAGCCCAAGCGATATCGCCTGCCTTTCGACGAAGGCGCGATAGCCCACGCCTTGAACGATACCCGAGATCATGACGTGAACCGTTCGCTGCATCGAGCTCCTCCAAACGAGCCGGGCCTTACCGCATTGTCCCTCGCAGGTGAGACGCTGAGCCTCGCGCCGAGCCTCCTCCGATCACCTGCCGGGCGCTGGCCAAGCACGGCTTATCGAGCTATGCCGCCTTCGGTGCAATCGGGGCGTCGATTCCGCGAGGGGATGAATGATGGACGAAACGCAGGTGCCGAGAGCGCCCGCGCAAGCCCTCGATCCGCCGCCCGCGCAATGGCGGAGATTCGCGCGCCGTTTCGTGGTGGTGTTCATCACCGAGCTCATCGCGGTCTTCATCTTCCTCCTGGCGGTCGACCCTCTCGACAGTGGACGCTTTCCGAAGCTCACCGCCGGCGGGCCGATCGATAGCGTTGGGCGCGTTGTGAACGTCAGCCGCGGCCACGACCCGCGCTTTGATGCCGCGATCATCGGCAATTCGCATCTGATGCCGCTCGAGCCGAAAAGATTGAGCGCGGCGACCGGATTTTCCTTCGTGCAATTGGCCGTCCCCGCCGAGCGCAAGCGCGAGGACGCCGCCATGATTGCCTGGTTCAGGCGAAACCACGCGAAGATCGCCGCGCTCGTGATCAATGCCGATCCGACGATCTGCGACCGCGATCCGACGCTTCCGCTCACGGCGCCCTTCCCCTTCTGGCTCTACGGATCAGACCTCGACTATGTGGCGCATGTGATGAGCGCCTCGATGTTGCGCTTGAGTGTAAGGCGCATCAAGGCGACACTCGGGCTTTCGGCGACCTCGGACCCGAGCGGAACCACTTTCGAGGAGGTCAAGTTCGCCTTCGCCGGCCCGCCGCCCTCCGTCCAGCCTCCCGCGACCGATCTTTCCCCCGCTCTTCTTGCGGATACGCGTTTTCCCGCGATCGACCTCATGGAAGAGGCGCTCGACGGGCTGCCTTCGAGCACGCTTGTTGTCTTCGTCGTTCCGCCCGCCCATGTCTCGCTTCTCCCTCAAGAGAACACGCCGGAATGGCGCGAGATCAAGACCTGCAAATATGAGCTCGAACGGCGCGTCCGCGGCCATCCCAATTGGCGCTGGCTCGACTATTTCCTCGACACCCCCGCGGCGCGTGACACAGAGAATTTCATCGACCCCAATCATTACCGCACATTCTTTTCGCGCATGATCGAGAACGATATCGCCGACGCCTTGCGGGCTGCGAGCACGACCGCGCTCGACGTGAAGAACTGAGCCTTCCAGGCATCACAAATAATGCTTTTTCACTCCCAGGAATTCATCCTGATTTTCCTCCCGGCCTTGTTGGGCCTCTATTATCTCGTCGCCAATTCTCCATCCGCCAGACAGACCGTGCTGCTCCTCGGCTCGCTCTTTTTCTACGGCTGGTGGGACATCCGCTTCGTTCCACTTCTCGTGGGCCAGGTGTGCGCGACTTATGCGCTCAGCCTGGCGCAAGAAAAAACCGGCCGGCGCGGCTTCCTCACGTTCGGCGTCATCCTCAACCTCTTATCGCTCGCGACCTTCAAATACCTCGATTTCCTCATCGGCAGCGCCGAGGCGGTGACCGGCCTTGCCTTGCCGCGCGCCGGCATCGTGCTGCCCATCGGCATCAGCTTCTTCTCCTTCCAGCTCATCTCCTATCTCGTCGACCGCATGCGGGGCGAAGCGCCGATCTATCCGTTCCGGCAATTCGCCCTCTTCGTCATGGTGTTCCCGCATCTCATCGCCGGGCCGATCGTGCGGCACAATGAGCTCATTCCCCAATTCGCGCTCGACCCGCGCCGCGACGGCGCCGGCTTTCGCTTTTCGGCGGGGCTCGCTCTCTTCACCTTGGGGCTCGCGAAGAAAGTGCTCCTCGCCGGACGTCTCGCGAAGCTTGCCGATCCGCTCTTTTCCGCCGCGACCGAGCGCGCGCTCGATTTCGGCGAAGCCTGGACCGCGACCCTTTCTTTCTCGCTCCAGCTCTTCCTCGACTTCTCGGCCTATACCGAAATGGCGATCGGCATCGCCTTGATGTTCGGCTTGCTCTTGCCGGAGAATTTCCGCCGACCGTATCTCGCACTCGATCTGCGCGATTTCTGGCGGCGCTGGCATATCTCATTGTCGCGCTTCATTCGCGACTATCTTTATATTCCGCTCGGCGGCAATCGGCACGGGCCTGCTCGTTACGTCATGGCGACGCTCGTCACCATGGCGCTTGCGGGGTTATGGCACGGCGCCGGCTGGACCTATGCGGCCTGGGGCCTCTGGCATGGCGTTGGCCTCATCATTTGCCATGGCTGGGGCTGGCTGAAGCGCCCCTTGCCGGCTTTCGCGAGCTGGTTCCTGACCTTGCTTTTCGTCATCGCAGGCTGGGTGCTCTTCCGCTCGCCGAGCTTCGGAACCGCCGCCTCGATCCTGGCTTCGCTCGTCGGCATTCATGGCTTCGCCGGCAGCCTGAAAGGCATCGGCGTGCTCGCCATCGGCGCGGCAGCCTCGATCCTCATTCCGCCGGCCCATGAGATCAAGGACCGCTGGTTGCGCCCCGAGCCCTGGCTCGCCTTCGCGCTCGCGAGCCTTGCGGCTTATTGCTTTCTCGAGGTCGGGCGCGGGCCGCCCGCGGCCTTCATCTATTTCCGCTTCTGAATGGCACGCCCAGCCTGCGCGGGCGCCGGCAATCCGGCCTGAGCGTCGCGAAGCGCCAGCAGGCGCTTTGCGACTTCGGATGAGGCGGGCGACACCCGGCCAGTCCCGGCATCGACATGAAGCAACATCTGCTCGGCGCTCGCGAGTGGCTCTTGCGTGCGCGCGTGATGCATGAGGTGAAAGAGGTGAATGCGCTTCTCATCGGCGTGCAGCATCTGCGTCGTGACGAAGAAGGGCTCGAGGCAGGCGATCTCGCGAAGATGGATCAAATGCGTCTCGGCCGTGTAAAAGCTGCCGTTCGAGGCCCGATAAGCGGCGTCGACGCCGAGGAATGAGGTGAGCGCATCGGAGGCGTCGCCGAAGACCTGCAGATAGCGGCTCTCGGTCAAGTGATTGTTGTAGTCGATCCACTCCGTCTGGACGACCCCTTCATGGAGGCGCAGCGGTCGCGAGGTGTCGGGTCGGGTTGAGGCCTCCTTGCCGCGATGGGCTTGCGCGAAGAGCCGTTCTTCATGAGCGGCAAGCGTCTTCCCCGAGGCAAAATCCTGCGCTCTCAGCGCCTGCATGATCGCGATGAGGCAATCGTCGCGCTTGCGTTCGAGCGCTTCGAGCGAAGCCCCCGCGGCCTGCCGATCCGATTGCTCGGCGAGCTTCTCGATGAAGCCGTGCGTCAGCTCCGGCACATCCATGAGCTTCGTCCAAGGAAGCTTCAAGGCCGGCCCGAACTGCGCCAGGAAATGGCGCATGCCAGCCTCGCCGCCCGCGAGGCGATAAGTGAGAAACGTGCCCATGAAGGCCCAGCGCAGCCCGGCGCCTTAGCGGATCGCGTCGTCGACTTCCGTGACGGTCGCGACATCGTCATGGACGAGCCACAACGCCTCGCGCCACAGCGCTTCGAGCAGGCGGTCGGCGACAAAGCCGTCGATCTCCTTGCGCAACCGAAGCGGGTGCATGCCGAGCGAAGCGTAGAAATCATGCGCCGCGTCGATCGAGGCAGGGTCGGTCGCGCGACCGCCGCAGAGCTCGACGAGCGGCAGAAGATAGACGGGGTTGAAAGGGTGGCCGACGAGGAAGCGGCCAGGACGCTCCATCCTGGCCTGCAGCCGGCTCGGCAGGAGGCCGGAGGTCGATGAGGCAATGATGGCCGCCGCCGGCGCATGAGCGTCGATCTCGCGCAAAAGATCGCGCTTCAGCTCCTCGCGCTCCGGCGCGTTCTCCTGGATGAAGTCGGCCTCGCGCACTGCTTCGGCGAGCGTTCCGACGAAAGAGAGTTCACCAAGCTTTCCGATGGGTGCGAGCGTGAGGCGCTCTCGCGCCCGCAGGGCGTTCGCCAAACTCGCGCGGGTGCGCCGCTCGGCTTCAGGATGGGGATCGTGGACGGTGACGTCCATCCCGCTGAGAAGAAAGCGTGCCGCCCATCCGGCGCCGATGACGCCGGCACCGATGACGGCGCAGCGCTTGATGGAGCTCATCGGCCGCTCGGCGCGACAGCGCCGCGAAGCTTGAGCTTGCGGCGAACCTCCGACGGCGTCAGCACACGGACATTCATCGCCGAAAGAATTTGGACCGCGCGCTCGACGAGATCGCCGTTCGAGGCCTTCACGCCTTTCGAGAGATAAAGATTGTCTTCGAGGCCGACGCGGACATTGCCGCCGGCGAGCGCCGCCATGGCGACGTAAGGAAGCTGCGTGCGGCCGATGGAGAAAGCCGAGAAGACACATCCAGGGGGAAGATTGGCGACCATCGCCATCAGCGTCGTCGGATCGTCCGGTGCGCCGTAGGGTATGCCCATGCAAAGCTGGATCATGACGGGGTCGTCGATCAGGCCCTCGCTGATCAGCTTACGCGCGAGAACGAGGTGGCCGGTGTCGAAGACCTCGATCTCGGGTCGCACGCCGAGGCTTTGCACGCGCCGCGCCATGGCGCGCAGCATGGCAGGCGTGTTCATCATGACATAATCGCCCTCGGCGAAATTCATCGTCCCGCAATCGAGCGTGCAGATCTCCGGCAAAAGTGCTTCCACATGGACGAGCCGCTCGGTCGCCCCGATCATGTCCGTCTTATTGGCATCATGAGGCAGCGGCGTTTCCGCGCCGCCGAGCACGAGATCGCCGCCCATGCCGGCGGTGAGGTTGAGCACGACATCCGTGCCCGTCTCGCGGACACGCTCCACGACCTCGCGATAGAGCGCGGGATCGCGCGAGGCTGCGCCGGTTTCAGGGTTTCGCACATGGATATGGGCGATCGCCGCGCCCGCCTTCGCGGCTTCGATCGCCGCCGACGCAATCTCGCGCGGCGTGATCGGAATTTTCTCACTGCGCGAAGCCCCGCCCCCCGCCCCGGTGACCGCGCAGGTGATGAAGACCTCCCAGTTCATGTTGTCCTCCGGTCGCCGAATGCCAAGCTATGAGTAGTTGAAATACTTGGGGCATTCAACGAAAGGGAAAGGGCGACGTAACTTTCCCGCTAGAACCTACCGCTTGAACCTGAAAGTACTACCTCCCAATACGCTTATACGTACCACTATTCACAACCCGTTCCCTATGAAAATTCCTTACGACATTTTGTAGTCCTAATTTGCCATAGCAGCCTCCATTATTCATCCCCCTCGCATTTGCAACGCGAATGATGTTTTCGCGAAAATTGAGATGTGTCCCGTTGCCGAACTCGCCATAGCCGAGATCGTCCCAATATCGGTTCACCTCGTAGGCTAGGAAGTCCGCGCTCTGAAGCGGAGTGCAATTAACGGGCGAGTCGAAAATTAAGGTACTCAATGAAGTGGTCGTCCTCTTTTGACGGTACAAGTCAAATATGCT
>DASZIL010000047.1:0-14275 GCA_035949255.1 Beijerinckiaceae bacterium | reverse complement strand
GACGGGGAAGGTGTTCGGCTTCGTTTATTCCGGGCTCGACCTCGGCTCGCTCGTCTCACCCGTGGTGGCCGGCGCGCTCATCGACACCGGGCATACGCCCTATGTCTTCGTGCTCATCGCCACCGCGCTTGCGGCGACGGTGGGCGCGGCGATCGCGGTGAAGCACAACCGCCACGCGCGCTAGCGGCGCGTGAACCTCAGCCGCGCGCGCTCAACGCATTCGCCATTGCCACGAAAGCTTCTATCGGCAATTCCTCGGCGCGGCTCGTCGGTAAGACGCCGGCGGCCTCGATCAAGGTCGGGGGATCGAGCCCGAGCGTCCTCAAGCTCTGGCGCAGCATCTTCCGGCGTTGGCCGAAAGCCGCGGCTGTGACCCTTTCGAGCGCCTTCGTATCGCAGGCGAGCGGACGCGGACGCGGGTCGAGCCGCACGAGTGATGAGGTCACCTTGGGCGGCGGGGTGAAGGCGGAGGCCGGTACATCGAAGAGAATATGCGGCTCGCTGCGCCATCCGGCGAGCACGGCAAGCCGCCCGTAAGCCGCGCGTTCTTGCGGCGTCGCCACGATGCGCAACGCCACCTCGCGCTGCACCATCACCGCGAGTACCTCCCACCACGGCGGCCAGGGCTCGGATTGCAGCCAGCCGACAAGAAGAGGCGTCGCGATATTGTAGGGGAGGTTGGCGATCACACGCACGGGGCCGCGGGAGACGAGATCGCCGACATCACGTGGAGGCTCGAATGCCAGCGCATCCGCCTCGACGAGCGTCAGCCGCCCGGCCGCATGGGCGGCGATCTCCTCGAGCGCGGGAATGAAGCGGCGGTCTGCTTCCACGGCCACGACTTTGGCCGCCCCCTCTTCGAGAAGGGCGCGCGTGAGCCCTCCCGGGCCCGGTCCGATCTCGATGACGGTGACGCCGTCGAGCGAGCCGGTCGAGCGCGCGATTTTTCGCGTCAAGTTGAGATCGAAGAGGTAATTCTGGCCGAGGGATTTGCGGGCCTGAAGCCCATGGGCGCGCACGACCTCGCGCAGCGGCGGCAGCGCCGCGAGGGACGCGCTGAGGTCAGCGGGCGCCGGCACGCTGCGTCTTCGCCAATCTGCCGGCGAGATTGAGCGCCGCCACGAAGCTCTCCGGGCGCGCCAAAGCTTTGCCGGCGATGTCGAAAGCCGTCCCATGGTCGGGCGAGGTGCGCACGAATGGCAAGCCGAGCGTGACGTTCACCGCCTCGTCGAAGGCAATCGTCTTGATCGGCACGAGCGCCTGATCGTGATACATGGCAAGCACTGCGTCGTAGCCCGCACGCGCCTTCGGATGGAAGAGCGTGTCCGCGGGGAAGGGGCCGCTGGCCGCGATGCCCTCGGCGCGCAGAAGCGCGACCGCGGGCGCGACGATCGCCCGATCCTCGAAGCCGATCGTACCGTTCTCGCCCGCATGGGGGTTGAGTCCGGTGACGGCAAGGCGCGGGGAGCTGACGCCAAAGCGCTTCGCAAGATCGCCCGCCACGACGCGTCCGGTGCGCAAGATGAGGTCGGTCGTGAGCCGCAAGGGAACCTCGGCAAGCGGAATATGGATCGTCACCGGAACGACGGCGAGCTCGTGCGACCAGAGCAGCATGACCGGCATCGCCGGCTCGCCCCAAAGCTCGCCCGCGAGCACGCCCAGAAACTCCGTGTGGCCCGGATAGCTGAAACCATGGGCCTGCAGCACATGCTTGGCGATCGGGCTCGTCACCACGGCGGAGCAGGCGCCTTGCCTCACGAGCTCGACCGCCCGCGTGATCGAGGAGATCACGGCGCGGGCGTTCGCCACGCTCGGGTCCCCCGGCTTTGCGTCGACCGCCATTCCAAGATCGATGACGGGGAGCGCGCGCTTGAAGATCGCCGCGGCCTCGGCGGCATCGCAGCGCTCGACGGCGACATCGAACCGAAGATCGCGGGCGGCCCGCGCGAGATATTCCGGATCGGCGACGGCGGCGAAGCTCGAGGCGCCAGGGCGTTCGTGGCGCATCATCCAAGCCCGGAAGATCAGCTCGGGGCCAATTCCGGAGGGATCCCCCATGGTGACGGCGAGCACAGCCTCGGGCTCCATGGCGTTTGAGCCTTTCAGGCGCCTCAGCGCGCTCATTTCGAAGTGTTGATGCCGTCGACCGTGCTGTAAAGATTGGTCACGTCGGAGGAATAGCTGATAGCGCCGAGGGTTCGCAGCTCCAGGGTGAAGAGAACGGTGTCGTCCTTCACGCGCGAGCCCAATGCCGAAGTCGTATATCCCGTGAGATATTGCGCCTTGAAGGTGCAGCAATCGTTTTTGTACTGCACGGTCATGGCATTCTGAGCGGGCTCCCACAAGGCGTGCGAGAAGTGATCGAAGCTGACGCCGTTCAAGGTCACGAGCGTCGGCACGAGATGGTTCCCAAGGTCGAAGGCGATCGAGTAGTTGAAGCTCCAATCTTGGTATGGGCTGAAGCTCGTGCCGAGGTTGAGCGCCTCGCGCCGGAAGGGCTGGCCGAGCAGCGGCTGGGCCTGGATGCGCCCATAGGTCGCCGAGAAGGACAGACTCCTCGCCACTTTGTTGTCCCCGAACCAGTCGACGCCCTGCAGTGGCGAGAAGCTGTTCTGGATCTCGAGCCGGTTCGCAGCGAAGGTCGCCTCGTCGAAGCGACCACGCACCGTGGTCGTGAACCAGGAAACCGGTTGCACCTGGATACGGCCCACAAAATCCGAGCGTTTGGTGCTCAATCCCGATTCGAGCCCGGTGTTGTTCAAATCTCCAACGGCAAAGGAGTTGGCGCCGGCGAGCGCATAGGATTCGCCGAAGAGGAAATTGGCGAAGGCGCCGTTTTTCGTGGTGAAGGTGTATTGCAGCCCGGCATTGGCGCGTGTGCCGCCTTCCATCCGGTCATAGCCTGAGAACTTGTCCCATTGGAACAGCGTGGTGTCGTCGAAGACGAGGCTTTGCGCGTCCTCATTGGGCAAATGGCCGATGCGCGATTCATTGGGCCTGGCGATCACCTCGGCGATCGGCTCGATCACGCTCGTGCCCCAATCGCTCGTCGCGACGAAGGGGAAGCGATATTCGAGGCCTATCGCCGGCATGGCCCGCACCCCGAAGCTCTGGTCGGGGCTCAGGAAATTGTTGATCTGGATATTGTTGAAGCCGCTCGTGCTGACGTCGGTGAAGGACCCCTGACCCTTCAAATAGGCGAAGGGCGTCCAGACCTCGCCGTAATCATCGACGATGCGCCGGCGCCATGACAGATCGATCGAGGCGCGCGAGTAATCTCCGGGGATGCCGCGCACGATGCAAAAGGGCTTCGAATAGATGGCGCAGGCATCATAGACATTCCCGTAGGGGCTGCCGGGATTATTCAGCGTGTTGATCAGGAAGGTGTTGAGGTAGTTCGTGCTCACGACGCCGGGCATGGTGGGGCTGACCGGGAAGGCGCGGAAGGCCGTGTCCACGAAGTCGCCCGCCTGGCGGTGAATGTTCTCCGCATTGGCGTTGACGGTGATCTCGCCGCCGAGGAAGCTTGGCCCGTCGAAGCGTCGATCATAGTCGAGCACGGGCGCCGCGACCGGGATCTGTTTTTGGAAATCGAGGCCGTTCAACGTTTCGAAGTAGAAGCCGCGCAGGTCGAACCAGCCACGGTCCGCCTTCCCGGTCAAGTAAACCGTGGAATTCGCTTCGCGGAAATTAGCAAAATCAAAGTAAGTGATATTCGGGCTACGAATTTTGTAGTCATGAAAGAAGTATTTGTCTGTCGCTCCTGCAACATCCCAGCCGTATTTCCAATTCTCATTAAAGAAAAACTGCCCCTTGCTTTCGAATGAGCCTCTGAACCTCCTGTCGCCCGCGCCGTAAGGCGAAGCCGTGAAAGCATTCGGGTCAGCCTGATTGATGCCGCTCAGGCGGATCGAATAGGCGCCGGTCTCGAGGCGCTGACGCCATTCGACATCGCCCAGGAGGCCCTGCTCGGTGAGGAAATTCGGCGTGAGCGTGACGTCGTAATTGGGCGCAAGCGCCCAAAAATACGGAATGCCGATGCCGTATCCGATATTGCTGCCGCCGTAGAGATGCGGCGCAAGGAAGCCGGAGGCGCGACGCACGCTGGGATCGGGTGCGGAAAAATAAGGGGTGTAGGCGACCGGCCAACCGTAGAACTCGAGCCATGCGTCCTCGTAATAGAGTTTGTGCTCGACATGGTTGTCGATGATGCGCTTGGCGCGAACTTGCCACAGCGGGGGCTTCGACGGGTCATCCTTGCAAGGCTCGCAAGCCGTATAGGTGCCGTTCTCGAAAGTCGTCGTCTCGCCCTCGGCGCGCTCGGCGCGGGGGCCCGAAAAGCGTGTCTTGTCCTTGGTCTCGAGAAGAAGCGAGTTGATGAACCCGTTCTTGAAATCGTCCGTCAGCTCGAAGGTCGTGCCGTAATAGACATTGCCCTGCTCGTCGGTGAGCTTGGCATTGCCCTCGGCAAGCACCTGCTTCTTGTCGCGGTAGTAGGTGACCTTGTCGGCTTCCAGCACCTTGCCCTGATAATAGATCTTGGCATTGCCGACGGCCGAGACTGTGTTGTTGTCCTTGTCGTAGACCATCTCCTTGGCCTCGACGAGCATGTCCGAGCGACCGTTCGCCTGCTTGACGGCGGCCTTCTGCGCATCATGCTCGGATTGGGACGGGGTCTGTGCCTGGAGAGGGGTTGATAGCACGCAGCCGAGCGCAACCGCTGCGAGGACCCCCGCGAGCCGTGGCAACGGCAGGGGGCCCCGGCGGGCATTTGCATTTTTTACCCTCGGTCCGATTCGGCTTGCGCCGATGCGGATCGACATCACCCGTCCTCCTGGTGCAGCAAGCTGAGCACGCCGAGAAGCGTCCCCACCGTTGCTGGCAGCCATGCGGCTACGCCGGGCCCCACAATTCCCGCGGCACCTAAATTTTCGACCAGCTCACTCGCGACGTAAAGCACGAAGCCAGCCGTCACGCCAGCGAGCACCATGGGAGCAACGCCACCAAATCGAAAAAACCTTAAGGAAACAGAAGCGGCGACGAGGACCATGGCCAGGAACATGACGGGCTGCGCAATCAGCTTCTGGTATCGCAGGCGGTAGCGAGTCGCATCAAGCCCCGCGAGCTCCGACTGGGCGACAATCGTCTGTAGTTGCCAAAATGGCACATTTTCCGGAGGCAAAAAGGTCTGGCTGAGCTGATCGCGCGTGAGGTTGGTGGCGACGATGTAGCTCGAATGCGATTCGGGCTCGACACCGGGGATGATGAGGCGTGCGTCACGCAACAGCCAATAGCCGTCGTGGAGGCTTGCCTCTTCCGCGTCGACCCGTTGTTCGAATACGCCCTTCTCATCGAATTCGAACACCGTCACGCCCTTGAGGATGTCACCACCTTCGGCCGCGAAGGTCACCCGAATGACCGCTTGTCCGTCGACCGAGCGTTGTCGAAGCCACAAGATGCTTTTCGCCGCGCTCTTCGTTGCGCGCCCCACGAGCTTCGCCTCCATGGCATCGGCGCGCTGCTTCAGATGCGCCGAGAGGGGATCGTAAAGCGTCGTCGCCAAGACGCCGCCCATGGCGGCGACGAAGAGAGCCGGAAAGGCGAACTGCCAAACCGAGACGCCGGCCGCCCGCGTCACCACGAGCTCGAGCTTGCGCGACAAGGCGAGAAAGGCACCCATCGAGCCGAACATGACCGCGAAGGGCATCACCTGCTCGGCGACGACCGGCGTCCGATAGAAGGAGAGCAGCCCCAACAGGCTGACCGTCGCGCCCGGCGTGTCACCGGCGCGGCGCAGGAACTCGACAAAGTCGATGAGGTAGATGAGCGTGAACACCGTGACGAAGACGCCGAGGATCCAATGCGTGAAACGCAAGGAGAAGTAGCGCCCGAGTGTCCAGCCGATGCCGATCATGACGCGGCGGCGACGTTGTAGGAGCGGTTGAGCTTCGTCGCGTTTCGCCCCGCGAGGTTGCCGAACGCCGAGGATCGGAAGGCGATGAGCGCGGATCCCGCCGTGACCACAATCGGCACCGCATAAGCGAGCGAAACCGCCCAGGGGCTGCGCACGATCAAGCTCGATATGCCGAAAATCGCGATTCTGAGCACCACGATGGCGACGATCGCCGCGCCCATCGCCTTGCCGCGCCCTTGACGCGTGGTGCGCGCGCTGCCGAGCGCCGCGAAGGCGATCATCATGCAGGCCAGGGGGAAGAGCGGCGCGGAGAAGCGGTCATGCAGCTCGGCGCGAAAACGGCCGGCGGTGAGCTGGGCGTAAGCATCATTCGAGCTGTCGGCGAGGAGCTCGGTGGTCGTGCGCTCGCGCGGCTTGTAGATCGTCTGTTCGGCATCCTGGGCGAGTTGCGAAAGATCGAGCGCATAGCGGTCGAAGGTGACCATTGCCGGATCCTTGCCCACGCCCTGGCCACGCTGGACGTAACCGCTTTCGAGAATGAGGAAGCTCGTGTCTCCCATCGCCACCGTATGGCCGCGCTCGGCGAGGTAGACGCTCGGCTTGTCCGGGTCGCGCGCGTCCTCCATGAAGACGCCTTCGAGCGCATCCCCTTTCTTCTCGCGGAAATGAAAGGTGATGCCCGAATCGAGAACCGTGAAGCGTCCCTCTTGCGCCACCTTGGTGATCACATCGGCGCGCACATGGCTGATCAGGTCGCGCAGCACCTTGAAGCTCTCGGGGATGACGGAGATCGAGAGCCAGGCCGCGAGCGCGGCCACGAGGAAAGCCAAGAGGGCGAAGGGCAAAGCGAGCCGCAGCGGCGCGATCCCCGAGGCGCTCATCACGATGAGCTCGCTGTCCCCATTCAGCTTGTTGAGCGTGGAAAGCGTCGCGGCGAACAGGGCGATCGGGGCGACGATCGCGAGCAGCGTCGGGAGCGACAGGAGGTTGAAGAAGAGGAAGACGAGAATGCTTTGGCCTTGGCCGGTGATCAGATCGAGCTCGCGCAGCGCCTGCGTCACCCAGATCACGGCGGTGAGCGCGAGGCAGATCGCCAGGAAGGCGGCACAAACCGTCTTGAAAATGTAGCGCTCGACGAGAATCATCGGCCGAGTTCATTCCTTGCGCGTCGCAACGTCGGCTTTAGAGCACGATCTCGAAAAATGGAAACCATTTTTCGAAAAGATTATGCTCCACTAATAACTTAGAGCGTGATGGCGGTTTCCGCTCAAGGCCGACATGCTGTAAACGCAGCTTGCGGCGGCGGCAAGGCTCGGCTCTGGCCCCGATTGGGCTCCGGTGAGGTAAAAATCGCGCCGAAATCGCCCCTTCATGGCCGCAATGATTTCGGCTAACTGTGTGGCCTCTCCACGACCATCCCTCCCGCCTCGAGGACATCATGCCGAAGACAGTGACCATCAGCTTTTCGCCGCTCACCTTTCCCGAAAGCGGCACGGCCGTGATCTTCGTGGGAGGAGATGGACGCCCGACTGCGGCGATCGCCGAGCTCATGGGCGAGGAGCTCGCCCGTGCGATCGCGCGCGCCGCCGCGACCGAGCGCTTCAAGGGCAAATCCGGCAGCGCGCTCACCCTGCTGTCGCCGAACGCCTCGCTCGACAAGCTCCTTGTGATCGGCACGGCAAGCGAGGGCGAGCCGATCGACCCCACAATTCTCGGTGGCCAAGTCGCGGGAAAGATCGGGAACGGGCCTGCAAAGGTGCTGTTCGAGGTCCCGGGCCTCGAGATCACATCACAACAAGTTTCAGATTTCGCTTTGGGCGCAAGGCTTTCTGCCTATAAATTCGAGCGTTACAAGACCAAGAAAGAGCCCGATGAGGAGAATGCCGGGGAGATCGCGCTGAGCATCGGCAGCCGTGTCGCGCCGAGCGCCTCGGAAAGCGATGCGGTCACGGCGACGGTCGAGGGCGTCAATCTCGCCCGCGATCTCGTGAACGAGCCGGCGAATGTGCTCTATCCCGAGGAATTCGCCCGCCGCTGCGAGGCGCTGCGCCAGCTCGGCGTCGAGGTCGAGATTCTCGACAAGGCGCGTCTCGAGGCGATCGGCATGCGAACCCTTCTCGCGGTCAATCAAGGGTCGGTCCGCGAGCCGCGCGTCGTCATCATGCGCTGGAACGGAGCGGCCGAAAAGGAGGCAACGCCCTTGGCCTTCGTCGGCAAGGGGGTGTGCTTCGACACAGGGGGCATCTCGATCAAGCCGGGCGGCGGCATGGAGGACATGAAAGGCGATATGGGCGGGGCCGCCGCGGTCACCGGGCTGATGCATCTTCTTGCGGCGCGCAAAGCCAAGGTGAATGCGATCGGCGCGATCGGCCTCGTCGAGAACATGCCGGATGGCGCCGCTCAACGTCCAGGCGACATCGTAACCTCCTTGTCCGGGCAGACGATCGAGATCATCAACACGGACGCCGAGGGACGATTGGTGCTCGCCGACGTGCTCTGGCATGTGGGGGAGACCTACAAGCCGCGCTTCATGATCGATCTTGCGACCTTGACCGGGGCGATCATCGTGGCGCTCGGCCAGGAGCATGCAGGGCTTTATTGCAATAATGACGAACTCGCCGCCCACCTCATCGCGGCTGGCGAGGCCACCGGCGAGACGGTCTGGCGCATGCCGATCGGCAAGGGCTACGACAAGATGATCGACTCCAAATTCGCCGATATGAAGAATGTCGGCGGCCGGCAGGGCGGTTCGTCGAGCGCGGCGATGTTCATCAAGCGCTTTGTCGGCGACACCCCCTGGGCGCATCTCGACATCGCCGGCACGGCGATGGGCGCGAAGGACAGCGACATCAACCATTCCTGGGGTTCGGGTTGGGGAGTACGCCTCCTCGATCGCCTCGTCTCAACCCATTACGAAGGCTGAAGCGAGCACAAGCGTTTTCGCCCTGATCCAGACGGCCTTTTTGGGGCTCCCCTTCGGGAACCGCAGATCATCACGACCGTTTGCCGAGGACGGATCGAAGAAGCCCTCGGCAGGTACGCAAGCGCCCTTTGAATTGTCGCGGCCCGCGCCGAGCTTGCAAGGAGCATCGACATGGCCGAGACGCGCTCCCAAATCCCAAAACTGCCCAAGCAACCAAGCCGCACGGACCGGATTGCGGCCAAATCCGCCGAGGGAAAGACGCGCGAGGATCTCATCGACGAAGCCGTCGAGGAGAGTTTCCCGGCGAGCGATCCGCCTTCCTATATGGGAGGCGCCACGACCGGAGCCCCGAAGAAGCAGCCGCGCAAGCCCGACGAGGCGGACCTGCAAAACGGTGGCGAATAGCCTTCTCGTTCGACCGGCAAAGCCGCGCGAGGCAGGCGGGAATGCCGCGCGGTCGACCGAGCTTACGTGATCGCCTGATGGCCCCCATTGTCACCATAGGCCTCCTCCCGATAGAGGCCGAGCGCGCGCATCACCGGAAGATCGTTGAAGGCGAAGAGGCAGGCATCCTGCGTTTCGGACGCGTTGCCGTGCTCATGCACCGCCCAGGAGGGTACGCAGAAGATATCTCTCGCCTGCCATTCGAAGCGTTTGCCGGCGATGATCGAATATCCCTTCCCCTTCGCCGCCTGGTAGACGAAGCTCCCAGTGTGGCGATGGGCCTTCGTCCGCTCGCCCGGACGCAAGAGCTGCATGCTGGCCCCGATCGTCTGCATGACCGGCCCGCCGGTGAGCGGATTGACGTAGTTCATCATCACACCGTCGAAAGGCGAGCCCTCGCCCGCCTTGGCGTAGCGCTGCAGCGCTTCATAAGTCGGCGCCCATTCATATTTCAGAAGCGGGGAGTAAGCCTTCGACCATGTGCCGGTCGCCGGCATGAGGCCGGGCGAGCCATAGGTGTGGGTGGAATCATCGACCGGATAGGTCGTCTCCTGGCGCCCATTCGGATGCACGGCGAAGAAATTCGCCTCGAGCGCGTTCACCAGCGGAATGTCGAGCCCATCCTGCCAGATGCACGGCGTGCCCTGCGCCTCGACGCCATGCTCGTGCCAGGAGCCGTTCGGCGTCAGCACGAAGTCGTTTTCCTTGAGCGTCATCTTGTGGCCGTCGACAACCGTGTAGGCCCCCTCGCCTTCCATGATGAAGCGCAGCGCCGAGGCCGAGTGCTGATGCGAGGAGGCGACCTCGCCGGGCTGCATCACCTGAAGGCCGGTGTAGAGCCAACCGACCGCGGCCGAGACGTCGCGCCGATGCGGATTGGCAAGGTAGATGACCCGCCTTCCTGCCTTCTCGGCCGTGACGAGGTCGAGCGAGCGCAGCACATGCTCGCGCAAATCGCGATAGCGCCAGAGCACCGGCGCCGAGACCGATTGCGGGAACCAGGGCTCGATCTTGTTCGCCACCGTCCATAAGGCACCGGCCTCGAGCTTTTCGAGGTCGGCGTAATATGAGAGGAGCTCTTTCGTATCCTCGACATTGGCCCTTCCGGCCACGGCCTCACGCATCGCGGTCTCCCTTGCTCGATCGGCTGAAACTAGCACCGATCACCGGGGTTGGGACAGGCGCCGGATGCCCGCCCGTTGTTATTCGCATAAGTGAATTTGATCCAGGATGTTTCGTGTCGGCTTGGGCGTTGCTGTCGAGGCACAGACCGGTTTGGCTTCTATCTTCGCTTTATCGATCTCGCCTTGCAAAGCGAGCGCGGTCGCCAAAAGCCCGCGCGCGCGCATCTCAAATTCTGGAGCGAGCGTCAGGCGCATCATCTCTTCTTCTGCGAGCGCCGCCCTGAGCTCCAGTTCAGCCGCGCCCTGGTCATGCCCCCTCACAAAGGTGATTGCCCGATAGAAATGGGACCTTGGATCTTTTGGGTAGCGCGACAAAAGATCGGTCGCCCGAGCGGCGATCTCGGCGTCCGTTTTGGGAAGCTGATCGATTGGGATGGTTTGCGCGAAGAGAGGATAGGCCCGCAGCACGGCGAAAAGCGAAAGAGCAATCGCTAAACATCCACATGAAGCAATGAACGCCGCGCCCTTTTGGAAGCGCGGCAAGATTTTGTCCCGCGGCCAAAGAGGGATGAGGATAACCCCAAGCAACACCCCGGCGACTGCTCCGCCAAGATGCGCACCGTAATCGACACGGCCGCTGCCAAATGATGCGCCCAAGGGGATTAGCGAGGGAACGAGAGCCCTTACGGCGCGCGATTGAAGCTGATTCCTGACGAGGCCTTCGAAGCGTAAGCTCAGCATGAAGATGGCGGCGAAGAGCGCCATGATCGCCCCGGAGGCGCCGACACTCAGGAGATTCGGCGGGTTGATCAACAAGGACGCGACCGAGCCGACGAGCGCGCCGACGAGGAAAATAACCACGAGCCAGCTTCTGCCGACGAGCGTCTCCAAAACGCTCCCAGCGAGATAGAGGCAAAATCCGTTCATCACCAAGTGCAAAAGATTGAGGTGAAGGAAAGCCGAGGACATCAGACGAAACCACTGGCCACCCGCAACGAGCGCGAGGAGCGTTTGCAGACTACTGTCCATGCCTTTCGTCGGACCGGTCGCAAAGACGAGCTCGCAAACGTAGACGCCGATCAAGGCGGCAAGAATCGCATAGGTCAGGATCGGTTCGACGGGAGAGCGCGCGAGCGCGGTCGATTGTACAGGCGGCCGGACATCGGCAGGTGCGCGAGGTGGATTTGTGATGGCCGGCAAGCCAATCCCTGGGCCACCCGCGATTGTGTCGGCCGGCCGATCTCCGCTCGATGGCTGCACGCTTCCTCCCCTCTGATCTTATGGAGGGAAGCACTCTAACATGAGCCGGCCCATGGCGGAACGCTGTCTCGGTTATTCGCTCAAGCAATAATTAGCGTTGACGCAAGCGCCGCGCCGTCACCGCCTCTTCCCCGGGTGCTTTCCCTCGCCGATATCGAAATACAGCCCCGCCATCAATTCGAGCGCTTCGCGCACCAGCGCCTTCGGCACATGCTCATTCGGCGCGTGTTGCGAGCATCCGCCATAAGAATGCGGGATCCAGATGGTCGGCAGGCCGAGCGTCTCGGAGAAGATGTCGTTCGGCAAGGAGCCGCCGGCATTCGGAATGATGGTCGGCGCTTGACCGCCGGTGCGTTCGAGCGAGGCCGCGACGAACTTCACCCAAGGGTGGTCGGGATCGAGCCGCGAGGCCTTGAAGAAGGATTCCCGCGAGGGCTCAACCACGACCTTGCCGAAGCCATGCCGCTTGAGATGGCGGCGAAGCGCCGGAATGATGTCGTTAGGATCGATGCCCACCACGAAACGCAATTGACAGCGAGCCCAGGCGCGCGGCGGGATGGCGTTCACCGGCGCTTCCGGCGTGCCGCAGGTGTAGGCAAGCACGGAAAATGAGCACCAGCCGAAAACGCGCTCCGCGGGCGTGAGCCCCGCTTCGCCCCAGTCGCGATCGATGGCCGGCGTGCCAGGATCGCCGCCGGGCTCGACGCCAGCGAGCACCCGGCGGACATTGGCCGGAAGCTCAGCCGGCACCCATTCGGGAATGCGGATCTGCCCCGTCGGCCCGGTGATCGACGCGATCGCATGGGCGAGCTCGATGCCGGGATCGGACAACAGCCCTCCCCAGTTTCCGGAATGGTGCCCCCCCTCCCGCGCCTCGATCGTGAGGTCGAAATTAAGCGCACCGCGCGTGCCGAGCGAAAGGTCCGGCCGCTCGCGGTGAAGCCTCGGCCCGTCCGAACCGATGAGCACGTCGGCGGCGAGAAGATTGCCCTCGTCGCGCGCGAGCTTGGCAAGGCCCGGCGACCCCGTCTCCTCGCCCATTTCGATGAGATAGCGTGCGTTGAACCCGAGATTGCCGCGCGCCTTCAAAACAGCCTCGAGCGCGGCGAGGTTGATCGAGTGCTGGCCCTTATTGTCGACGACCCCGCGCCCGTACCATTTGTCGTCGCGCTCGGTGAGCTCGAAAGGATTGAGGTTGTCGATCCAGCGCCCTTCCATGCCGAGCACCGTGTCGCCATGGCCGTAGCCGAGGACGGTCACGAGCGAAGGATCCTCGATGCGCTCGGCGATCAGGAACGGCCCCTTCGCACCCTCGACCTTGACGATCTTGCAGGTGAACCCCAGGCGCTCGAGCTCGGGCGCCATGAGCTTTCGCACATAGTCGTCGAGCTCTTGAGCGCGCGCCGGATTCTGGCTCTCGGTCGGAAGTGCGATACGGCTCGCGAGCACCTTCTTGAACGCGCCCGAATCGAAGGCTTCACGGGCATTGGCGATGGCGGCGTCGCGAGACATGAAGGCACTCCCGTTGCAAGCGTAAGGTCCATCGCGAAGCCTGGAATTCAGCGTCGGATTGGAGCTCTCGCCTAATTCGTTGCTTTGCGATGTGACGCCGACAGGGCCGGCGGCCAGGGTGGGAGTTCTCAATAGCAGAGGAGCCTCGCCCGGAAAACGGCGAAGCCGAGGTCGCTTCCCCTACTCTGCCGCGATCCTTGGTTCCTCGCGAGCCCTGTGCGGCAACGGGGTCGGCAAGATCCGCCCGACACGCGGCCCCTCGGGCTCGTCGGTCTCGCCGACGAAGCGTGCAACCAGCCGCCATGAAAGGCGCCCGACATCATCGAGGAGCGTAAACACCGCCGGCACGAAGAGGAGCGAAAGCACGGTCGAGATGATGAGGCCGCCGATCACCGCGATCGCCATGGGGGAGCGGAACTCTCCGCCGTCGCCATAGGCGAGCGCGGACGGAAACATGCCGGCGACCATGGCAATCGTCGTCATCACGATCGGGCGCGCGCGCTTGCGCCCCGCCTCGACCAGCGCCTCGAGACGTGCCGTGCCGCGCCCCATCTCCTCGACCGCGAAATCGACGAGCATGATGGCGTTCTTGGTGACGATGCCCATGAGCATGAGGATGCCGATCACCACGGGCATGCTGATCGATTTTCCGGTGATGAGGAGCGCGATGATGGCACCGCCGATCGAGAGCGGAAGCGAGAAGAGGATGGTGATGGGCTGCACGAAGCTCGCGAAGAGAAGGATGAGCACGCCGTAGACCATCATCAGCCCGGCGCCCATGGCGGCCGCGAAGGAATCGAAAATCTGCCCCATCACCTCGACATCACCCGATTGGCGAAGCTCGACGCCCGGCGGCAACGCCTTCGCCGTCGGCAGCGCGCGGATCGCATCGAGCGCCTGGCCGAGCGCGGTTTGGCCCGCGAGATCGCCTTCGATCGTGACGCGCCGCGCGCGATCGTAGCGGTTGATCGCCGTCGGCCCGCGGCTCATGTCGAAATCGGCGACGGCCGAAAGTGGCACGGCGCCGCCCGAGCCGGTCGACACGCGCAACGCCTGGAGCAGCCCGAGATCGGCGCGCGCGTGCTGGTCGAGCTCGAC
>DASZIL010000046.1:0-2317 GCA_035949255.1 Beijerinckiaceae bacterium | reverse complement strand
GCGAGCGCCAGGACGCCGGGAAGGAGAGCGAGGATCGAGAGCGATCGGCGAGTGAGACGGCGCATGGCGACCTCGCTGGCGGCGGCGCCGTGGAGACTAGAGCAGATCGGGATCGAGTGGTATCGGCACTTCCGGCGTCGCCGTTCCCGCGAACGGGACGGTGCTCTATTCGAGCGGAATGCGCTCTAGTCTTACTGCGTCACAAATGGAGGGTCTTGCTGCGAGCGATTTTCCGGACGCAGCAAGGGCATCTCGACAAGCGCCTGGCGAGAGCGACGATCATTCGCCGGCGCAGGGTTGCGATCGAGTTGGGGATGTGGCGCTCGGGCCTGATCGGCGGCGCCTCTGGGTCGGTAACCGGCGGGAAGGCCAAGCTTCGGGAGCCCCGCGGCGGTAAGAGGTCCCGAGGGGGGAATCGTTCCCCGCTCGGAGATCAGGAAGCCGTATGCGGCGATGCAGAGTGTGGCATGGTGATGAAAGCCTCGCCATCCTCGCCCTTCATAGTGCCCAAGCCCGAATTCTTGCTTGAGTTCCTGATAGTCGCGCTCGATACGCCAGCGCAGCTTGGCGAGATCGACCAGGCGCTCGAAGGTGATGTCTTGTGGAAGCGTCGAAAGCCAATACTTGGTAGGCTCTTCCGCGCCTTTGGGCCACTCGATCAGCAACCATTCCTCGTCGTGCCGCTCGCCGCGATGGGCGGCGCGTACGCGAACGCGGGCGAAGCGCGAGGACAGCCGCTCGGCGGTGCCTTCGCGCCAGCCGATCGTGCGCCAGGCGCGCTTGGGCAAGCCAAGCGCGAGCTCCTTCACCGAGACGGGGCTGTGCTTGGCGTCACGGCGGATGCGCGTCGGCCGCCGACCGCGGCCCGACCATCGCTTCGGCGGCAACGGCTGCGTGCTGGGCGCCCACACCGTGGTGCTCGACAGAATGCCCGCGACATAAGGCAATCCCAGAGCGCTGAGGTCCTGGCGCAGGCTCGTGTGGTTGCCATAGCCAGCATCCAGCAGCACCACGCCGCGTGCAATACCGGCCTCGCAGGCCGCGCGTATCTGCTCGAGCGCGATCTCCGGCTTGGTCTGAAAGACGATCTCCTCGGGAACGCCCGCCTTGCCGCGGCGGGCGGCGTCTTGCGCCCACTCTTCCGGCAGATACAGCCGATAGCTCATCGGCAAGCTCGCATGGCGATTGGCGATCGACAGCGATACCGCGGCTTGGCAATTGTCCTGCTTGCCGAGCTGGCCGCAATACTGCCGCGCCACACCCACCGAGTGCCGGCCCTTCTTCGGAAAGCCGGTATCATCGATGATCCACGCCTCGATCGGACCGTGCCGCTCCATCTCTGGCAATACCATCTCGCGCACCTTGGCCAGAACCTTCTCGTCCGACCAGGGCGCCTGACCGACAAAATGCAGCAGCGATTGATGCTGCGCCGCCGTCCGCTCGGGCGCCGTGACCGCCGCCATCGGCTCCACACTCTTGCGCTCGCACGGCATCATCAGACCAACGCAATAATCCCGCAGCGGACTGGCGCGATCAGCATGGCCGATCACGCTCGCAAGCCCGGCCATGTACCGCGCAAACCGAGCCTCACTCTCGTCCCTTCTTCGAAGACCCACCTCAGCTCCCCCGCCAAAATGAATCTCTCAAACCTACCAGAGCCTTGGTACACTCACCCTGCGGCGTTCTGACTCACCCTTTCTGACTCAGTAAGACTAGTTAGCCAACGCAAAAGTCGCTCGTCTTCAAACGCTCGATCGGATTGGTGGAATCAGTTCCGCCTCGACCTCGTCGAGGAAGGCGAGGATGCTTTCGCGGTCGGCAGCGCTTCCGTACTCGTTGACGCTGAGGGTGATCTCGCCCGCGAAGCTGCTCATGGCGAGCTGGAAATAGGGCTTGTACTTGACCGACCCGCACATGAAGGCGTCATACGGGCGCGCCTCGCCAAGGGCCAGGCGATCGGCATCGAGGACGCCGATATTGGTCATGCAGATGAGCGGGTTCTTCAGCTTCGTTCGCAGTATGCGGTTGGCACTCTTGTCCCCGAGTAGCCGAAACGTCAGATCGAGTTTGACGAAAGCATTGAGGCCGATCCCGCCGACCTTGTTCTCGTCCATGATCGCCTTGACCCTGCCGAGAGTATCCGCGAAGCCCTCGTCGGGAAGATAGGCGATCTGCGTTCCCACCATCGAGGAGAGATTGGTCAGCGAGGCGCACCGCTCGGCTTCGCCGAGATGGCGGCGCATATCGACCATGATGGGAATCCAAAGCTCGGCGCCGGGACGCGGCTTGAGGCGCCGAAACACGCAGCGGTAAAAGG
>DASZIL010000045.1:0-34359 GCA_035949255.1 Beijerinckiaceae bacterium | reverse complement strand
GGAAACGCCCGTCGATCTCATCGTCGAGGTCGCCTTCGGCGCAAATCAGACGAATGATCTCGCGCTTCTTGCGCAAAACGGCGTGATCGCGGCGTACGCCTCCGATGCCGATCCGCGCCCGACATTGAACTTCCCTGGTTTTCTGGTGAAGGACGCGACCTTGCGCATGCTCATCATCTACGAAGCGCCGCGCACCGCGCTCGACGCGGCCGTGCGCGACATCAACACGCTCATCGAGGAAGGCAAGCTCAAGCATCAAGTGGCGACGCGCTACGGGCTCGACGAGATCGCTGTCGCTCACGAAGCCATGGAGAGCGGCAAGGAGATCGGGAAGATTTTGATCGATGTCGGGTGAGTGTGGGGAAGAGTGAGGAGTGAAAAGTGAAAAGTGAAAAGGGTGAAACAGGTTGCACTACTCACTTTTCACTTTTCACTCTTTCACTCATCCGGTCTGCTGGATCGCCGAGAGCTGCCAGGCGCCGCCGATCGGCCGCCGGAAAGTCCACACTTCCGTGACCAATTCGGGCTTTGCCGGGTCGCCCGCGACGACACGGCCCGTCGTGCGCTCGACCATCATGTCGATGATCTCGAACCGCATCGCGACGGTCGCGTAGTCGGTTCCGGCTTCGCGCCAGGCTTCCGCAAGGTCGCCTTGCAAGAGCTTGCCGCCAGAGACCTTGTTGACGAGCCCTTTCGCCGCGTTGGCGGCGAGCTCCTCCTCGAAATAAGAGGCCATTTCGGCCGTCGTCACACGGCGAAGCGCCGCCATATCCTCGCGCCCATAGGCCGTTTGAATTTCCGTGAGCAGGCGTTCGAAATCGGCGTAATCGGCGGGCGAAACGGCGAGAGGGACGGTTGTTTGGGATGGCGCCGCCGACCCGCCGACCGGCCCAAGCCCGGCGCGCGCATAACCTGGCCCATTGCCGGCGAAGGCCGCGCGTCGGCCGAAGAAAGCCATGGCGAAGCGCACGAGAAGGAAGATCGCGCCGATCTGCAGGATAAGCCAGAAGATCGAGCCCATGCCGTTGCCGAGGAGCAGGCCGATGAGGCCACCGCCGATGAGACCCCAGAGCAGGCCTCGCCCGAGCCCGAAGCCGCCGAAGGGGGAAGGGGGAGCGGCGCGCGGCAACTGCCCCGATTGCGTCATTGAGCGCTGGATCGGGGCAACCGGGCCGGGCGCGGTCGCCGTCGGGCCCGGCAGGCTGAAGGTGCGAGAGCCGCGGCTGCCGAAGCTCAGCCCGCCGCCGCCCGGACGCGCATCGGCGGTCGCGGAGCCGAGCAAGAGCGCGCAAATCGCGGCTATCAGGGCAAAACGGAAGGGTGATTTCGTCATGTCACTCTCACAAAGGCGCTCCTTGTCAGGGCGCGCCGCTCATATGGGAACGCGCTTTCCCGGTTCCCAGGGGTTGGCATAAGCGCAACGGCGGCCCGCTGGCGACCGGCCCGCCGTTGCGCTCTGGCGGCCGCTCGGCGATCATGATTGCCGAGGCGCCGGCAAGGAGAGCTGAATGATCCCGCTGATCGACATTACGCCGCTTCATGGAGGCGATGGCGCGCAAAGGCGCGCGACGGATGCCGAAGTCATGGGCGCCGCGACGGGTTCGGGTTTCATCACGGTCACGACGGATGCGAAACTTCTTCCGGCGACGCGCACCCGTCGCGCCGAGATGCTGAAGCTTTTCTCGCTCCCCGCGCCGGAGAAGCGAAAGCTGTGGCGGCAGAAATACGCACCGGAGCATTCCAATGTCTATCGCGGCTATTTTCCGTTGCTGCCCGGCCCCGCGCAAAATGCCGAGGGCTACGACATGGGGCCGGATATCGCCCATCCGAGACCCTCGGAAGCGGGCGATGATCCCTTGCTCGGCGCGACACCTTTTCCGCCCGAGGAGGCGCTGCCGGGCTGGCGCGCCGCGACCGCCGGTTATTACCAGGCGCTCGAAGCGACCGGGCGCGTGCTCATGGCCTCGATCGCGCGCGGCATGGGGCTTGACGAGCGCTTCTTCGACGCGGCCTTCGAGGGCGGCAACTCGACCTTGCGCTTCCTGCATTATCCCGAGCGCGACCCCGCCGAGATCGGGGAAGGGGCGATTTTTGCCGAACACAAGGGCGCGACGCGCCGCGTCATCGGGGGCGCGCATGTGGATTCGGGCTTCGTGACCTTGCTCGCCCAGGACGGTGTCGAGGGGCTGCAAGCGCTGGCCGCCTCGGGACAATGGGTCGACGTGCCGCCCCGCGAGGGAACGGTCGCGGTCAATTTCGGCGGGCTTCTCGAGCGCTGGACAGGCGGGCGGATCAAGGCGACGCAGCACCGGGTGTTGAGCCCCGGCCGGCTTCGTTACTCGATCCCCTTTTTCTACGAGCCGCGCGTCGATGCGGTCATCGAGCCCTTGCCGCTCCCGGGCGTCGAAACCTTTGCGCCCTTCGTCTATGGCGATCATTTGTGGCAGGCGATGCTGAAATTCCCGACCTACAAGGGCATGGACGCCTTGCGAAAGCCCCGCGGAATCTCTGCCGCGGCGTGAGGGCCAAAGACCGCTGCCTCGATCCAATCGGGAAGATCAGGAATCCTTTTCGCTCGGCAGCGGCGGGCGTCCAAGCAGCTTCGCCATTTCGGCCTCGAGGGAATCGAGATCGGGCGTGTCGCTCCTTGGGGGGCTCGCCGGTTGAGCGGGCGCCGGCGGGCGCGGCGTCGGCTTATTCGCGTCGGGTGAGGGGACAGGATTTTGCGCCCTCGCGGCTTCGCCGGGCTTCGGGGCCGCGCTCGATCCCGCGCCAGGTGCCTCAGGCGGGCGGGGGGATGAACCCGGCGCGGGAGGCTTCGGCTGTGGTTCCGCAGGTCGCGCCGGCCGGGTCCCCGTCGGCATGGACAAAGCCGTCGGCATCGCCATTGCCGGCGTCGTCGGAACCGGTGGCGGTGTTTGCGCGGGTTTCGTCGGTGCGGGCGTGGGTTTTTGTGCCGATGGCTCGGGGGCCGGCGGAATCGGGCCGCGTCCCGGCGCCGCCGCGCCCGCGGCGGGACGACGCAACGCCTCCTCGAGCTTGTGCGCCATCGCGGCAAGATCGGCATCAGGAAGGCGGCTGCGCCCGGTGGGCGTTGCAGCCGGAGCGGCGGGCACGGCGCTCGCAGGCTCAGGACGGCGCGCCCGGTCGGCGTCGGGGCGCGTGGCCGGTTGGGCTTCGCTGCGCGGCGGGACCGCTGGCGACGCTGAAGGCGAGGCGGACATGCGTTGCGCCACATTCGCCGCATGCGGGACCGGAACCGGCTCGGGAGGCACCGGCGTGGGTGCGATGCGCTGCGTCGCCGGTTCAGCGGGCCTTGCCGGCTGGGGCGCCTCGCGGGGCTGCGTAATGGCGGGCAGCGCCGCTGTCGCCGGCTGCGCCGCTGCGGCTTGGCCGCGCGCGGCCTGCGCCACCCCTCGCCGAATGGTCGGCTCGATGAGGAGGTCATTCGGCCCACCGATCATCACCAGATGCTCGACATTGTCGCGGCGCAGCAGGATGAGACGGCGCTGGCGGTCGATGTCATAGGCGTCGATCACGCCGAGGCGCGAACGTTTGCCGCGTTGCGCTCCATCGGAGAAATTCAGGCCCCGCGACATTCGCCGAGCCACCCAGAACACGATGGCGACAAGCGCGATGACCGCGATCAGCCCCAACCCAGCGCTGACCCACAAAGGGGCGCCACTCAAGCTCATGACTCAACTCCTCATCGGCAGCCCGGCTCGCCAGCAAGATCAGCCTTTTGGCGCAAGGGCCGGACCTCCAATCCGAACAACAACGCCCCATGAAAGGGGGCCAAAGCTCTCCACATCATCGGTTCAAATCCGAATTTCACGCCATTGCAATGGCTTTGGGCGAAATTCGACGGCGACGCCAACGCTCGCTCGCCGGCTTTTTCGGCCAGGGGCGGCTTTCGTTCAAACCTATCACGCTTTGAGGGCAAGGTCTCAACAAGGTTAACATTTGGTAAACGAGCCGCCTCATGCCGGGCGGAAACGGCCCCTCGGGATGAGAAGCGGGCAGCGCACATCCACCTTGCGCGTCATCGGGCGGAATTGCATTTAGGGTTGTGCGGGGACGCGTGGCAGGGGCGGGATGCGGGGATTTCGATGCGCGACATATTTGATGAGTTGTTGCTGAACTTCCTGAGGAATCACGTGAAAGGGGGAAAGTTGCGGGTGGTGCTTCCCACCGGCACCACTGACGAGGTCGGTGACGCGCCGCAACCGCGGGTCGCGGTCCGCCTCACCGACAGGGCGGCGCTGCTCGCGCTCGTGCGTGACCCAGACCTCGCCTTCGGCGAGCTCTTCATGGATGAGCGCCTGCAGATCCTCGAAGGCAGCGTCTACGATCTTCTGGCGATCGCCGCGCAATCGGTGCGCAACGTCAAGCCCGTCGCCTGGATCATGGCGCTGAGGCGCTTGCGAGACGCGGCCTGGCGATTGTTCCCGGGCAACCCCAAGGCGAAGGCGAAAGCCAATGTGCATCATCATTACGACCTCGATTTTCGCCTTTACCGGACCTTTCTGGACGAGGATTTCCAATATTCCTGCGCCTATTTCGAGAATGAGAACCAGACACTCGACGAAGCGCAGCTCGCCAAGAAGCGCCATATCGCGGCAAAGCTCCTGGTGCGACCCGGCCAGCACGTGCTCGACATCGGCTGCGGCTGGGGCGGGCTTGCGCTCTACCTCGCCCGTGTCTGCGGCGCGAAGGTCACGGGTGTGACCTTGTCCGAGGAGCAGCACAAGGTGGCGCGCGCCCGCGTCGCCAAGGAGGGCCTCACCGACAAGGTCGACATCCGCCTCATGGACTATCGCGATGTCACGGGCTCCTTCGATCGCGTGGTCTCGGTCGGCATGTTCGAGCATGTCGGCAAGGGTGATTACGCGCCTTTCTTCGACCTCATCCGCGAGGCCATACCCGAGGACGGCGTCGCCTTGCTGCACACGATCGGCTGCGGCGATGAGCCGGGCCCGACCAATCCCTGGGTGACGAAATACATCTTTCCCGGCGGCTATCTGCCGGCGCTCTCCGACGTGACGCCGGTGATCGAGAAGAGCGATCTCATCACCACCGACATCGAGACCTTGCGCCTCCATTACGCCTATACGCTGAAGAATTGGCGCCAGCGCTTCCTGTCGAAACGCGAGGAGATGGCGAAGCTCTATGGCGAGCGCTTCTGCCGCATGTGGGAGTTCTTTCTCGCGGCCTCGGAGGCCGCCTTCCGCTTCGATCGCACGCTCGTCTTTCAGGTGCAGATGGCCAAGCACGAAAACACGGTGCCGATCACGCGCGATTACATCGCAAGGCGCGAAGAGGAATTGCGCAAGATCGAGAAGAGCCTGCCGCCGCTCGCGCCCGTCGAGCCGCCCGGCTAGAGCACGATCCGAAAAAATGGAAACCATTTTTTCGAAAAAGATTATGCTCCACTAGTAACTTAGCGCATAAACCAACATGCTCGTAGCCGCCGTCGCCAGCAAGCGCTTGAGGGGCGCTTGCGGTTTCCTTCCAGGGCCGAAAGATGGGGCGCGGCACACGCAACCCTCTGCCCTGCCACCGCTCAGCGCATGGGTTTAAACGCGGGCGCGCCACCCTATCTTCGATGCTGGCGATCCGCCCGAGATTGGGGCCGGGGATCATGCTATAGGATCGCGAGAGAGGATGTCTGATTCGCCTAGAGCATGATGGCTTTGAGTAGAGTCGCCACCATGCTCTGAATCATTGGTGGAGCATAATCTTTTCGGAAAAGTGGCTTCCACTTTTCCGAATCATGCTCAAGGAAGCAGACGATGGCCGGCGTGACCGCTCCTTCCACCATCCACCGCTCCGATCGCCATCAAGGTCTCGGCTTGATGCTGGTGATCGTCGGGCTGTTGATTGGCGGGCTTTTGAGCGTGCTCTTCGTCTCGCATGTTCAGGCCTCACCCTTCATCGGGGTGATGCTCGCGTTTCTTTCGGCGGCTGGCGTGTTCTTCCTGTTCGCCTATGCCTTCCGCCTCATGCATTTCGGCCTTGCGCCCGCCGCCAACGACCTCACTCAGGCGATCGCCGATTCCTCGCCCGATGGGCTTTTGATCAGCGGCGCCGGCGGACAGATCGTCTATGCCAACGAGGCGTATCTCGCTTTATGCCAGGGGCCGATGCAGGGGGCCGTCACGCCCGTCGAGCGGCTGTTCTCGGGTCCGCCGGAAGTGTCGGAGGCGATCTACCGCCTCGCGCAGGCGGCGCGCCAAGGACGCCGGGCGGTGGAGGAAATCCGGCTTGCCCAGCCGGTGGGCGCCACCGCGGGCGGTGTCGCTTGGTATCGCCTGCGCGTGCAGCCGATTCCTCGCGGCAAGGGGCAGGGCGAGGCGCTATGGACCGTTTCCGACATCACGCGCGATCGCGAGCGCCAGGAGAACGTCTTCCAGGAGCTGCAACAGGCGATCGACTATCTCGATCATGCGCCGGCGGGCTTCATGTCGATCGATGGCTCGGGCTCCATCGCCTATATGAACGCCACGCTCGCTTCATGGCTCGATCATGATCTCGCGCAGATCGGTGCGGGCGGCCTCAAGCTCGCCGATGTGGTCGCCGGCGACGCCTCCCCGCTCACTACCCATCTCACCGGCGCGCCGGGCGATGTCGTGACCGACATCCTCGATGTCGATCTGAAGAAGCGCGGCGGCGAGACCGTCCCGGTGCGCATGTTGCACCGCGTGGCCTTCGCGCATGATGGGGAACCCGGCGCCTCGCGTACGCTCGTCCTCGATCGCGGTCCCAAGGGCGCGCAGGACGAGGCGCAGCGCGCCGCCGAGGTTCGCTTCGCGCGGCTGTTCAACACCACCCCTTTCGCGCTCGCGATCGTCGATGTCGCGGGCCGGATCTTGAGCGCCAATGCCTCGTTCCTGCGCCTCTTCGGGGGCGCGCTTCGTCCCGAAAGCGGCGAGCGGCGCACCATCGCGAGCATCGTGGCGGATGCCGGCCGCGCCGCGATCGACCGGGCGATTTCCTCCGCCGCCGAAGGCCGCGTCACGGCGACGCCGATCGACGCGACGCTTGCGGGCAAGGAGGCCCGCTCGGCGCGCTTCTTCGTGACGCCGGTCGGCGGCGCCGCCGGAAGCGAGGGCGAGGCCGCGATCGTCTATGCCATCGAGACGACCGAACAGCGCGCGCTCGAAGCGCAATTCGCGCAAGCCCAGAAGATGCAGGCAGTGGGTCAGCTCGCCGGCGGGGTCGCGCATGATTTCAACAATGTGCTCCAGGCGATCATCGGCTATTCCGATCTTCTGCTTGCCAATCATCGGCCGACCGACCCTGCCTTCCAGGACATCATCCAGATCAAGCAGAACGCGAACCGCGCCAAAAACCTGGTGCAGCATCTTCTCGCCTTCTCGCGGCGGCAGACCTTGCGGCCGCAGGTGCTGCAGCTCGGCGAGCTCATCGGCGATTTGTCCATGCTCGTGAAGCGTCTCGTCGGCGAGATGGTCAAGCTCGACATGCGCCAAGGCCGCGACCTGTGGGACGTGCATGCGGATGCGACGCAATTCGAGCAGGCGATCTTGAACCTCGCCGTCAACGCGCGCGACGCCATGCCCGAAGGCGGAAAGCTCGCGATCCACACGCGCAACGTGCCCGCATCCGAATGCGCGGCCTTCGGCTCCGGCCTCGTGCCCGGCGATTACGTGCTCGTCGAGATCGAGGATTCGGGAACCGGGATTTCGCCCGAGAACATCGAGAAGATCTTCGAGCCCTTCTTCACCACCAAGGAGGTCGGCAAGGGCACCGGCCTCGGGCTGTCGATGGTCTATGGCTTCGTCAAGCAAACGGGCGGCTTCATCCTGTGCGATTCCGTGCTCGGTAGAGGCACGGTTTTCCGTATCTTCCTGCCGCGACATGTCGAGGAGGCGAGTGCTTTCCTCGCGCCCGCGACGGAAGCGACGCTCGCGGCTTCCGCGGCGGAGATCGAAATGGCCGCGGCGCTCGAAGCTCCGGCCGTGGACCACACCGGCACGGGCTGCGTGCTCCTCGTCGAGGACGAGGAGGCCGTGCGCAAATTCGCCGCGCGGGCGCTCGCCTCGCGCGGCTACGAGGTGCTCGAAGCGGCTTCGGGCCGCGAAGCCATCGATCTCCTCGACGAGAGTGAGGCGTCCGTCGATCTCGTGGTCTCGGACGTCGTCATGCCGGAGATGGATGGGCCGACGTTGATGCGCGAGCTGCGCAAGCGCGATCCAGCGCTCAAGATCATCTTCGTCTCCGGCTATGCCGAGGATGCCTTCGCCAAGAACCTGCCGGAAGGCGAGCGCTTCACCTTCCTGCCGAAGCCGTTCACGCTCAAGCAGCTCATCGAGACGGTGAAGACCGCGATCGGCTGAACAGCCTCACCTGCAAGGGTTTTCATTCGGCTCCCGAATATGTATGGTCGGGGCGGGGTGGCTTTTGGTCGCGTGGCGAAACTGGATGGCGCGAGGGGCACGAGCAGGAGACCGGGTGGCCGGCGCGTCGAGGCGCGGGCGTAGCGTTGCGCTTCTCGTCGGCGCCGCGGCGCTGATCGTCCAGCTTCTCCTGTCTCCGCTGCACGCGTCTTTCCATGAGGGCGCGATTTCCGCTCGATCGGCCGCGCTCGCCGAATTGGCGGCGCTCACCGGCGATCCGAATGTGCTCTGCGCCGACATGGGCGATGGAAGGCCGGGCGATCCGGCTCACGGCAAGGCGGATTGCCCGGGGCTTTGCTGCAACCTCAGCCACGGGCTCGCCTTTTTCCTTCCGCCGCCCGCGTTCTCGCCGGCAATTCCTTCCCGTATCTTTGTCGCGATCACCGGGCCTCGCCCGATCTTGCTCGTCGCGGGCGCGCATGCGCCGAGCGCTCAGCCTCGGGGGCCTCCTCTTTCCGCCTGAAGATCTCCTGAACCTCGCAAGCCGGCCGTGAAAGAGGCCACGCTTCGCGAATCCTTTCTTCAGCTCGGAAATCTCACGTCATGAAACTGAAATACAAGCTCGGCTTGGCCGGCGCGCTTGCGGGCGCGACGACGCTCGGCTGCGTCACCACGGGCCTTTCGCACGCCATCGTCGGCGATCGCATTTTTCCCGTCACCCTCGCGATCGACGATCCCGGTGTGGCGGATGAATTGTCGCTGCCGACATT
Organism: Beijerinckiaceae bacterium; assembly: GCA_035949255.1. GTDB lineage: Bacteria > Pseudomonadota > Alphaproteobacteria > Rhizobiales > Beijerinckiaceae > GAS188. The sequence continues at coordinate 25,232 of DASZIL010000045.1, read as the reverse complement.
CGCGCATTTCACCAACGCGGACGGCTCGATCGAATCCGATTTTTCCTTCGAATACGACAAGCTCATCACCAAGGATTTCGGCGTCTCGATCTCCGATACCTGGACGCACGTGCATCCCGGTGGGGACGGATTCCAGAATCTCTCGCTCGGCGCCAAATATCATTTGTACAGCAACGACCCGCATGAGTTCATGGTGTCGGTCGGAGTCAATGCGAGCATCGGCGGCACGGGCGCGGCGCGTGTCGGGGCCGTCAACTTCTCGACGATCACGCCGGCCGTCTTCTTCGGCAAGGGATTCGGCGATCTGCCGGACAGTCTCATGTGGCTGAAGCCGGTCGCGATCACCGGTGAGATCGGCGTAGGCTTTCCCGATCCGTGGAATCACACGAACGTCAATGTCGATACGACGAGCTGCGATGTCACGACGGTGCCTTCCGGCATTTGCGGCGTCGACATCAATGTCGACCACCACCCGGTCTTTCTCAACTGGGGCCTGACCTTCCAATACAGCCTGCCCTACCTCAACGCGCATGTGCGCCAGATCGACGGGCCGGACTTTTTGCGCCATTTGACGCCGCTCGTTGAGGTTGCGATCCAATCGCCGATCGCCAACTTCGCGGGGGCGGGCGCAAGGACCACCGGCACCGTCAACCCCGGCATCATCTACTCGGCCGACACCTACCAGATCGCGGTGGAAGCCATGGTGCCCGTCAACAAGGCGAGCGGCAAGCATCTCGGCGTGATCGCGCAATTGCATTTCTTCCTCGACGACATCTTCCCGGATTCCATCGGCAAACCCCTGTTCTCGGAGCACTGACATGAAACGCGCACTTCTTCTCACGGCGTCGCTTTCGTTCGCCCTTTCGTCTGCCGCCATGGCGCATGCGGTATTGGTCAAGGCGGTCCCGCCGGTCGGCGGCACGGTTTCGGCCTCGCCCACCGACATCAAGATCACCTTTTCCGAAGGGGTCGAGCCGCGCTTCTCCAAGATCGCGGTGACGTCCGCTGACGGGCATCCCGTCGAAACGGGAGCCGCGGGCGTCGATCCGTCAAACCACGCGATCCTCATCGTTCCGCTCAAGACGACGCTGCAGCCGGGAAGCTACAAGGTGAATTGGCATGCCGTGTCGGTCGACACTCATGCCACGCAGGGCAATTTCTCCTTCACCGTGAAGCCCTGACCGATGGAGATCGATGTTCCGCTCGTCCTCGCGCGCTGGGTGCATTTCCTGTGCCTGATGATCGTGTTCGGGGCATCGCTCTTCCCGTTTTATGCCTTGCGGGCGGGCGCAAAGGCCGAGAGCTTGCGCGCGCTCGCGGTGACCGAACGGCGCATCGGCCTTTGCGCTTATCTCGCGCTTATTTCCGCTGTCGCTTGGGTCGCGAGCTCGCTCGCGACCATGGTCGGCGGCCTTGACGAGATCCTCGATCGTGATGCCTTGGCGGCCTTCTTCTTCGAGACGAGCTTCGGGCCGATCTGGCTTTTGCGGCTCGCGATACTGCTGGCTCTCGTCTTCGTCATCATAAGGTCGCCGAGACCGAGAACGGCGCTGTGCGCCTGGCTTTCCGGCGTGGCGCTCGCGAGCCAGGCGTGGCTTGGCCATGCAGCGATGAGGACGGGATCGGAGCTCGTCATCGAGCTTTTGTCCTATATGACCCATGTTCTCGCGGCAGGCGCCTGGATCGGCGGGCTCTTGCCGCTCGCGAGCCTTCTTGCAAGCCGAGGATCTAGGCCGGGTGACGCTCATGCAAGCGAGTGCCGCGAGGCGCTTCTGCGATTCTCGAACGTCGGCATCCTCTTGGTGTCGCTCATCCTTTTGAGCGGCCTCGCCAATAGCGTGTTTCGCCTCAAGTTCTTGAGCGATCTCTTCGCCACCCCTTATGGCTTTGTCATTCTCGCCAAGGCCTTGTTGTTCGGCCTCATGCTGATCGCGGCCGCCGTGAACCGCTGGCGGCTCGTGCCCCGGCTCGAATGCGGCGGCAAGGAAGAAACGGCGCTTCTCGCGCTTCGTGGCAACATCCAGATCGAGCAAGGGCTTGCCATCCTCGTGCTCGGCCTCGCCGCGATCCTCGGCACTTTGGCGCCGCGTGCGTGAGGGGGCGTGACGCTCGCCGCGCTCACGAGTGCGACCTCTCCCGCGAGGCAGGATGCAAACGTCGTTGCCGAGACCGGAAATCGTGACTCGTGGGGGAGGGGGGAGCCGGGCGCTTGCGAATCTCGCTAAAGTCGACGATCGGCGTTGGGCATTCCCCTCCCCCCGCGAGCGCAGCGAGTGGTGGAGGGGCACAAGCGCCGGCGTCTCACCTAAAAGCGGATGCGCAATCCGCCTGCGCCCAAATTACAAATTACGGTGACAGTGCATTTAATTCGGGCATCGTCCGGAAGCGAAGGGAGTCTTAGAACTAAGTGCACGGTCACCGTAATTCCCCGCCTTCATAGCCGCTCGCAGAAAGCGACGAGCCGCGGGCCTCGCGCGAGTCTCCGCGCCAGGAGAGGCAGGGCGGTTTCGAGCTCACGCTCCAATGTCCAGGGCGGATTGGCGAGGATGAGGCCGCATGCGCAAAGGCCTCGATCGTCGTCCGGGGCGCCGGTGTCGAGCTCGACCCTCAAGCTCTCTTGCGGCAATCGCCCAGCGAGCTTGGCGAAGAAGTGGCCGACGAGGGTGCGATCCTTCACCGGATACCAAAGCAGCGTCATGCCGGATGGCCATTTCCTCAACCCCGCTTCGAGGCCCTGAGCAGCACGCGCGAATTCGTCCTGAGCCTCATAGGGCGGGTCGACGAGGACAAGGCCACGCCGCTCCTTCGGCGGGATGAAGGCCTTCCAGGCCTCATAACCGTCAAGCCTCAGCGCCTTGGCGCGATCGCCCGCCGGGAAAAGGCGGTCGAGCTTCATGAAAGCGCGCTCCTCGAGCTCGACGGCGAGCAGGCGATCGTTGGGACGAAGGAAATGGCGCACGATCGCCGGTGACCCCGGATAGGAGGAGGGGCCGTGTTGCTTTTGCCAAGCCCCGACTGCCTCGAGATAAGGCGCGAGGAAAACCTTGAGCTCGCGCTCGAGCGAGGCGCCGGCGGCATCGATCAGGCGTCCGATGCCGTCTCGCCACTCGCCGGTGCGAAGCGCCTTCTCCCCACGAAGATCGTAAGCACCCGGCCCCGCATGGGTGTCGATGACGCGGAAGGGCTTTTCCTTGGAGCGCAGATGGATGAGCATGCGGGCGAGCACCGCGTGCTTGAGCACATCGGCGAAATTACCGGCGTGGAAACCGTGGCGGTAGTTCATGGGCGTCTTTTGGAACGTTCCGTTGTGCCGCGGCGCCACCGCGCGAGCGGCGCGGCTCGCCTTACCGAGGTGGCGGGACGCTGATCTCGCCCGCCTCGCAAGCATCCGGAGCCGCACTGCCGCAAGGACGAAAGCCGGCGAGATCCTTGCTCACGCAAAAACGCACCTCCTCCAATTCGCCGCGCCGGCAAGCGATGCTCACCATGTCGGGGTCGATCACCCCCGGATTGGCGCTCGCGAAGGCTTGCGCGATCTCGCGAGGCGTGGCGCGCAAGGGCTCGGCCGGTGCGACGAGCGTGCGGGGTATCCTGATCTTGTGGAAGAGAGCAATTTCCGCCTGATAATAGAGCGAGGGCTCGAGCCCGCTGCATTCGCCATGCTTGCGCCATTCGCCGATCGCGAGCCCCTTGTCCCGGTAGATTTCCCGCGCGATGGCAAGCGAGGCGCCGGGAACGAAATTCCGGGAACGGTCGCAAAAGGAGGGGTAATCGCCGTTCTCGAATTGCGGCCAAAGCCCATGGACCTGGAAACCGGTTCCGTTGTGTGTGAAACATTCGGGCTTTCCCTTGCGATCACCTTCGATGTCGCAAAAACCGGGAGACCAGGAAAGCGAGAAAAGATAGAAGTCGAAATCACCGACAGCGGAGCCGTAGCGCTCATGCGGGACTTGTTCATGCGAGTTTTGGGCGCGGGCCGTTGCGCCGCTGAGCAGCAGAGCCGCTCCCACAAGGGCGCCGAGCGCGTGAAGAATGCGCCTTTGCGCCATGGCGCGCCCGACCTTGCGGTCAGGGACGCGCCATCTTGCACCCAGGCGCATAGGTGAAGTCGCGATCGAGCCCCACCGGGCACCAGGTGACGTTCCAGCTCAGGCCGAACAAGCTCATATCCTCATCGACCGAATAGAAGATCTTGCGGGGGTGATTATCGGAAAACTGGCCGGTCACGCTGCAATATCGGCGCGGCACGAAAGTGGGGCCGCGCGGACGATAGGCGATCTCGTAAGGAGCCTCGAAACTCGCGATTTCGATCGAGGAATCCCAATATCCGGCTTCGCGCGTGGCGAAGCGGCTCTTGATGAAATCGAGCACATAGGGGTCGGCGCAAGCGGGAATGAGCCCATTATAGGGGTCGACTCGGTTCTCGGCGATGAGCGGACGCGCCGGTGTCGCGGGTGTGAATTTCGTTAACGGGATGTACGGGCCTTGATAGGGCGCGGTGCAGGCCGCGACAAGAAAAAGCGCGACGACGCCCCCGATTATTCTGAGCCCCATGGTCATATCCTCGAAAATGCGCTCGGCCACCATGCGCATCGCGCAAGCCCGGGTCAAGGCGCGTCGAAAGGTTGCGAACGCAAGCCGGACAAGCGTTGCATCGGCGCCACGCGGCCCGAAGCTCGCCGATGAGCCATTGCCAGCCGGCGCGCCCGGCCCTATCGAGCCCGCGGGCGGGATGCCCGCCCGCCTGGCCGAGCCTTGAAGGAATAGCCCATGCCCCTCACCGTCGCCGTGCAGATGGACCCGATCGAGCGCATCAATGTCGCGAGCGATTCGACCTTCGCGCTCATGCTCGAAGCCAAGGCGCGTGGCCATAAGCTCCTCGTCTACACGCCCGACAAGCTCTCGATGCTCGACGGCAAGGTCATCGCGACGATGCAAGAGGCGGATATTCGTGACGTCGTCGGCGATCACGTGACGCTCGGCAAGGCGAGCCGGGTCGATCTCAAGGACACGAATGTCGTGCTGATGCGCCAGGACCCTCCCTTCGACCTCGCCTATATCACCGCCACTCATTTGCTCGAGCGCGTCCATCCGAAGAGCTTCGTGGTGAACGATCCCGTGAGCGTGCGCAACGCGCCCGAGAAGATCTTCGTCACCGAATTCCCGCAACTCATGCCGCCGACCCTGATCACGCGCGACAAGGCGGAGATCGAAGCCTTCCGCAAGGAACATGGCGAGATCGTCATGAAGCCGCTGCACGGCCATGGCGGCGCCTCGGTCTTCAAGGTCGCGCGCGAGGACGCGAATTTCGGCTCGCTCTTTGATCTGTTCGCCGCAACCTTCAAGGAGGCCTGGGTCGTCCAGCGCTTCCTGCCGCAGGTGGTCAAGGGCGACAAGCGCATCGTGCTCGTCGACGGGGTCGCCAAGGGCGCGGTGAACCGGGTGCCGCAGGCGAACGACATCCGCTCGAACATGGTGCGCGGCGGGGCTGCCGAGGCGGCGCACCTTTCTTCACGCGAGCAGGAGATCTGCGAGACGATCGGCCCGGCGCTAAAAAAACGGGGCCTGATCTTCGTGGGCATCGACGTGATCGACGGGTTCCTCACCGAGATCAATGTCACCTGTCCGACCGGGATCCGGGCCATCCGCAAGACGGGTGGCCCCGATCTCGCCGTTACGATCTGGGACGCGATCGAAAGCAAGCTTTGAGGGTAAAGAGTGAAAAGTGAAAAGTGAGTGGCAGTGATTATTTCACTCTTCACTACTCGCTCTTCACTCTGCCCTTTCATGACTGCGCGACCCGCGCGGCGGCCTTTGCCGCCGCCGGATGCGCGAAGAGCCTCATGAGGAGCGCGATGGCGGCAAGCGTCGCGACATAGACGAGCGCCTCCATGCCGGAGGGGTGGTCGCTGTAGCCGATGAGCGTGTGCAACACCCGGCCGAGAATGCTCGTGTCGGAGAGGATGTTCGATGAATCCCAAAGCTGGCCCGGCAGAAATGTGATCACATCCGCCTGCTCGAGAAAACCGACGGCCTGCGAGGCGAGCCCGGCCGCCAGCAAGGCAATGAGCACGCTCGTCACGCCGAAGAGATATCGGCTCGGTATGCGGACGAGCCCGCCATAGGTGAGCGTGGTCACGCAGGCGCCGAGCACGAGGCCCATGGCGCCTCCGGCCAAAAGGCTCATTGCCGAGCCCGGCGCCGAGGCGATGAAGATGCCGTAAAGGAAGAGCGCGACCTCCGATCCTTCGCGCAGCACGGCGACGGCGACCACGACGGCGAGCCCCAAGAGGGTCGAGGCGCCGCTGCGCACCGCTTCGCCCGCTTGCCGCATCTCGGCCGCGATCTCGCGGCCGTGTCGCGCCATCCAGATATTGTGCCAGGCGAGCATGACGACGGCGATGCCGAGTATCGTCGCATTGAAGAGCTCCTGCCCCACGCCCTGGAAGGCACCTGAAATCGTATTGATGAAGGCACCGACGAGACAGGCGCCGAAAACGCCCGCGGCGACGCCGCCCGCGATGTAAAAGCCGCGCCCGGCGATGCCGCGCGTCACCGCCATCGTGATGCCGATGATGAGGCCGGCCTCGATGACTTCCCGGAAAACGATGATCAATGCGCCAAGCATGCGATACTCATTACTGAACAACGAGAAAACCTTCGGACGTATCTTCATGATAATCGTCGAAGAAACGGTAACGACCGGCCGCCAGCGCGCGCATCTGCAAGGTGATGGTGCTGCCCGCCGCGACCACCTTCTCGACCCGCAAGGTCTTGCTTTCGAACTCGGCGGGCGTGCCGTCGAGATTGGTGACCTCGATCGTGAAAGGCTTGCCCGCCGGCGCATGCGGCTCCGCGGGCTCGAAACGATGGTTCTTGAGGGTGAGTTTCACAACCGCCGTTTCTTGCGCCAAGGCGCGTGGCGCCAAGGCGCCCGGCGCGAAGGCGTGTTGGCCGCAAAGGAAGGCGAGCGAAAGGGCCAGGACGCCGATGCGGCGCGATCTTGCGGGATGTGGCTTCATTTTCGTCTCCAACGAATCGCCGGTGTGATCGGGGCTAAAACTCGAATTCGAGCTTGGCGTTGGCGCGGTGGCGCTCGAAATTCACGAGGTCGAGCGAGCGGCTGTCTCCCGTTGCATGGCCCGTGACCTGGCTCGAAAAGGCCACCGACAAGAAGGTCTTGGTGGTGAATTGGACATAGAGGGTCGGCCCCACGTAGAGGGCGTGCCCATCGAGGCTCCTGAAACCAAAACCCTCGTAGGCACGGTAATATTCCACCTCGCCTCCCATCGTCACCTTGGGCGCCACCCGGTAGGTGAGCGCTCCGGTCATACCGGCCGTCGCGGTGCGGCTCGTGGCGAGGTCTCCGGATGCTTTTGCGATATCGGGCTGGTAGAGCGCGTTCACCGCCGCATAGAGGCGGTTCGCGATGAGCTCGGTGTCTGCGATCAAGCGAAATTCGGTGCTGAAATCCCTCGTGCGCACGCCGCTCGTGCCGTCGACACGCGCCCATTCGGGTGTGGCCGAGAAGGTCAAGCCGATCGGCGAGCCCGGACCGCGTCCGATGATGAGATAGCTGAGCGCGCTCGAGAAGCCGCTGAACTGTGTGCGATCGATATTGTCGATGCCTTCGACACTGTTGATCGAATGATTGGTGACATGCGCGGAGAGCTCATAGGCGAAGAACTGGGTAGGCACGCCCTCGAACTCGAATTCCTGCTCGATCATGCGGTAGCTGCCGCCACGCTTGCCGAGCGCGGCAGTGGTTTCGAACTCGACCGATTTCTCCCCTTCCTCGCCGATATCGGAGCCGGTGGTGAAGCCGAAGAGATATTTCGTCTCGAGCTCGTGGTAAGGATCGGGCGTGGCGGCGGGCTGGTTCTCCGGCTCCTCGGCGCGCGCCGAAACGCCGGCCGTCAGAGCCAGCGTGGCGGTGAGCGCGATCGCCGCGCTGGCGACGACGCAACCCTGGCAAATGAGAGGTCGAGGATAAATCCGCACCATGGAACCTTCAGGCGCGGCTGCTGCTCTTATCCGCGCAAGCGCGCTAAAGGGGGCAGCGAACCTCGAACGTCAAGCAGTATTGTTCAATATTTTTCTCAATTCCCCGTGACTTACGCCAGTTTTAAATTATTCTAAATTAATATTAGTCCTGAAGCTCTCGGAACAGCAATGAATTTTTCGCGGTTTTTAGAATGCCGATAAAAATCACCGCCGCTCAAAAAATTTTCGCGGCGTCAGGGGACGAGACCCGGGCCCCGCCTCCGCTATTCGGGACTCGCGAACATTCCCTCCGCGCCGATGCCGCTCTCGAGCATCAACCGGGCCCGCGCCCGCAGCTTCTCGGTCTCGCTCTTCAACTGGCCGCAAGCGGCGAGAATGTCGCGCCCGCGCGGCGTGCGAATGGGCGAGGCATAGCCGGCGTTGAACACGATCTCGGAGAAGGCCTCGATGCGGCCCCAGTCCGAGCATTCGTAGCGCGTGCCGGGCCAAGGATTGAAGGGGATGAGATTGATCTTGGCCGGAATGCCGCGCAGCAGGCGCAACAATTCACGCGCGTCGGCGTTCGTGTCGTTTATGGTCTTCAGCATCACATATTCGAAGGTGATGCGCCTAGCGTTCGACAGGCCCGGATAGGCGCGGCACGCATCGAGCAGCATTGGGATCGGGTATTTCTTGTTGAGCGGCACGAGCTCGTCGCGCAGCTCGTCGCGCACCGCATGCAGCGAGATCGCGAGCATCGTGCCGATCTCGGCGCCCGCGCGCGGGATCATCGGAACGACGCCGGAGGTGGAAAGCGTGATGCGCCGGCGCGAAAGGGAAAGCCCCTCTCCATCGGCGATGGTCTCGACCGCCTCCTTGACGGCCTCGAAATTATAAAGCGGCTCACCCATCCCCATGAAGACGATGTTCGAGATGAGGCGAGGAGCGTCGGGCAAGGCCCCACCGTCGCCGGGTCTGCCGGCGCCCGGCCAGTCGCCGAGCTGATCGCGGGCGACGAGCAACTGGCCGACGATCTCCGAGGCATCGAGATTGCGCACGAGCCGCTGCGTACCGGTGTGGCAGAAGGAGCAATTGAGGGTGCAACCGACCTGGCTCGAGACGCAGAGCGTCCCGCGATCGGCCTCCGGAATATAGACGGTCTCGATTTCGGCGCCCTTGTCTCCCGGGCCCTTCGGCGCCATCCGCAACAGCCATTTGCGGGTGCCGTCGGAGGAGAGGTGCTCCGAGACGACCCGTGGGCGTTCGAGGCTGAAGCTTCGCGCCAGCTTGGCGCGCATCTCCTTGCCGACCGTTGTCATCGCTCCAAAGTCGATCGTGCCGCGATGGTAGATCCAGTGCCAGAGCTGGGCCACGCGCATCCGCTCTTCGCGCGCCGGAACGCCGAGCTCGGCGAGCCGCGTCGCAAGCTCGGCACGGCCGCTCCCCGCGAGCGAGGTGAGCGGCGCGGCAGGCTTTTCCAGCAAGATTGGCGCCAGCGCGCTCACTTGCATTCCTTCTCCGCTCGATCGAGCGCCTGAACGATGCCGGCCAGCGAGAACCGGTCGGTCGTCTCGTTGCCGCGCCTCGAGGACGCCTTCACCACGAGGCTGCCGCCCCGCTTCATGGCGGCGAGCATGGTGCCTTCTTCGGCTGCGTTATGGACGAAAAGGCTCGTGTCCTTGCCGGCGAGCTCGAATTTGCTGGCGCCAAGCACCGCTTCGGCGGGCGAATTCTCCTTCACGGCGAAGCCCATGACGACGGCGATCTCGCCGCGAACCTTCTCATCGGGCCGATAGGAAACGAAAAGATAGCCCGGGTCGCGATTGAGGTTCTTTGGCAGGCGTTCCTTCGGCACCGACAGGGCGTAGCAGATCTTCTTCGTCCCCGGCGTCGCATAGGCGACCCAATCGTCGAACTGGCCGAGCTTCAACGCCTGTCCGGTTCCAGGCTTGGACGACGCGGCGTCCGCCGGCGCCGCCGCTGTCCCTTTTTTCGCCTGAGCCGCGGTCGCCTGCGGTTTCGGCTTCGCGGGCGCGGCGGCGGCCGGGTGCGCAAGCCACGAAAGCAGGAGGAGGAGAACGGCACCGCAGAGGAAACGCAGTGCCGGTGAGCGTAGAGTGATCATGCCTTGGCCCTTTGCATCAGCTATTGGCGGATTGCGGTTATCTCGCAAAAAAGGGCACATTTTGTCGATGGGCGCCGAGCGTTGCGGCGCCAAGCGCCATTTGAACCGTGTTCCTCTGCCATATTCCGGCGTCGAAGGCGAGGCTGACGTGCGGGTTCGCGCGTACTTATCCCCCTGACCGCGCGCGGAGCTGCGAAAGAGCCGGCGTTGCGACGCGAGGCGCGAAAGCCTCCGCGGCGCCTACTTGCGCGCCGAAGCGCCTGGCGATTGGCGCCCTCGCGAACGGGGTTGAACCTCGTTCTTCCCTGTGTGACATTCGGGGCGGGCCGAACCTATCCCTGCGACAGGCGAGCGCATGAATTTGGAAATCGCGCTGCTGCTGGCGCAGGACGGCATCGCCAATGGCGCGATCTATGTGCTCGTCGGGCTCGGCATCGTCCTCGTCTTCGTCGTCACCCGCGTCATCTTCGTGCCCTTCGGCGACATTCTCGCTTATGCGGCGCTGACGCTCGGCGCCTTCGAGCGCCATCGCCTTCCGGGCACGATCTGGCTCGTGCTCACGCTTGCCGCCATCGCATCGGCCATGGAAATCCTGCGGGCGGCGCGCGCTCGCGAGCCCGGGCGGATACCTCGCGCGCTCGCGCTTTACGCCGGCCTGCCCCTCCTCCCCGTGGCGCTCGTCGCCTTCCTTTCGGGGCGCGAGCTCTCACAGCCCGTCGCCATCGGGCTCACCCTTGCCCTGGTTCTGCCGATCGGCCCGCTCCTCTTTCGCATCGCCTTTCGGCCGCTCGCCGACGCGCCGGTTCTCGTTCTCCTCATGGTGGCCGTGGCCTTGCATTTCGCCGTCTCGGGGCTTGCTCTCTTCTACTTCGGGCCCGAAGGCGTGCGCACGCAAGCCTTGACGCGCACCCTGTTCCGCCTCGGGGATTTCGTGCTTCCGGGCCAGACCCTCATCATCCTTGCGACCTGCGGCCTCGTCTCGATCCTCCTCTTCCTGCTCTCCACCCATACGACGATCGGCAAGGCGCTACGGGCGACAGCGGTCAATCGGCAGGGCGCGCTCTTGTGCGGGATCAGCCCCGCGCGGACGGGCGCTCTCGCCTTTCTCCTTGCCTCCGGCCTTGCGGGCATCTCGGGCGTGATCGTCGCTCCCGTCGCCACGCTCTATTATGATTCGGGCTTCATCATCGGCCTCAAGGCCTTCGTCGGCGCCATCATCGGCGGGCTCGTGAGCTATCCGATGGCGGCGGTCGGCGCGCTTCTCGTCGGACTTCTCGAAAGCTACGCCGCCTTCTGGAACAGCGCCTTCAAGGAAGTCATCGTCTTTTCCGCCCTCATCCCGATCCTCGTCTGGCGTTCGCTCGCCTTCGCGCATCAGCTCGAGGACGAAGATGGCGCGGCCGAGGAAGAAATCGCCGCATGAGCCGGCGCTCTCTTTCAGGAAGCGCCGTCGCGACCGCGCCGATCACCATGGCGATGGCGCTCACCATCCTTGCCGTCGTGGTCCTCGGCGCTCTCCCGCTCGTGCTCGGCGGCTATGCGCTGACGCTTCTCGACTACATCGCGATCTATGCGCTCGTCGCGCTCGGCCTCGTGCTGATGACGGGTGCAGGCGGCGTCATCTCCTTCGGTCAGGCCGCCTTCCTCGGCATCGGCGCCTATGCGAGCGCCTGGTGGACCACAGCGATGGGCGGATCGCCCTTCGTCGGGCTCGCGATCGGGCTTTTCGCTTCGGGTGTAACCGCCATGGTGCTCGGCGCCGTCACCTTGCGGCTTGGCGGCCATTTCCTGCCGCTCTCGACCATCGCCTGGGGCATCGCCATCGATTACCTCTTCGGCAATGTGGAAGCGCTTGGATCCCACAACGGCATCGCAGCGATCCCGCCGCTCAGCCTCGGCCCGCTCACGCTCGTATCGGCGAGATCCTTCTATTACTTCGTCTGGCCTCTCCTTGGGCTCGCCATGCTGCTCTTGTCCAATCTCCTCGATTCGCGCGAGGGCCGGGCCATTCGCGCGTTGCGCGGGGGCAATGCGCTCGTCGAAAGCCTCGGCATCGATGCGTTCCGGGCGCGGCTTTGCGCCTTCGTGCTCGCCGCCCTCCTCGCCGCGCTCGCCGGCTGGCTCTACGCGCATTTCCAAAGGGTCGTGAGCTCAACGGCCTTCGACCTGGAAGCTGGCATCGAGTTCCTGCTCATGGCCCTCATCGGCGGTGCCAGCCATGTGGCCGGCGCGGTTGTCGGGGCTGGCATCGTGACGCTCTTGAAGGAGGGGATGCAATCCTTCCTGCCGCTCGTCACCTTAAACAGCTCGCAGCTCGAGGCGGTGGTGCTCGGCGCCCTCTTCATCCTCATCTTGCAGAAGGCCCGCTTCGGTCTCGTTCCCCTCATCTTGGGCGCCGCGCCACGGCGTGCGCCCATGCCCGCCTTCAAGGACGCGGCGCCCCTTTCGCGCCGCGCGCCGAGACCGAAAGGAACGCCGCTTCTCTCGATCGAAGGCGTTACCAAGCGCTTCGGCGGCCTCGTCGCGGTCAATGACGTGGGTTTTGAGGTCAGCGCCGGGGAAATCATCGGCCTCATTGGCCCGAACGGCGCCGGCAAGACGACGCTCTTCAACCTCGTCACCGGCCTCGCCTCGCCCGATGAGGGGCGCATCCGCTTTCTCGGGGAAGATGTCGCGCGGCTGTCGACGCACGCCTTGGCGCGCCGCGGGCTCGCTCGGACCTTTCAGCATGTGAAGCTTCGCCCGCAGATGACGCTTCTCGACAATGTCGTGCTCGGCGCTTACGGACGCACGCGCTCAGGCTTCCTGCGCGGCGCGTTGCGGCTCGATCGTGTCGAGGAACGTGCCGTTCAGGCCGAAGCCGCGCGGGAGCTTGCGAGAGTGGGGCTTGACGCCAAATGGCAGCAGCGCGCCGGCACCCTGCCGCTCGGCGAGCAGCGCCTTCTCGAAGTGGCGCGCGCGCTCGCGGCCGATCCCGCGCTCGTCATTCTCGACGAGCCGGCGGCGGGGTTGCGCCGCCTGGAGAAACAGGCCTTGGCGAATTTGATCAAGGCGCTGCGGGCTGAGGGAGTGACGGTGATGCTCGTCGAGCACGACATGGATTTCGTCATGAACCTCGTCGACCGGGTCGTGGTCATGGATTTCGGCGTCAAGATCGCCGAGGGCTCGCCCGTCAAGGTGAGCGCCGACCCACGCGTGCGCGAGGCCTATCTCGGGGCCGAAGCAGCCTGATGCGGGCGGCGGCGAGGCCCTATGAGGATGTCGTGGTGGCCGCCCCGGTCACCGTCCCCTACACACGCCATTCGATCCATTCGGCGCATTGGTTTTTGGCGCAAGCCTTGGCGAAGCTGATCAAGACGGCTGGCATCCGCAAGAGCGATATCGACGGGCTTGCCGTCTCGAGCTTCACCCTTGCGCCCGATACGGCCGTCGGCTTCACCCAGCATGTCGGGCTCTCACCCCGCTTTCTCGAGCATGCGCCGATGGGCGGCGCATCGGCCATCGTCCAGTTGCGCCGCGCGGCGCGAGCCGTCGAAGCGGGCGATGCCCACATCGTCGCCTGCATCGCCGGCGACGCGAACCACGTCGATTCCTTTCGCCTGAACACGGCGAGCTTCAGCCGTTTCGCGCGTGACGCCGTCTACCCTTATGGCTCGGGTGGCCCGAACGGCAGCTTCGCGCTCCTCACCGCCCATTACATGCGTGCTTACGGCGCGCGGCGTGAGGATTACGGCAAGCTCTGTGTTGCGCAGCGGCAGAACGCGCTTTCCAATCCGCTCGCTCTTTTTCGCAGGAAGCTCAGCCTCGAGGAGTATCTCAACGCGCGCCTCATCGCCGACCCGATCCGCCTCTTCGATTGCGTCATGCCTTGCGCCGGTGCCGACGGCTTCCTCGTGATGCGGCGCGCCACGGCGAAAAAACTCGATCTTCCTCACGCGCGGCTTCTCGCCGCGATCGAGCGCCACAACGCCTATCCCGAGGATCCGATCCAGTTTCGCGGCGGCTGGGCGCTCGACCGCGAGGCGCTCTACGATCAGGCGGGCGTCGCACCGAAGGACATCGACTTGCTCGAGGCTTATGACGATTATCCCGTGATCACCCTGATGCAGATCGAGGATCTCGGTTTCTGCGCCAAGGGAGAGGGTCCGGATTTCGTGCGTCGCCACAGCTTCACGATCGATGGCAGCTTTCCGCTGAACACCTCGGGCGGCCAATTGTCGATGGGGCAGGCGGGTGCCGCGGGCGGGCATCTCGGCCTCGTCGAGGCGATCCGACAATTGATCGGCGCGCCGCTCGGCGCGCAGGTGGAGAGGGCAAGGCTTGGCCTCGTGAGCGGTTTCGGCATGATCAACTACGATCGAGGCCTGTGCTCGGGCGCCGCGATCCTTGCGGCGGAAGGCCGCCGAAAGAGGGGGAAGAAACGGTGAGCGCGGCCCCAAAGGAAGCGCGCATGCCGGGCGGTCAGGTGAAGCGCAGGAACCCGCTGGTCCCGCTCAAACCGCCGCTCGTTCCGCCTTTCTGGCGCAGCCGCGCCGCGCAAGGGCTTACCGCCGCGGCGGCGCGCGGCCTCTTCGCCTTGCAACGCTGCGAGGATTGCGGCGCCGTGCAATATCCGCCGCGCGATGCTTGCGTCGAATGCCTCTCGGCAAGGCTGCGCTGGCGCCCCATGGAAGGCGGGGGCGAGCTTTTGTCCGAGACCCTGATTCGGCATGGGCAGGAGCTTTATTTCCGTGAGCGCGCGCCCTGGCGGGTCGGCTTGGTGCGGCTCGATTGCGGACCAAGCGCTATCGTCGCGCTGCATGGCGCTTGCGAGCCCGCCCCATCGCGGCTGCGCTTGCGATTAGCGCTCGACAAGTCAGGCCAGGCCTTGATGATCGGCTTACCGGAGAAGGACACGCCCGACATGGCAAAGGACCCCCTCATCCGCGAAACGACATGCGCGCCGCGCGCGCGCAAGGTGCTGGTCACCGACGCCAAGACGAAGCTCGGGCGCGCCATGGTCGAGGCACTGGTCGCGGCCGGCGCCGACCTCGTCTGGGCGGGTCACGCCGCACCCTGGAAGCCCTCGCCGCATCTCAAGGCTCTCGGCGCCTTGGCGCCGGTCACGCTGGTGCCGCTCGACGTGACCGATGAGAGCTCCGTGCGCGAGCTCGCCGGCAGCATCGGCGGCAAGGTCGACATCCTCATCAACACGGCCGAATACCATCGGCCAGGCTCGATCACATCGCGTGCCGGCGTCGAGACCGCGCGGGCGGAGATGGAGGTGAACTATTTCGGCCTGTTGCGCCTGGCGCAGGGTTTCGCGCCGGCGCTCAAGGCGCGCGCCGCCGACGGCCCCGCGAGCGCCACCGCATGGGTGAATATTTTGTCGATCCATGCGCTCTCGAATGATCCCGCGCATGGGACGTTTTCGGCCTCGAAGGCCGCCGCCTTGTCGTTGGCCCAGGCGCTGCGCACCGATTTGCAGGCAAGCGGAATCCGCGTCATCAACGCTTTCCCCGGGCCGATCGACGATGAATGGAACGCCCGCGTACCGCCGCCGAAGCTTTCGCCCGCGGCGCTCGCCGCATCCGTCGTCGACGCTCTCGAGCGCGGTCTCGAGGATGTTTATCCGGGCGAGGTCGCCAAGGATTTTGTCGCGCGCTTTCTCGACAATCCCAAGGCGCTCGAGCGGGAACTCGCCGGGTGAAGACATGAGCTCTCCCATACTTGCGCACCTCGTCTCCGACCTCGTCGCGGGGCGCATCCGGGTGGTCGATCTCACCCACACGCTCGCGCCCGAGTTTCCGCCCATCGTGCTGCCGCCGGAATTCGGCGAGAGCGCGCCGGTGCGTATCGAGGAGGTGTCGCGCTACGACGCGCGAGGTCCCGCTTGGTATTGGAACAACCTTTCCTTCGGCGAGCACACGGGCACGCATTTCGACGCGCCGATCCACTGGGTCACCGGTAGGGACCTGCCAAATAACGCGACCGACACGATCCTCCTCGACCGATTCATCGCTTCGGCGAGCGTGATCGATTGCTCGCGCGAAGCGGCGGAAGATGCGGACTACCTCCTGACAGTCGCGAAGATGCGCGCCTTCGAGGAGCGGCACGGGCGCATCTTGCCGAGGTCCTGGGTGCTGATGCGCACCGATTGGTCGAAACGCAGCAACGACCCTGTCGCCTTCCAGAATTTTGACGAGACGGGCCAGCACACGCCGGGACCGGACGTCGAGGCCGTGCGCTTTCTCGTCGAGGAGCGCGACGTCCTCGGCTTCGGCACCGAGACGATCGGCACGGATGCGGGCCAGGCGGCGCATTTGCGCCCTCCTTATCCATGCCACGCGCTGATGCATGGGGCCGGCCGCTTCGGCCTGCAATGCCTCACCAATCTCGATCTCCTCCCGCCGACCGGCGCCGTGCTGATCGCGGCGCCGCTCAAGATCAGGCAAGGCTCCGGCTCGCCCTTGCGCGTGCTCGCGCTGGTGGCCGCATGAATGCCGAGAAATTCGCGACGCTCTTCCGTCCGGCCGAGCGCAATCTGCCGGCGATGCTCGACGCGCAAGCCGCGCGCTTCGGGGACAAGCCCCTCGTCACGGCGAGCGGCACGACGCTGAGTTTCCGCGAGGCACGCGAGCTTGCGGCGGGTTTCGGCGGAACGCTTTTGCGCGCCGGCATCAAGCGCGGCGACCGCGTGGCGCTGATCTGCGGGAACAGCCTGGATTTCGTCACAATCATGCTCGGCGCTGCATGGATCGGCGCCGTGCTGGTGCCGATCAACACAGGCTCACGCGGGCCGCAGCTCGCGCATATCTTGCGCAATTGCGGTGCGCGGCTGTTGATCCTCGAGGCGGAGTTCCTCGCCGCGCTCGACCATGCCGAGATCGGTGAAACGGCGCTCGAAACGCTTTGGCTCATCGGCAAAGCCGAGGCGGACATCGCGCATGGCCTGCCGCTTCACCCCCTGCCCCCAACGGCCTCGTGTGAGCCGTCCGCCGCCGTCGGCCCAGGCGACACGCTCGCGATCCTCTACACCTCCGGCACGACAGGCCCATCGAAGGGCGTCATCTGCCCGCATGCGCAATATTATTGGTGGGGGATCGTCACGGCCGGCATGCTCGGCGTCGAGGAAGACGATGTGCTCGTCACGCCCTTGCCGCTCTTCCACAGCAATGCCTTGAACAGCTTCTACCAGGCGCTCCTCATGGGCGCGCATGTGGTCTACCTCAAGCGCTTCTCGGTCTCGGGCTTCTTCGCCTCGCTCGCCGAGCACAAGGCGACGGTGACCTATCTGCTCGGCGCCATGGTGCCCATGCTGCTCTCGCGTTCGCCCTCGCCACGGGAGAAGGCGCATGCGGTGCGCATCGCGCTCGCGCCCGGCGTGCCGGAGAAGTTCCGCGTGGAGTTCGCGGCGCGAAGCGGCATCGCGCTTCTCGACGGCTATGGGTCGACGGAGACGAATTTCGTCATCGGCGCGCATCCAAGCGTGCAAAGGCCGGGCATGATGGGGGCGGTCATCGAAGGTTTCGAGGCGCGTGTCGTCGACGAGGACGACAATGAACTCCCCGATGGCGAAGCCGGTGAATTGATGCTGCGCGCGGCTGAGCCTTACGCCTTCGCGCGCGGCTATTTCGGCATGCCCGACAAGACCGTCGAGGCCTGGCGCAATCTCTGGTTCCACAGTGGAGACCGCGTGCTGCGCGAAAAGGACGGCCAGTTCCGTTTCCTCGACAGGCTCAAGGACGCCATCCGCCGGCGCGGCGAGAACATCTCCTCCTTCGAGGTCGAGCAGGTGCTCATCAGCCATCCGGAGATCGCAGCGGCCGCGGTCTTCCCCGTGGGCTCGGAGCTCGCCGAGGATGAGGTGATGGCCGCCATCCTCCGCAAGCCGGAAAGCCGCCTGTCGGAGCTCGAGCTCATCGAATTCTGCGAGCCGCGCCTGCCGCGCTTCGCTCTGCCGCGCTTCCTCGAATTCGTCGCCGAGCTGCCGCGCACCGAAAACGGCAAGGTGCAAAAATTCAAGCTGCGCGAGCGGGGCATCGGGGCCGGCACTTGGGATCGGGAGAAGGCGCAAGCGCCGCCGCCGGGCTCGCCGTCACGCAAATGACATGCGCATTGCGGCCTAGGCGCTTTTCGGCTTAGCTTTCACGTTAGAATCGAACCAACACGGGGCTCGGGGCCGTCGCCATGTCGGAAGCCGTCATTGGAAATGTTGGGTTGTCGGCCGCCGGACCGACCGAGGCCCAGAGCCGCAAGGCCATTTATGCCGCCACCATCGGCAACGTGATGGAATGGTACGACTACGGCGTATACGCCTACCTTGCCTCGTCGCTCGCGGTGAATTTCTTCCCGAAGGACGATCCGAAGTCGGCGCTGTTGTCCACCTTCGCGATCTTCGGCGTCGGCCTCGTGGTTCGTCCGCTCGGCGGCATCGTCATCGGCCGGATGGGTGACACGCATGGCCGAAAGCCCGCGCTGATCCTGACCATTCTCCTGATGGCGATCGGCACCGTGCTCATCGGCTTCATCCCGACCTATGGCCGCATCGGCATCCTCGCTCCCATCCTCCTCCTCGTCTGCCGGATGCTGCAAGGCTTCTCGACGGGCGGTGAATGGGGCGGCTCGACGGCTTTCATGGCCGAATGGTCGGTCGAGGGGAAGCGCGGTTTCTACACGAGCCTGCAGCAGATGTCGGTCGCCGGCGGCACTTTGCTGGGCTCGGGCCTCGCGGCCATCCTGACCTCGACGCTCGGCAGCGAGGCGATGGACGGCTGGGGCTGGCGTATCCCCTTCCTTCTCGGGGGCCTCTTCCTGCCGATCGGTCTGTGGCTTCGCCGCGCGGTCGACGAGACGCCTCCCTATCGCGAGGTCGCGCAGGAATATGGCGACGCGAGCGCGCCGGCGCAGAGCAGCGACATGAGGCTAGCCCTCATCGCCTTCGGCTTCACCGTCCATTGGACGGTCTGCTACTACACCTTCCTGAGCTATATGCCGACCTTCACGCGCGCCCAGCTCAAGCTCAGCCCGGCGGAATCCTTGTGGTCGAACACGATCGGCCTCCTCGCCGTCGTGATCTTCGTGCCCATCATGGGGGCGCTCTCGGATCGCATCGGCCGCAAGCCGCTCCTGCTTTCGTCCTGCGCCGCCTTCTTCCTTCTGCCGCTGCCCGTCTTCTGGCTGATGCTGCAGGGTTATGGCTTCGCTTTCGTGGCCTCGATGCAGATCGTCTTCGGCATTGCCATCGCGCTCTTCTCGGGAGCGGGACCGGCGGCGATCGCGGAGATCTTCACCACGCGGGGACGCTCGACCTGGATGTCGTCTTCCTACGCGCTCGCGGTCGCGATCTTCGGCGGCTTCGCGCCCCTGATCGCGCAATGGCTGATCCAGGTGACCGGCTCCGCGCTCTCTCCCGTCGCCTATGTGATGGCGGCGGCCGCGGTGAGCTTCGTCGTCATCTCGCGCATCAAGGAAACGGCGCATGTGCCGATGAGGTGAGCGAGTAGCGAGTAGTAGTCCTCGTCTCCCCTTCGCTACTCGCTATTGGCTATTCGCAACTATAACGCTTCCCACACCGCGACCGCCGCCGCGAGATCCTCGATCGCGGCGCCGATCGATTTGAAGGCCGTGATCTCTCGCGGCGAGCTTCGCCCTTGGACATCGCCACGCACAAGGCTCGCGAGATCGCCCGCGACATGCGAGGCCGTGATCGCGCCTTGGCTGAGCGCGACCGCGACATCGCCACCTTCCTTGAGGGCTGCTTTCGTGTCGACGAAGAGGCGCGCGCGGCGCAGCGCCGCGTCATCGGCTTCACGCATCTCGAGGTTGAAGGCGCCGACGAGGTCGAGATGCGCGCCTTCCTTCAGCCATTCGCCCCTGATCAAGGGCGTGCGCGAAAGCGTGGCGCAAGTGATGATGTCGGCGGCGCGAGCCGCCGCTTCGAGGTCGTCGGTGACGCTGATGAGCGGGGCTTCTCCCTCGCGGCCACCCTTCCGCCTACCCTCCCGGCTGATGCGCTCGACGGCCTCCTTGGCCCGCGCGGCGTTGTGGTTCCAGATCGTCACTTCGCGGATCGGACGGGCGGCGCCATGGGCGCGGATCAGAAAGGGCGCGAGAGCGCCGGCCCCGACCATCAACAGGCGCGAAGCATCCTCGCGCGCCGCGTAGGAGGCGGCAAGCGCCGAGGCAGCGGCCGTGCGCCAGAGCGTGAGGCGCGTGCCGTCCATCGCGGCGAGCGGCTCGCCCGTCTCGCCATCGAGAAGGATCGTCGTGGCGTAGACGCTCGGGCGACCACGCGCGGCATTTCCGGGAAACACCGTCGCGAGCTTGGTCGCGAGATAAGACGGACGCTCCCCGGCGCCCGTCCAGGCCGGCATGAGGAGGAGCGTCGCGGTCTCGTTTTCGCGCGCGACCTCATGGTGATGCCGCTCGGGAGCCTCGAGCTTCGCGCCGAAGGCGCGCCGCAGCGCTTCGATCAGCGCCAGAAAGCTGAGTGCCGCATCGATCTCTTTCGCCGAAACCACGCGCATGGGATGCCTTTGCTCCGTCCCCCGCCGGCCAAAACCGCCGTGCTTCTCTCAGTATCGGCCAGAGGGGGTGACAGAACGGTTCGGCCGATGTCAATGCGCGGAAGTAAAGGCTTTTCGCCGGCCTCACCATGCCGGGCGCCTTGCTCGCCGGGATTTGAAGGGTTTCCCTTCCGAAGTGCTCAAGAGTATCGTGATGGGACGCCGTAAATGCCTGGGGCGCGGGACGTAAGGCAAGCGACCGCCGCCTTGGCTCAAACAATCGAGGAAACGATGAGAAGCGCTGGGAAAGTGAAAAAGCCGGTCAGGGCAAAAGACGTGAAGCGCGGGCCGTCACGGGCGACCAAGCCCGCGCCCGCGAAACAAGTGGCGCCGAGGCCTGTGGCGCCGAAGCTCGTATCGCCCAAGATGGCGATCGCCAAGAAGCCGCTGCCGAAGCTCGCGAAAACCCAGGACGTGGCGCAAAAGCCCCGGCCCGCCAGCGGCGAAATACCGCGCCGGCAGGATGGAACACAAAGGCCGATGGCGCTCGCCCTGCCGCCCGGCGATTTGTCGGCCGAGATGCGCGCCTATCTCGCAAAATGTCAGGAGAAGATCGGCTTCGTCCCCAATGTGCTGACGAGCTATGCGTTTGACGATACAAAGCTTTCGGCGTTCGCCGCTTTCTACAACGATCTGATGCTCGGTGCCTCGGGCCTGTCGAAGCTCGAGCGCGAGATGATCGCTGTCGCCGTCTCGAGCGAGAACCATTGCTTCTACTGTCTGGCGGCGCATGGCGCGGCGATTCGCCAGCTCTCGGGAGATCCGGTGCTCGGGGAGCTCATGGCCATGAACTGGCGCGCCGCCAATCTCTCGTTTCGTCACAAGGCGATGCTCGCCTTCGCCATCAAGGTGACGCTGCATTCGCGCCAGGTGAACGAGGCGGATCGGGAGAATTTGCGCAAGGCGGGCTTTTCGAACCGGGACATCTGGGACATCGCGGCCGTCGCCTCTTTCTTCAATATGTCGAACCGGATGGCCTCTGCCGTCGACATGCGGCCGAACCCCGAATACCACCACCAGGCGCGCTGAGAGGCCAAGGCTGGCGGCGAGTTCACATTCGCGCGAGGTGAGCTTCGAAAAATGCAGCGAGCTCAAGAAAAAAGGCCGGCGGGGTGCCGGCCTACGGAGTCGTTTGGGGATCAACTCAAGCGCGTCTGCCGATCACGGTGGCGATCCCCGGGGGGCTGGGGGGCAAAAGTCCGGGAACCACGCACCGGACCGGTCAGACGACGAGGCTCAGCATAGCGCCCAGTGGGGCGTCCGAAGGGCGCGGGTTGGGCGGAAATTGGGCTTTTGCCGCGAGGCTCCCTGTCTTGGGCCGTATGGCAGAGGTGAACCACGCATGCCTTCGCGAGCGGATCTTCCGTCGGGCCTTGTGTGGCGCGATGCCTCGCGGCTGAATCTGCTTGAACAGGGCGCCTCATCGCGCGATGATGTGTTGCTTTACCGGCCTTGGGGGTTTCGCATCAGAAGAGGCGCAATGAGCGATCCCGAACCGATACCCAGCGCCGCGCGGGGAGCGGAGCTCGTCCGTTTCCCCGTTGCGGCGAAAGAGCGCATCTCCTTCGATCGGCAGGAGCTGCGGGAAATCTTCAATGTTTACGGACGCAAGGTCGTGTCGGGTGAGTGGCGCGACTATGCGGTCGATTTCCTCAAGGATCGCGCGGTCTTCTCGGTGTTCAGGCGCGCGAGTGAAGTGCCGCTTTATCGCATCGTGAAGGACCCGTCGCTCGCGCGCCGCCAAGGCGCCTATGCGGTGATCACGGCGACCGGCCTGATCGTCAAGCGCGGCCACGAGCTTCGCAATGTGCTGCGCGTGTTCGAGAGGCCTCTGCTTCTGGTGAGCTGAGGCTGCTTGTGCCGAGCCGGCTTGACCCCAGGCCGGCGCAATAATCAGCCCGGCAAGCCGCTCTCATCATGGCCGATGATCTCATCGGCATTTCGGGCATCGAGGACCGGGGGTGCGATCCAGCGCTGGCGGATGGCGGCGAGATCCTCGAGAAAAGCTGCCTTACGCACGCCAGATCCGACGCGGCGCAGCCGTTCCTCGAGCGCTCGACGGATTGCAAGGGTGATCGTCTCGCCCGTCTGCTGCACCAGCATGCGCGCCAGTCGCTCCGTTTCCGGGTCTTTGATGTTCAAGGACATCGGACGCTCCAAGGCACCTATTCATCAACACAATACTCACCCACGGGGCCTACGGCGGTTATAGCAATCAAGACCGGTAATCGCCGTTGATTTCGACATAGGCCTTGGTGAGATCGCAGGTCCACATCCGGGCATGTGCTTTTCCGATCCTGAGGTCGACATCGATCGTGATCTCCTCCCGCCGCATCGTCTTCGAGACCTCGGCTTCGTCATAGGCCGGGTCGCGCTCGCCCTTGTGCGCTACGCGGATCCCATTGAAGGAAATCGATAATTTGTCGCGGTCCGCGGGTTCGCCAGCCTTGCCGACCGCCATGACGACGCGGCCCCAATTCGCGTCCTCCCCAGCGATCGCGGTCTTGACGAGCGGGGATTCCGCGATGGCGCGCGCGATCCTCTTTGCCGAGCGCGGCGAGACCGCACCCTTCACATTCACCTCGACGAATTTGCGCGCGCCTTCACCGTCGCGCGCGATTTGCTTGGCGAGGTTTTCGAGAACGGCGTTGAGCGCCACCTTGAAAGGGCGCAAGCGCGGATCGCCTGCTGAGAGGACCGAGGGCGCGCCGCGCTTCCTCGCGGCTCCCGTCGCGAAGATTATCAGCGTGTCGGAGGTCGAGGTGTCGCCATCAACCGTCATGGCGTTCATCGAGGTGTCGACGGCGCGCGCCAGCATCGGCTGCAAGGCCGCGGCGGCGATCGGCGCGTCGGTGAAGAGAAAGGACAGCATCGTTGCCATGTCGGGCGCGATCATGCCGGCGCCCTTGGCGATGCCGCTGAGCGTCACATCCGTCTCGCCGAGCTTGACACGCGCGGTCGCGACCTTGGGGTAGGTGTCCGTGGTCATGATCGCCTTGGCGGCCTCGAACAGGCCGCCTGGCTTTGCGCTTGCGGCGAGCCTCTGCATCACGCCTTCGAATTTCGAGGCGTCGAGGGGTTCGCCGATCACGCCGGTCGAGGCCAGGAAGACCTCGGATGCCGTAACGCCGGTCGCCTTCGCGGCCAAGGCGGCGGTGAGCCGCACGGCCTCCCTGCCGCTTCGCCCGGTGAAGGCGTTGGCATTGCCGGAATTCACCACGAGAGCACGCGCCTCACCGGATTTGAGCTTGGCGCGGCACCAATCGACGGGGGCCGAGGGGCATTTCGACCGGGTGAAGACGCCCGCGGCCTGGGTGCCCTTGTCCATCACGGCAAGAAGCACGTCGGTGCGCCCCTTGTAGCGGATGCCGGCCTCGGCCGTCGCGAAGCGCACCCCCTCGATTTCAGGGAGGTCGGGATAGGATTTCGGCGCAAGCGGTGAGAGGGTCGCGGACATTTGTGCCCCTGGATCTGGCCCCAAGATGAGAATCGCGTCGTCGCGTAGCGGTGCTCCGACCGGGTTCCCCGGGAGGATGAACCGCGGACCCGCGTGCTCAACAGTTCGCGCGAAAGGTGTCAAGGTTTCGACGAGGGCCTCGTCAGGTTGAGGACCGCGTCCGCTTGAAGCCGTGCCGATCGAAAGTCTCCTCCCTCGGCAAGCTCACACCGGAAATTGGCTTTCGTTTCAGCCCTTTCGAAAGGCTCGGCGTTTCGTTGCGACGAGCGCGTAGCGAAAGCAGGCTCCACGCATCCGCGAAGCCATGGGCCGCCTGCAATGGCCCTCATGCCATCAAGACTTGGGGCCGCGCTATTTCGGCGGGGCGGCCGGCGTGGGCGCCGCCGGAGAAGGCGTGGCGCCACCGGCCGCTCCGGTAGAAGGCGCGGCAGGCTTGTCCAACTGGACGATCTTCGCCTTCTCGCGCAAGGACAAGAGCAGGGTTTGCTGGGCCCGCTGGGAGAGGTAATTGCCGATCTGGTCCTGCACCTCGGCGAATTGCGGGGCCGGCTTCGTGCGCTTCTCCTCGACCTTGATGATGTGCCAGCCGAACTGGCTCTTCACCGGATCGGAGATCTGCCCCGGCTCGAGCTTGAACGCCGCGTCGCTGAATTCCTTCACCATCTTGTCCTTGGTGAACCAGCCGAGATCGCCGCCATCGGCCGCCGAGCCCGGGTCCTTGGAGAATTCCTTGGAGAGAGCAAGGAAATCCTCGCCTTTCTTGGCGCGCTCGGCGACCTGCTTTGCCGTTCCCTCGTCCTCGACGAGGATGTGGCGGGCGTGCAGCTCGGTTTCGGGCGGCAGCTTCGTCACCGTGTCGTCATAGAGCTTCTTGCGCGCTTCGGGCGTATCGGCCTTCGTCCCTTCCTTGAGCATCAGGTCGTCGAGAAGGATCTTTTCGCGGAAATACTCGACCCTTTGCGGGAAATCCGGCGCGTCCTGAAGCTTCGCCTCCTCGGCCGCCTGCGCGCCGAGCTTCAGGTCGGCCATGAATCGGATCAAATAATCGCGCCGTGAAGCCTCCGGGACCGATTGGAGCTGGCCGCCGATGTCCTGCTCGGCGATGGTGAGATCGCTCTCC
>DASZIL010000044.1:0-14930 GCA_035949255.1 Beijerinckiaceae bacterium | reverse complement strand
GCTCGACGTGTCGACCACCGCGTCGGCGCGCGCGTAAAGCGGCTCGCGGCTCGACAGAATGGTCATGAGCTCGGCCATGGCGGCCTTGTCATCGGCCATCGGGCGCAAATCGCCTTGCTCGCGTACGCGGCTCATATGCTCGGCGGGCTTTGCCTTCACCCAGACGGTGAAGCAGGACGACCGCAAAAGTTCGAAGGTCACGGGTTCCGCAACGATACCGCCGGCGGTCGCGAGCATCATCGCGCCCTTGCGCGCCAAGACCTGCTCGAGCGCCGCAAGCTCAAGTCGGCGATAGCCGTCCTGGCCATAGAGCGAGAACACCTCGGCGATCGACAAGCCGGTCTCGCGCTCGATCTCCTTGTTGAGCTCGATGAAATTCCATCCGAGCCGCTCGGCGGTAAGACGCCCGAGCGTCGATTTCCCCGCGCCCCTGAGACCGATCAGCGCAACGCGCTCGACCGGTGTCGAGAGCGCGCCGGTCGGCGGCTCGGCCTTTAGCCGATCGCCGGCGAGCAGCGCTTTCGCGGCGCGCATCGCTTCGGGTGACGCTCGCCGCATGAGCTCGCGTATCAACGCCCATTCCTGGGCCTGCGAGGCGGGCTCGCTGCTGATGAGATCCTCCAACGGCCTTCCGGTCGCGCCGGCGACACGGCGAAGCAAGGTGATCGAAGGATTGCCGAGGCCGCTTTCGAGCTGGGCGATATACCGTTCGGAGACGCCCGAGGCGCGGCTCAAGGTCTTGCGCGACATGCCGCGCAGTGCGCGCATGCGCCGCACTCTCTGGCCGAGCTCGACAAGAAAGGCGTCGTCGCGCTCGCGTGACCGACCGGGACCAGCGCCTTTGGCGTCCCTGTCCTCGAGGCGAGCAGCGCTTGAAGCTCCGGCCTCGCCTGACGCTTCGGGTTCGAGCGCGTCGGGGCGCGCGGAGGTGCTGAAGGGTGCTGCCCTCATGAGAATTGATTATGCATTATAATTCCACAAAGGTCGATGGGCTTCCGGCGATTTGCGAATATTTTTGTCGCCTCCACCCCTGGACGAGTTGTGGATCATGCAATATAGTGCATAGTCATTGAGCTTGGGAGGAAACCATGGCCGAGGGCGAGCGCAAATTGGCCAATGGGCGCGATCGCATCGAATTTTCCACAGAGCCGGCGCAATATCGACATTGGAAATTGTCGGTCGACGGCGAGATCGCCACGCTCCTCATGGATGTGGACGAGAATGGCGGGCTCTTCGAGGGCTATCAGCTCAAGCTGAACTCCTATGATCTCGGCGTCGACATCGAGCTTGCCGACGCCTTGCAGCGGCTCCGATTCGAGCATCCCGGCGTGAAGGTGCTGGTTCTTCGTTCGGCAAAGAACCGGGTGTTTTGCGCCGGCGCCAATATCCGCATGCTCGCCGGCTCTTCGCATGCGCATAAAGTGAATTTCTGCAAATTCACCAATGAGACCCGAAACGCCTTCGAGGATGCGAGCCAATATTCGGGGCTTCCGACGATTTGCGTGATCAATGGCACGGCCGCAGGCGGAGGATATGAACTCGCGCTCGCGGCCGACCACATCATTCTGGTCGATGACGGCTCAGCGTCGGTCGCCCTGCCGGAGGTGCCCTTGCTGGCGGTGCTTCCGGGCACCGGCGGGCTCACGCGCCTCACGGATAAACGCAAGGTGCGCCGCGACCGGGCCGACGTGTTCTGCACCACCGAGGAAGGCGTCAAAGGCAAGCGCGCCGTCGAATGGCGCCTCGTCGACGAGACCGCGCCGAGCACGCGGCTCGAAACGGTGCTCGCCGAGCGTGCGCGCCAATTCGCGGAAAAATCACCGCGCCACGCCAACGGGATGGGGATCGCCCTCGAGCCCCTCGAAAGGCAGAGGAGCGCGGACACCATCGAATACGAATATGTGTCGGTCGCCTTCGACAGGGCCGAGCGTCTCGCGTCCCTCACGCTCAAGGCTTCCGACATCGCTCCGCCCGCGACAACCGACGAGATGGTGGCGCTCGGCGCGAGCTTCTGGCCACTCGAGCTCGCGCGCGAGCTCGATGACGCCATTCTCGACATCCGCAACAATGAGTTCGAGGTCGCCGCCATACTTTTCAAGTCGAGCGGCGCGATCGAGAAGGTCCTGGCTTTTGACGCGTTCCTCGACCAGCATCGCGAGCATTGGCTCGCGCGCGAGATCAGGCTCTTGTGGAAGCGGGTGCTGAAACGGCTCGACATGACATCGCGCACGATCGTTGCGCTCGTCGAGCCGGGCTCCTGCTTTGCCGGAACGCTCGCCGAGATCGTTTTCGCCGCCGATCGCTCTTACATGTTCATCGGCGAGCGAGAGGGCGACAACCGCGCGCCGGCGCGCATCGGGTTAGGCGAATGCAATTTCGGTAGCTATCCCATGGCCAATGGGCTCACCCGACTTCAGGCGCGCTTTCTCGCCGATCCCGAGGATGTGGAGCGCGCAAGGAAAAAGCTCGGCGAGGTCATCGACGCGGAGGAGGCGCAAGAGCTCGGCCTCGTCACCTTCGCGCTCGACGACATCGATTGGGATGACGAGATCCGCGTCTTCCTCGAGGAGCGCCGCAGCTTCTCGCCTGACAGCCTCACGGGGCTCGAAGCGAATTTGCGTTTCGGCGGGCCGGAAACGATGGAAAGCAAGATTTTTGCGAGGTTGACCGCTTGGCAGAACTGGATCTTTCAGCGCCCGAACGCCGTCGGCGAGGAAGGGGCACTGCGTCGCTACGGCACCGGCCAGAAGCCGGTGTTCGATCCGAGGCGGGTGTAGAGGGGCGAATAGCGAGTAGCGAATAGAAAATTCGCTTCTCACTTTTCACTTCTCACTACTCGCTATTGGCTACTCGCTACTCGCCAATACTGGAGCTCAAGAGATGATCGATATTCAAAACGTCGACTATTCGACGCAGATCCCGAACAACGTCGGCCTCACCGAGGATCGGCAGGTGCTGAGAGCCCTCGAGCGCTGGCATCCAGGCTATCTCGATTGGTGGCAGGATATGGGGCCCGAAGGCTTCCAGGAGGCGCTCGTCTATTTGCGAACGGCGATCTCGGTCGATCCGAAAGGTTGGGCGAAATTCGATTATGTACGCATGCCCGAATATCGCTGGGGCGTGCTTCTCGCGCCCAAGGAAGAGGACCGCAAGGTCAATTTCGGCGCGCATCTCGGAGAGCCAGCCTGGCAGGAGGTGCCGGGCGAATATCGCGCCATGCTGCGTCGCCTGATCGTGGTGCAAGGCGATACGGAGCCAGCCTCCGTCGAGCAGCAGCGCCATCTCGGCAAGACCGCGCCCTCCCTTTACGACATGCGCAATCTTTTCCAGGTGAATGTCGAGGAAGGGCGCCATCTCTGGGCGATGGTCTATCTCCTGCAGAAATACTTTGGCCGCGACGGGCGTGACGAGGCCGATGAGCTCTTGCGCCGCCGCTCGGGCTCCGAGGACGCGCCGCGCATGCTCGGCGCTTTCAACGAGGCGACGCCCGATTGGCTCTCCTTCTTCATGTTCACCTTCTTCACCGATCGTGACGGCAAGATGCAGCTCGAATCGCTGGCGCAATCGGGCTTCGATCCGCTGTCACGCACCTGCCGCTTCATGCTGACCGAAGAGGCACACCACATGTTCGTGGGGGAGACCGGGGTCGGCCGCACCATCCAGCGCACTTGCGAGGCGATGAAGGAAGCCGGCATCGAGGATCCGAGCGAGATCGACAAGGTGCGCGGCCTCGGCGTCGTCGATCTGCCGACGCTGCAGAAGAAGATGAATTTGCATTACTCGCTCTCGCTCGACCTCTTCGGTTCCGAGGTCTCGACCAATGCGGCGAACTTCTACAATGCGGGGCTCAAGGGCCGTTTCCACGAGACCAAGATCACGGACGACCATCGCCTCACCTCCGGCACTTATCCGGTCGCCAAATTCATCGGCGGCGCGATCAAGCTCGTCGATGAGCCGGCGCTGACGGCTCTCAACATGCGGCTTCGCGACAATTACACCGAGGATTGCGCCAAGGGCGTCGAACGCTGGAACAAGATCATCGAGAAGGCCGGTGTCAATTTCCGCCTCGCCTTGCCGCATACGGCGTTTCATCGCCAGATCGGCGAGTTCAAGGATGTGAAGGCCAATCCAAAAGGCGAGCTCTTGAGCGATGCGCAATGGGAGAAGGAGCGCGACGATTATCTTCCCTCAGCGGCCGACGGCGCCTTCATCGAATCCCTCATGAAGGCGGAGATGCGGCCGACCCACTTCGCTTCCTGGATCGCACCGCCGAAGGTCGGCATCGACAATAAGCCCGGCGATTTCGAATATGTGAAGATTGCTTAGAAGCGAGTAGTGAGTAGTGAATAGTGAGATCGCGAGTAGTGAATAGTGAGATCGCGAGTAGTGAAGAGTGAAGAGTGAAGAGTGAAGAGTGAATAGTGATTAGGTGTCTCTGTATTCACTATCTCACTACTTACTATCTCGCTATTCGCTACTCGCCCCCTTTGATGGTGCGCCATGCCTCCTGAAACCGCCCTTCTCAAGCAGCATGTGATCGATCCCGAGATCTGCATCCGGTGCAACACATGCGAGGAGACTTGCCCGGTCGGCGCCGTCTCGAATGACGGGACGAATTACGTGGTCGATGCCGAGAAGTGCAATTATTGCATGGATTGCATTTCCCCTTGCCCGACGGGATCGATCGACAATTGGCGCGTGGTGCACCGTCCCTATTCGCTCGAAGAGCAATATTCCTGGCAGGAGCTGCCGCCGCAGGAGGAGCTCGCTAAGCAAGTGCTCGGCGCGCAGGCACTCGGCGAGGGTGGCGAGGCGCAGGCGAACGAGGCGCTCGAGGCCGAGGTCGAGGCGCTCATCGCCACGGCCCATGGCGGAACGGGCGGCAAGGCAGTCGCGCCGTCCTCGGCGGGACGGCCGGTCGTCAATCTGTTCAACCGGGCGAAACCCGCGATCGCGACCGTCACCGGCAATTACCGGCTCACGGACGCCGATGCCGATAATGACGTGCGCCACGTCATCCTGGATTTCGGGGATGTGCCCTTTCCGATCCTCGAAGGCCAAAGCATCGGCATCGTGCCGCCGGGCGTTGATGCCGGTGGCCGCGCGCATCACATCCGCCTCTATTCCGTCGCGAGCCCGCGCCATGGCGAGAGGCCGAACACCAATAATCTTGCCTTGACGATCAAGCGCGAGCCGCTCGGCAAATGCTCGAGCTACGTTTGCGGTCTCGAGCGCGGCGCCAAGGTCGAGGTGACCGGGCCTTTCGGGGCGAGCTTCCTCATGCCCAATGATCGGGCCGCGAATATCGTGATGATCTGCACCGGCACGGGCTCCGCCCCCTTCCGCGGCTTCACCGAATGGCGGCGACGCACCATGCCCGATGCTCCAAGCCGGATGGTGCTCTTCTTCGGCGCGCGCCGCCCCGAGGAGCTCCCTTATTTCGGGCCGCTGCAAAAGGTGCCGGAAAAGCTTCTCACCAAGCACTTCGCCTATTCGCGCGTGCCAGGCGAACCGAAGACCTATGTGCAAGACTTGATGCGCCGCGAGGCCGAGAGCGTCGCCGAGCTGATGAAGTCCGAGCACACCCATGTCTATGTGTGCGGTTTGAAGGGAATGGAGCAGGGGGTGGATTCAGCCTTCGACGATGTCTGCCGAAGCGCCGGCATCGCCTGGTTCGAGCTGCGCAAGAAAATGCGCGAGTCCGGCCGCTACCATGTCGAGACGTATTGAGAAGTGAGAAGTGAGAAGTGAGAAGTGAAAGCGCGGGTCGCTTTTCACTATTCACTATTCACTATTCACTCCCTCTCGCCCTCACATACAAATGATATCGCCGTTCCGCCACGCCTTCCGGCAAGGGTTGCGGCAAGAGGCGTGGGTCCTCGAGCTCGAGGTCCGAGATCGCGAGCCCACCGGGCGCGAGAAGCGTCGGCACGATCCCCGGCAACCACAGCAAGGTTTCCCGATCGCGTTCGGGAATGCCTGAGCCGAGATCGGAATGAACCAAGGCCGCGTCGATGCCGGCAAATCCTCGCGCCGTTTCCTTGATGTCGCCCAGCACCAAATCCTCAGGGGCTGGCACCGAATCCGGCTGCGCCGTCACCTTGATGTCGAAGGCGATGATGCGGCGCCTGGCAAGCTTCTCGCGCAGGTGATGGTAGGTGCGCCCATTGCCGAGCCCGAGCTCGAGCACCGGGCCTTCGAGATCGGCGATCGCTCGGACGGCGTGATCGATGAGCAGCCGCTGCGCCTGCATGCGCCTTATGAAACTGTCGAGCCGGCTCAAGCGAGCCTCCAAGGCGGCGCGCTGATCCAGCTCCCGGCGAGGGGCCTTATCCCGATCACGCGGCGCCCACCACCGCTCACCTCTCCGCGCTCACATCTCACTCCCCACTTTTCACTACTCGCTATTCGCTACTCGCACCTAACCCCTTTACCGGGCCTCTATGACCACGAACGCCTGCGCATAAGGCGGATCATCCGTCATCGACAAGTGGATGAAGGCGCAGAGCCCGTTTGGCGTCAGCGCGCTCAGGCGCTCGGCGGCGCCGCCCGTCAGGTGAAGGGTCGGCTGCCCGGAGGGCAGGTTGACGACTCCCATGTCGCGCCAGAAGACGCCGCGGCGCAGCCCCGTGCCGAGCGCCTTGGCGCAGGCTTCCTTGGCGGCGAAACGGCGCGCCAATGTCGGGCCGGCGATATTGCGGCGAAGCGCCTTTCGTCGCTCCGTCTCGGTGAAGCAGCGATTGAGGAAGCGCTCACCGTAGCGTGCAAGCGTCGCCTCGATGCGGCGGATGTCGGTGAGGTCCGAGCCGATGCCGAGAATCATGGGAGGCCGCGGCCCTCGTCCATGGCCTTGCGCATCTCCCGGATCACCGGACCAAGACCGGAAAACAACGCCTCGCCCATGAGGAAATGGCCGATGTTGAACTCGACGAATTCGGGAACGGCCGCGAGGCGCCGCGCGGTGCCGAAATCGAGGCCGTGGCCTGCATGCACCTCGAGCCCCGCCGATTTGGCGAGCTTGGCGCCGCGCCGCAACTGGGCGAAGCCCTTCGCGTCGCCCGTCCGATCTTCCGTGGCGACCGCCTCGCACCAGGCGCCGGTGTGCAGCTCGACCACGGGGACGCGCAAGCGCGCCGCAGCCTCGATCGCGGCTTCGCCAGGCTCGATGAAAAGCGAGACGCGAATGCCGTGCTCGGCCAGCTTCCCGACATAGGGAACGAGATGGTTGTGCCCGCCGACCACATCGAGGCCGCCTTCGGTCGTCCGCTCCGAGCGTTTCTCCGGCACGAGGCAGACCGCGTGCGGCTTCGTTCGAAGCGCGATCTCCAGCATCTCCGGCGTCGCTGCCATCTCGAAATTCAAGGGCTTCGAGATTTCCGCCTTGAGGCGGGCCATGTCTGTGTCGGTGATATGGCGCCGATCTTCGCGCAAATGGGCGGTGATGCCGTCGGCGCCCGCCTCGATGGCGGCGAGCGCCGCGCGCACCGGGTCAGGTCGCGTGCCGCCTCGTGCGTTACGCAAGGTTGCCACATGGTCGACGTTGATGCCGAGCCGAATGCGGGAGGGCGGCGCTGAAGCGGTCATTTTGTTACCCCTGAAGGCCTCTGCTGCCCGGCTTGACGGCGGGGATGGCGGCAAGCTCTGGCGGGAGCGCATCGGCCGGATAGGCCGGTACGTCGAGGCTCGCAAGCGCGACGAGCGGCACGCCGATGTCGGCCTTGCCGGCCGAGCGATCGATGAGGCAGGCGGCGCCGAGGATCTTCCCGCGTTCGGCGGCGATCGCGGCGAGGCATTCGCGCGAGGAGAGACCGGTCGTGACAATGTCCTCGACCATGAGCACGCGCGTGCCCTCAGTGATGGTGAAGCCGCGCCGAAGCCTGAACACCTTCTCCTCGCGCTCGACGAAGATCGCCTCCGCGCCGAGCGCACGCGCCGTCTCGTAGCCTGGGATGATCCCGCCGACCGCGGGCGAGACCACGAGATCGACCTCGCCGAAGCGCGCCTTGGCCTTCGCCGCAAGCGCCCGGCATAGACGTTCGGTGCGCTTCGGGTCACGGAAGACGAGGTTCTTCTGCAGATAGAGTGGCGAGCGAAGGCCGGAGGTCAAAATGAAATGGCCTTCGAGCAAGGCCCCCGCGGCGCGAAATTCGCTCAACACCTCATCTGTCGTCATCTGTCGTCATCCCTCATCGGTAAACGGTCTTCGGCGCCAAACTGCCGTTTCGTGCCGGCCTTGCGTATTCGCTCACCGTTCCGGGATGAGCCCTTTCACATAACCGACATCTCGCGGATGTGAAGCCTCCCAGGCGTCGAGAGCGGATATCGCGGAACTCATATCCGCATCGATCGAGCCCGGCACGATCTCGGTTCCGAAGGGTGGGCCCTCGTCCGCCTCCCCTTTCTCGAAAAGCTTTCCCAAGATCTTCTCGCCGAGCCAGGGATAAAAATGCGAGCTCTCGAGGAAGAATCGCCGCTCGCCCGTCGGAAGAGGGTCGAGGACCGGCTGCTCGACAAAAGGGTGAGGCCTGGCGAAATCGAAAAGCCTGATTTTGCCATTCCCCGGCGCGGCGCCGAGAGCTGCGACCGTCTTCGCGAGCCCGCGCTTCCAGGCCTCGTGTTGCGCTTCGATGCCGATCAGGCGAAAGAATTCGAGGCGCCAGACGTGCATCGGCACGATGACGAGATCGACGTCGACGCCATCCGCCTCGAGCTTGGCGAGCCTCGTCGCGAGCACGGATTGCGCCTCATCGAGCGCCGCTTGCGGCAAGCTCCCACGGAGCTCCCTTTCGGTTCCCGCAAGCTCTGCTTCGAAGCGCGCCGCGACGGCGTCCCCTTCGATGGGGTCGCCGTCGAAGGCGGCGACGCCGTTTCGTTTCATCGAGGCGCGCACATGGCGAGGGGCCTCGACGAGCGCCTTGAAGCTTGCCGCCACCCAGTCGAAGGCGAAGAGATGGCGCAGAAGGCCAGAGGTGAGGCTGCGGCGTGCGAAGGCCGAATCCGCGTAATCGCCCGAGGTCGCGATCCCGAAAGGGAACTCCTCCAAGGATAATCCCCAGACGACGTGATTGATGCCGGGCTCATGCGCGAGGGCATAATCGAGCGCGACGATTTGCTCGCGCAAGCTCGCCCCGGCGAGCGCCGCGTTATAGGCCTTCACGCCTGAGAGGGCCGGCGCGTCGGGGTCGAGCCCGTGTTGCGTGCGCGAATCGCCGACGAACAAGACCCGGTCGCCGTCCCGCTCGGCGATCTCGATCGCCTTGGTGACGCGGTCGCCCGAGATCGAGAGGCGCAGATTGGGCGGAAAGCGGGATGCGCCGATGAGCCTCGTGCCGAAGACGCCAAAGCCGTCGACCGCGAGCCCGACAAGCGCGATCAGCGCGAGGCCGAAAAGCGCGAAGGCGAGGAAGCTCGTAAGATAGGCGCGCGGCGTCACGGGCTTCAAAATTGGAAATAGAGGAATTCGGTCGTGCCCCACGAGAAGAGCACGACGGCGATGATCGCGGCGGCGCCGAGCGCCGCCGTCGCCCGTGAGGGCGCCCAGACGAGGCTTCCCATGAGGCCGCTCGGCGGCTCGACCGGCCCGAGCACCGGCGTGAAGCGCCGCATGATCTGTTGGGAGTTCGGCAGGAGCACGGTCGCGGCAAGCGCGACGGCAGCGAGCAGGAGGCCGGTCGCCTTCTTGGCGCCGGGAATGGCATCGCCCGCGCCATTGAGCCCGAACAGGCCTTTCACGATGTTCGCGGCGCTCGCAAAATCGCTCGCGCGAAAGAACACCCAGGCCGTGATCACGGCGAGCAAGGTGAGAAGCCATGCGGGAAGGCGAGGGATCGCCCGTTTCCCGAGATTGCGCCAGCCATGGTTCGCGAGAAGGTAAAGCCCGTGCAAACCTCCCCAGGCCACATAGGTCCATCCCGCTCCGTGCCAGAGGCCGCCGAGCAGCATGGTGATCATCAAGTTGAGATAGCGCCGCAAGCTCCCTTTCCGGTTTCCACCGAGCGACACATAGAGATAATCGCGCAGGAAGCGCGACAACGTCATGTGCCAACGCCGCCAGAAGTCGATGATCGAGGTCGATTTGTAGGGCGAGTTGAAATTCGCTGGGAGCTTCACGCCGAACATCCGCGCAAGCCCGATCGCCATGTCGCTGTAGCCGGAGAAATCCGTATAGAGCTCGACCGTGTAGGCGAGCGCGCCTTGCCAGGCGGCGAGAAAGCCGATGCGGTACGAGCCTTGCGCCGCATGATCGAACACATTCGTCGCATAGGGGGCGAGCTGATCGGCGATACACACCTTCTTGACGAGCCCGATGAGAAGAAGCGTGAGGCCGACCGCGGTCTCGAGCGTGTAATCCTTCTCGTGCTTCTTGCCGGCCATGGCGCGAAATTGCGGCATCACCTCGGAGTGGTGGACGATCGGGCCGGCGATCAATTGCGGGAAGAAGAAGACGAAGAGCGCGAAATCGACAAGCGGGCCGGGCTTCGCGTAGCCGGCATGGATGTCGGCGAGATAGGCGATCTTCTGGAAGGTGAAGAAGGAGATGCCGAGCGGCAAGACGATGTGAAGGAGCGGCCAGTCGAGGCCCGCCGCGGCATCGAGGCTCGAGATGAAGAAATCGGCATATTTGAAATAGGCGAGGATGCCGAGGTTCCAGATAAGACCGAAGATGAAGAGGGCCTTGCGTTGCACCCCGTGCCATCGCGCGATCGCATGGGCTGTTGCCCAGTTCACCAGCATCGAGATGATGAGGAGGAGAAGGAAGCGCGGGCTCCACCAGGCGTAGAACACCATTGAAGCGACGAAGAGCCAGGGCACGCACAGCCGCTCGCGCCCGAGAAGGCGAAGGAGATGGAATCCAAGAAGCGTCAGCGGCAAGAAGACGAGCAGGAATTCGGGGGAGGTGAAGAGCATGAGGCTTGGCTTATCCGTCGCTCGATCCGAGCCCTGCGCCTGCGCGTTGCGGGCCTCGCATCACTCCTTCATGCCGAAGACGCCGGTTTGGTCAATCGCGCGCGGCAGGGAGAGGCGCAAGAGGCGGTGACCGATAAGGCGCGCCTGAGGCGCTCTCGACGGCCGACTTATTCGGCCGCGCGCGGCAAGGCGCTCTCGGGCTCGGGCGAGCGGAACTTCGCGAGAAGATCGGCCTCCTCGCGTTTTGCCGCTTCAAGGTGGCGCGCCTTCACATGGCCATATCCGCGAATTTTCTCAGGAATGGCCGCGAGCGCGACGGCGAGCGCGTGGTTGCCTTCGCCGAGCTTCGCTGCGATCTCCGCCAAGAGTCGCTCGTAATCGGTGATCAGCCTGCGCTCGGTCTTGCGCTCGGTGCTGTAGCCGAAAGGATCGAAGGGTGTGCCGCGCAAGCCCTTCAACTTCGCGAGGAGGGCGAAGCCCTGCATCATCCACGGCCCGAAGCTTGTCTTTTTCGGCAGCCCGGTGGACTTGTCCTTGCGGCCGAGGATGGGTGGCGCGAGGTGGAAAGTGTAGCGGAGCTTCTCGCCTTCGAAGCTCGCCTCGACCTGTTTCTGGAAGGCGCCCGAGGTGAAGAGCCGCGCCACCTCGTATTCGTCCTTATAGGCGAGGAGCTTGAAGTAGTAACGGGCGACGGCTTCGGTGAGCGCAGTCCCGCCGGGGAGCTTTTGCGCCTCGACCGCGCGCGTCTTCTCGACAAGGTCGCGATAGCGACGCCCATAAGCCACGTTCTGGTAATCGGTGAGGAATTCGACGCGCCTTTCGATCATCTCGTCGAGCGAGTGCGACAGCTTGCGGTCCTGCGTCGGTTTGGTCGCGTCGGCGACGAAGCTCTCGACCGATGAAGGATCGTGCGCCGTGCGACGGCCCCAGCGGAAAGCCGAGACGTTCATCTTCACCGCTTCGCCATTGAGCTCGATCGCATGTTCGAGCGCCTCGGCGGAAAGCGGCACGGCGCCTTTTTGATAGGCAAAGCCCAGCATGAACATATTGGCCGCGATGGAGTTGCCGAGCAGCGTCGTCGCGATTGTGCTCGCATCGACGAAGCTCACCTGGTCGGAACCGGCCGCGGCCGTGATGGCGCGCTTGATGCGCGCGGAGGGGAGCGAGAAATCGGCGTTGCGCGTGAAATCGCCCGGCAGGAATTCGGCGGTGTTGACGACGAGACGGGTCGCGCCGCTTCGCACGGCGGCGAGCACCTTCTTGCTGCCGGTGACCACGAGGTCGCATCCGAGAACGAGATCGGCATCGCCCGCCGCGACCCGAATCGCGTGGATGTCCTCCTGGCGCTTCGCGAGGCGCACATGGCTGTAGACCGCGCCGCCCTTCTGGGCGAGGCCGGCCATGTCGATCATGCCGCAACCCTTGTTCTCGAGATGCGCCGCCATGCCGAGAATCGCGCCCACGGTGACGACGCCCGTTCCGCCGACGCCAGTCACGATGATCGAGTAAGTCTGCTTGGTGAACGGCGGCAGGACGGGATCAGGGATGGTTGAGGCCTCGGCCTCGCTATCCGTCGCGATCACCGGCTTCGCCTTCCTCGGCTTTGCGCCCTCGACGGTCACGAAGGAAGGGCAAAAGCCGTTGACGCAGGAAAAATCCTTGTTGCAATTCGATTGATCGATCTGGCGCTTGCGGCCGAACTCAGTCTCGAGCGGCTGCACGCTGACGCAGTTCGAGGCGATGCCGCAATCCCCGCAACCCTCGCAGACGAGCTCGTTGATGATGACGCGCTTGTCCGGATCGGGAAACTCGCCGCGCTTGCGCCGGCGCCTCTTCTCGGCGGCGCAAGTCTGGTCATAGATCAGCACGCTGACGCCGGGCACGGTGCGAAGCTCGCGCTGCACGGCGTCGAGCTCGTCACGGTGATGGAAGGTGGCGCGCGGCGGCCAGAGCATGCTGGGCCCGTATTTCTCCGGCTCGTCGCTCACGACGGCGATGCGCTCCACGCCCTCGGCGCGCACCTGCTGGGCGATCTGCTCCACCTTGAGGCCGCCTTCGTGGCGCTGGCCGCCCGTCATGGCGACGGCGTCGTTGAAGAGGATCTTATAGGTGATGTTGGTCTTGGCATCGACCGCCCAGCGCAGCGCCAATATGCCCGAATGATTGTAGGTGCCGTCGCCGAGGTTCTGGAAGACGTGATCGCGCTTCGAGAAGGGCGCCTCGCCGACCCAATTCGCGCCTTCGCCGCCCATCTGGGTCGAGGTCTCGGTGCCGCGGTCCATCCACACGGCCATGTAGTGGCAGCCGATGCCCGCATAGGCGCGCGAGCCTTCCGGCAGCTTGGTCGAGGTGTTGTGCGGACAGCCCGAGCAGAAATACGGCGTCCGGACGGCGACATCCTGCGCCTCGGCGAGCATCGCCTGCGCCTGCTTCAGCCGCGCCACCTTCGCCTCGATCTCATCGCTGCGGCGATGGCGCAAGACGCGTTCGCCGATCGCGATCGCGATGTCGTTCGGATCGAGCGCGCCCTTGACGGGGAAGAGCCAGTCGCCGCGCTCGTCCCTCTTGCCGACGCAGACGGGCTGATTGGGCGTGCCGTAAAGCTCTTCGCGCAGCTGCACCTCGATAAGCGAGCGCTTCTCCTCGACCACGATGATCATGTCGAGGCCGGCCGCGAACGCCATCAGCTCATTCTTGCCGAGCGGCCAGGGGCAGCCGACCTTGAAGAGCCGGATGCCGAGATCATTGGCGCGCACCTCGTCGATGCCGAGATCGTCGAAAGCCTGTCTTACGTCGAGATAGCTCTTGCCCGTGGTGATGATGCCGATCTTGGCGTTCGGCCCGCCGGAAGTGACCACCCGGTTGAGCTTGTTCGCCTCGACGAAGGCGAGCATCGCGTCGCGCTTGTGCTCCTGAAGCCGCTCCTCCTGGCCGAGGATCGCGTCGTTCGCCCTTATGTTGAGGCCGCCCGGCGGCATCACGAAGCCCTCGGGGATGACGATCTTCACGCGCTCGAGCGAGCCGTCGG
This sequence comes from Beijerinckiaceae bacterium, assembly GCA_035949255.1. Classification (GTDB taxonomy): domain Bacteria; phylum Pseudomonadota; class Alphaproteobacteria; order Rhizobiales; family Beijerinckiaceae; genus GAS188. The sequence continues at coordinate 994 of DASZIL010000044.1, read as the reverse complement.
CCGAGGCGGTCGATTCGATGTTGTCCTTGACGAGCTTGAGCCCCACCCAGCTCCCGCAGAAGCGGCTCATCGCGTAGCCGAGGAGGCCGTAGTCGAGGATTTCCTGCACGCCCGCCGGATGGAGGATCGGGATCATCACGTCGACGAAGTGGAACTCGCTCTGATGCGCGGTGGTCGAGGATTCGGCCGTGTGGTCGTCGCCCATCAGCGCGAGCACGCCGCCATGTTTCGAGGTGCCGGCGAGATTGGCGTGGCGCAGGGCGTCGCCGGAGCGATCGACGCCGGGCCCTTTTCCGTACCAGAGGCTGAAGACGCCGTCATGGCGGCCTTCGCCGCGCATCTCCGCTTGCTGCGCGCCCCAGCAGGCGGTGGCCGCGAGCTCCTCGTTGAGGCCCGGCTGGAAGACGATGTCGTTGGCCTTGAGCAGCTTGCCCGAGCGCGCAAGCTGAAGGTCGAGCCCGCCGAGCGGCGAGCCGCGATAGCCGGAAATGAAACCCGCCGTGTCGAGCCCGGCGCGCCGGTCGCGCTCCTTTTGCATGAGGAGCATGCGAAGCACGGCCTGTACGCCGTTGAGGAAGACGAAGGACTTGGCGAGGTCGTATTTGTCGTCGAGGCTGACGTGATATTTGGTTTGGCTCACGACATTCTCCCCGGCGGCGGATTGGGCTTCATGCACGCGCTTTCACGCAAGCGGTGGCCGACAGCATCGCTCATGAATCGAAACGAGATCATGCGTCTTCGAGCAGTCGCCATCAAATAATTGATATTTAATGTCATTTTCCGCCGGCGCGCGTCAGTCCCACAAAATTTCCCGAAAAACAACTGTCCGGGGCAGCGGAGCTAATATAGCATCTCGAGAATGGTTTCGACCAGCGTCGTGGTGAGGTGGTCTGGGCCGCAATCTCACGGTTGCTAGCTCTTCTCCGAGCAGCCAGGTGCCCGGCAGCGCCGGGGTCTTCCGTTCGATCAACGATGTTTGCCATTCGTCGTTTTC
>DASZIL010000043.1:0-45861 GCA_035949255.1 Beijerinckiaceae bacterium | reverse complement strand
CGTCACGGAGAATGTCGGTCTGCAGGACATGTCGCCCTTCGCCAAGGCGATCGTCTCCGGCAACGGCGCCCGGCAATGGCTCGATTCGATTCTCGCAAACCGCATCCCGAAGACGCGCGGGCGCATCGCGCTTTGCCATCTGCTCACGAAGAACGGCGGGGTGCGCGCCGAGTTCACCGTGTATGAACGCGCGCCCGACGAGTTCTACCTCGTTTCGGCCGGCGCCTTGGAGCGCCATGACCACGACATCTTGCGCAAGCTTCTGCCGAAGGACGGCAGCGTCCAATTCGAGAGCGTGACGCAAGCCTATGGCGTGCTGGTGCTCGCAGGGCCGCGCTCACGCGATGTCTTGCGGAAGCTCACCGACGCGGATTTGTCGAACGCGACCTTCCCCTGGCTCTCGGGAAAGCCGATCTCGGTCGGCCCGATCGGGCTTCATGCGCTCCGGGTAAATTTCGTCGGCGAGCTCGGCTTCGAGCTGCACCACCCGATCGCGTCCCAGAACGCCTTGTTCGACCTTCTCATGCGGACGGGCGCACAGTTCGCCATCAAGCCCTTCGGCATCAGAGCCATGCTCTCGATGGCGGTGGAGAAATCCTATCGCCTCATCGGGCGCGAGCTCTCGATCGAATATGCCGCGCTCGAATCCGGCCTGGATCGCTTCGTGCACCTCAACAAAGGCGAGTTTCTCGGCCGCGACGCGCTCGTGCATTGGCGCGAGAAGGGCTTCGCCAATCGCTTCGTCACGCTCGAGCTCGACGGCGTCACCGAGACCGACGCGCGCGGCTCCGAACCCATCCGCCGCAACGGCGAGATCGTGGGGCGCTGCACCTCGGGAGGCTATGGCTGGCGGGTGAAGAAGTCGCTCGCGCTCGCCATGGTGCGGCCCGATCTCGGCGAGATCGGCAGCGAGCTCGAGGTCACGCTGCTGGGCAAGCCGCACCGCGCGATCGTGATCGCGGAGTCGCCCTTCGATCCGCTAAACGAGAGGCTGCGGATGTGAGGGTGGGGAGTGCCTTCCGTCATCGTCGAGATCGGTGTCGGGAGCCACGTCTGCCGCGTTCTCAGCGGAAATAATAATCGTGGATACCCGCGCCAAGCGCGGCATGACGCGCAATTAGCCTCGTTATCACTTATCCGATAGACGTCCGTACCTCGTCATGGCCGGGCTTGGCCCGGCCATCCATGCCTGCCCTTTCGCCCCATGGCTTCGGATGCGGCGCTTTCACATCCCCCTGAACACCGGCTTGCGCTTCTCCATGAACGCCGTGCGGCCTTCGACGTAGTCCGCAGAAGCGAAGCACGCGTCGACCGCGGCCTGGCAGGCCTTGAGATCGCGTTTTCCCGGATCCTTCACATATTCGCCGACGCAGAGCTTGACGGCCCCGACCGTGAGCGGCGCGTTGGCGCCGATCATGCCCGCATAGCCGGTGACGAAACCCTCGAGCTCGGATGAGGGCCGCACCCGATTGACGAGGCCCATGGCGAGCGCCTCATTGGCGTCGAACTGGCGCGCCGTGAAGAAGATCTCCTTGGCGAAGGAAGGGCCGACCACGTCCGCGAGGCGCTCGATTCCGGGATACGCATAACCGAGCCCGAGCTTCGCGGCAGGTACGCCGAAGCGCGAATCCTCCGACGCGATGCGCAAATCGCAGCAAAGCGAGATCGCGAGCCCGCCGCCGATGCAATAACCCTGGATCATCGCGATCGTCGGCTTTTTGCAAGAAAGCAGCGCGTCGCTCGCGCGCTCGACCGTCGCGTTGTAGAGGAGCGTTGCCTCGCGCGAATGGCGCTTCTCGCCGAATTCGGAGATGTCGGCGCCCGAGACGAAGGCCTTGCCGCCGACGCCGGCGACGACCACGACGCGGATGGCGTCGTCGCGGCCGAACTCCTCGAGGATTTCCGGCACCGCCTTCCACATATCCATCGAGACGGCGTTGTGGCGCGCCGGATTGTTGAAGAACATCCAGCCGATCGCCCCGTCCTTCTTGGCGATCATCTTCTCGGTACTCGTCTTCACCTTCGTCTCCTCGTTCCATCGATGCGCCGGCCCCTTGGCGGCCGGCCGTGAGCCCCGGCGTCAAATCACCTTGCGGTCGCGCAAGGATCTGATCGCCGCGTCGTCATACCCATACTCGCGCAAGACCTCTTGCGTATGCTCGCCCTTGTCGGGCGTCGCCATGCGCATGCGGCTCGGCGTGCGCGAAAGCTCGATCGCCTGGTTGACGATTTGCGTGTCGCCGAGCTTCTTGTGATGCACGCCGACCGCCATGCCGAGATGGCGCACCTGCGGGTCGGCGAAGACCTCATCCATCTTGTAGATGGGGCCGCAAGGCACGCCGGCCTCGTTCAAGAGCGCGATCCATTCGGCGCCAGGCTTCTTGCGCGTGATCTCGCCGATCGCCGCGTTGAGCGCGGCGCGATTCTTGGACCGCGCCTGATCCGTGGCGTAGGCCGGATTCTTGAAAAGATGGGGCGCCCCGAGCGCGTCGCAGAAGCGCTTGTAGATGTGGTCGCCGGAGGCCGCGATGTTGATATGGCCATCGCTCGTCGGGAAGACCCCGGTCGGGATCGAGGTCGGATGATCGTTGCCGGCCTGGCCGGGCACGTCCTTCGCCATGAGCCAGCGCGCCGCCTGAAAATCGAGAAGCGCGATCTGGGCTTGGAGCAAGGAGGAGCGCACCCATTGGCCTTCGCCCGACACTTCGCGCTCCAAAAGGGCGATGAGGATGCCCATGGCGCAGAAGATGCCGGCGCCGAGGTCGGCGATCGGCACGCCCACGCGCACCGGTCCTTGGCCCGGAAGGCCCGTGATCGACATCAGCCCGCCCATGCCTTGCGCGATCTGATCGACGCCCGGCCTCTCGCGATAAGGCCCGTCCTGGCCGAAGCCCGAGATGCTGCCGTAGACGAGGCGCTTGTTGAGCGGCTTCAGGCTCTCGTAATCGACGCCGAGGCGGAACTTGACGTCGGGCCGATAATTCTCGACTACCACATCGGCGGTCTTCACCATCTCGCGAAAGATCGCGAGGCCCTCCTTCTGCTTGAGGTCGAGCGTGATGGAGCGCTTGTTGCGGTGGAGGTTCTGGAAATCCGGGCCGTGGCGCGGGCCGCCGAGCGCGTCTCCCTCTCCCGGCATCTCGATCTTGATCACCTGCGCGCCCCAATCGGCGAGTTGGCGCACGCAAGTCGGTCCGGCCCGCACGCGCGTCAGATCGAGAACCTTGAAGCGCGATAGTGCTTGATGATTTGCAGCCTCTGCGAACAAGGACGGCTCCCAAAAGATCTATGTGTGTGAAGCTCTATATGTGATTTCGATCGGTGCCATTGCGGCGGCCGGAAGGCAAGTCATGCGGCGTCATGCCAGCTCGGACCCTGCCGACGCCGAGCGTGAACCAGGGCAAGTCGGTATGCGGCTGCCGCATCACGGGCCGGCCTTGCGAAGACGAGGTAAGCTTGGGATATGTGTGCTCCCCCATCATGCCGGAGCCCGCCACGCCTTCCGGCCCCGAGGAGACACGTCAATGAAGATAACTCATACCGCGGAGAGCCCGACGCGGCGCGGCAATGCCGATTGGTTCACGGGCACGGTCTGGCAGGACCCGGTAATCGATCCGCCGGCCCCAGCGCGGGCCAGGGCCGCGCGGGTGAGCTTCGAACCCGGCGCCCGCACCGCCTGGCACACGCATCCGCTCGGCCAGACGCTGCATGTGCTGCACGGCGTCGGCCGGACGCAGAGCTGGGGAGGCCCGGTGCGCGAGATCCGCGCCGGCGACACGGTTTGGATCGCGCCCGATGAGAAGCATTGGCATGGCGCCGCCCCCGGCAACGCCATGGTGCATCTCGCCATCCATGAGCATAAGGATGGAGTGCATATTGTGTGGCTTGAGAAGGTGAGCGACGCGCAATACGCGGTCGAGCCTGAACGCCGAGCCGAGTGAAGCTCTCAGAAGCGAGAGTTCAGGCGGCGCGGGGGCGATACGCCCCTTTGGTCATTCGGTGGCGTGCTCGATGCGTCCGTCCCGCCTGCGCCCTAACCGAAGAAGCGGCCGAGACCGCGCATCGAGGATGGGCGCGCGCGCCGTGATCTCGCTTCGAGGCTCGTGCCGAACACCACGTCCCAGAACAAGGTGGTGACGCCGAAATTGCCGGGGGTCTTGGCGTAATGATGCCGCGCGTGTCGATGCTTGAAACGGTAGAGTGGTGAATCGGGTGCAAGGCGCCAATGGTGCGTGACGTGGTGCACCACGACATAGCAGAGATAGCCGAGCATCAAGCCGATCGTCACCGGGCTCGCGTAAGTGAAGCCGATCGTGAAGGACAAGGGCAAAAGCGCGCCGACGAAAAACATCAGGAAGCTCGCCCAACTCGGCGTGCCGACGAAGGCGGAGGGATTGGCATGATGGGCTTCATGCATGTCGTGCAGGATCGGAACGCGATGCAGGACGTAGCGATGCAGGAGGTATTCGAACAAGGTCCAGGCCGCGAAGCCGAGAAGGCACAGGAAGACGAAGCCGAAAGGCCGCCAAGTCTTGGCCTCGGCGAGTTGAACCCCCAAGAGCCCGAGGATCAGAAGCGGATACACGATGAAATCCGCGTAATAGCCAGGTTTACTCAATTGCATGGACCCCTCCGCTCCTGCCGCGGCCCCTTCCGTCCCGACCGTCCCGGCATCGCACGCCAAGCCGACAGCCCGTTTCGCATACAAAGGTCGCGAATCGAGGCAAGATTACGTCTCGGGCGGACCTTCCCGAGCAGCGTCGGCTCAACCACCGGGATTGCTCCAAAACCTTAAATTTGCACTTAATCCTGTCCAATCAAGGGGGCTCAGCATGACCCGCAAAGGAGGCCAAACGCCTTCCCACGGGATGATGCTTGGGCGCCCAGCAAGGCATGAAGCGTGCCCACTCGAGGCGGAAGACGATGATGACACGAGACAATGACGGCTCCGGCGTCGCTTCGACGCCCCATGCGGGCTCCCGAGCCTTGGGTCGAACCGCGCCTTCATTATCCACCGCGAACGATAGGAATAACGATCTGCGGATCGCGATCGCGGGATATGGGGCGATCGGCCAAAGCCTCGCGGCTTCGTTGAAAGCCGGCATTCCGGGCATCGCCCTCACCGCGATCGCATCGCGCGATGCGCAGCGCTTGCGTGCCGCCTTGCCCTCCGATACCGGCTTGCGCGTCGTGCCGGTCGCGGAGCTTTGCGATCACGCTGATGTGATCATCGAATGCGCGCCCGCGGCCGCCCTCTCCTCGATCGCGGTCCCAGCGCTCGAGGCCGGGCGCAGCCTGATCGTGCTGAGCTGCGGCGCCCTCCTTGACAATGAACACCTCGTCGAGCTTGCGAAGGCCAAGGGGGGACGCATCCTCGTGCCGACGGGAGCCCTTCTCGGCCTCGATGCCGTGCTCGCCGCCGCCGAGGGCAAGATCACGAGCGTGACCATGACGACCCGCAAGCCGCCCGGCGGCCTTGCCGGAGCGCCCTTCCTCGTAAAGCGCAACATCGATGTCGCCGCCATCAAGGAACCGACGCTCGTATTCGAAGGCAGCGCGCGGGAAGCCGCGCGCGGCTTTCCGGCCAATGTGAACGTCGCGGTGGCGCTTTCGCTTGCCGGCATCGGCCCTGACCGGACGCGCATCGCGATTTGGGCCGACCCGACGGTGCGCCGCAACACGCATTTCATCGAGGTCGAAAGCGATGCCGCGAGCTTCTCGATGAAGATCGAGGGCGTGCCGAGCGCCAACCCGCGCACCGGCAGGATGACGGCGCAATCGGTCGTCGCCCTGTTGCGCAAGCTTCGCGCCCCTCTCGCGATCGGCACGTGACAGTCCAGACGCCGATCATTAGCCGCCTCCTCTCCCGCAGGGAGAGGTCGACTCCAAGCCGGAGGCGAGGAGCGGGTTAGGGAGGCAACAACCACCTTGCAAGGCAGGCGCCAGCCTCCCTCGCCCGGACCGCCGCTTCGCGGCGCTCCGACCTCTCCCTGCGGGACCCTGCGGGAGAGGTGATCGCGTAGCCGCCTCCCTGAGGCATCGCGTCAGCCCAAGATCACCCTTTCGACGGCGACACGACGGCAGTCCATCTCATATTCGAGGTCGATGACCGGCGGTGAGGCGAAATGCCAGGTGACGCCATGGCGCGCCGCGCCCCGCCCAACGATTTCGTCCTTCAGGAAGGGGTAAAGGTCGTGGAGCGTGTAGACCTGCGCCGCGGTGGTGTCGGCCCAGCCGGCCGAGAAGGCCGCCATGCGCTTCTCCATTTGAGCAAGCACGAACACCGCCTTCTCGCACAGGGCATCGGCGCTCGTCTCGCGGTAGCGGACGGTCCTCGAACTATAAGCCCCCGCGCCTTCTTGCGCCTCCCCGCTCCCGGCGATGACGAAGCTTTCGCCCTTCTCCGATGACGGGACCGCGATCGAGAAGGCGTGAAAGCTCGGCACCTTCGGCGGCGCGACCTTAGGGCAGACATTGCTGCGAGCGACCGGGTTCGCCTCTTTCTTCATGATGCCCCAGCGTTCGAGCGTGCCGACATAGGCGCGGTTGAATTGCCGGAAGCCCTCATCGGTGAAGGGCGCGGGCGAGCGCAGCTCGCAAGCGCAGAAGGCGGTGAGCGGCAGACCGGTTTCCTCGAAATGGCGCTCGATGCGTGCAAATCCTTCTGCGAGGGGCACCGGCTCGAGAAAACGGATGCGCTCGATGCGGTGGCCGGGAAGCGCGGCGACACCCGCCGAATATTGGAAGGGGCCGGGAATATAGCGATACCCGAATTCGGGAAGCGCGCGCGTATCGGTCATGGCTTCTCGCTCGATGATCTCTTGAAACTTGGTTTTCTGAAGCTTTGGCCCAGCCCCCGATCCCGCGCCGATGGCACAGCCCGGCGGCTCAAGCCTCGCGCATCTTCTCGAACCGGCCGTATCGCCGGAAGCGCCAGAGATAGGACGGCACGATCGCTTCGAAGGACGTCGGCGTGATGCCGATGCCGTCGAGGGCGCGGCCTTCGGCCTTCGCGGTCTCGGAGACGAGATTATCACGCTCGAGCATACGGACCTGGTCGCGCGTAATCGCGAGCGCGCGCGGCAGCTTGGCGAACGTCAGCTTGTCGACGACTTCCATGAACCCCGCCTGGATGCGCGCCGCCGCGAAGGGCACCGGCAGGAAGGGGCGTCGGCGGCTGGTCTCGTTGAGCACACAGCTCATAATGTCCTTGAGGCTCGCGATCGTTGGCCCGCCGAGCTCGTAAATCCTGTTCCCTGCGATCGCGCCGTCGACGGCGCGCGCAACCGTTTCGGCGACATCGCCGACGAAGACCGGCTGGAATCTCGTCGCCCCGTCCCCGATCAGCGGCATCACGGGCAAGAGGCGCGCCAGCGCCGCGAAACGATTGAAGAAATCATCCTCCGGGCCGAAGATCACGGACGGGCGCAGCACCACCGCGGCCTCGACCGCGAGCGCCGCCGCTTCGCCCGCCGCCTTGCTGCGCTGATAGGGCGTCGGCCCTTGGGGATCGGCCCCGATCGCCGAGACCTGGACGAGGCGAGCGCGCCCGGCAGCGGCGGCCTGCGCCACCGTCCGGGCGCCCACGTCCTGAACCGCCGCGAAAGTCTGGCGCCCCTTCGGCGCGAGGATGCCGACGAGGTTGACGACCGCATAGGCGCCTTCCGCCGCCTTCGCGACCGACCAGGGGAAGCGCAGATTGGCCTGCACCGGCATGACCTGGCCGACCATGCCGAGCGGCTGCAGGAATCCCGCGAGATCGGGCCGGCGCACGGCCGCGCGCACGCGGTAGCCGCGCCGCGCCAAGGCCTGCACCACATGCCGGCCGAGAAAGCCCGATGCACCGAAGACCGTGACGATCTTCGAGCTGATCCCGATTGCCTCATTCGCCATTTGCTTTTGTCCGTCCGGCCGCTGTGACGGCCCATCTAATCAAAGCCGCGGCACGGGTCCAGCTTCTGCTCGCGACGCGTGAAGCGGCTGCTTCGCGTTCAACCGTTCTTTCGCCATCGCGCGGCATCGGCCGTGTCGCTTGCCTTTGCCTCCACCCATCGTCCGGCCACATCGGACAAGCGCACCTCCTTCTTCCAGAAGGGCGCGTTCGTCTTGAGGTAGTCCATCAGGAACTCGGCCGCCTCGAAGGCCGCCCGCCGATGCGCCGAGACGGTGACGACGAGCACGATCTCCTCGCCGGCCGCGATGCGGCCATGGCGATGCACGACGGCTACGCCCTGGAGCGGCCAGCGCTCTTGCGCCTTCTCGACGACGCGCGCGATCTCCTCCTCGGCCATGCCAGGATAATGCTCGATCTCGAGCGCCGCGAGGCTTCCGCCTTCATCGCGGCAAACTCCGGTGAAGGTCACGATGGCGCCGATATCGCTTCGCCCGCGCGTGAGCGCCGCGACCTCGGCACCGATGTCGAAAGCTTGCGGCTGGATGCGGACGATCATGGCCTTCGCCTATCGGGTTCCGGCGGCCTTGCGCAGGAGCTCTTGGGCATCCGCCATCGTCAAGGCGCCGACATGCTTGGCGACGATCCGCCCTTCGGGATCAATGGCGAAAGTCTCAGGGACCCCGTAGACGCCGAAATCGAGACTGGTGCGTCCTAAGGGATCGACGCCGACCTTCGCATAGGGGTTGCCCATGCCGCCGAGAAGACGGCGCGCATTCTCAGCCTCATCCTTGTGGTTCAGACCGAGCAGCGTGACGCCCTTCTCCTTGGCGAGCTGCATCAGCACGGGGTGCTCCTCCCGGCAAGGGACGCACCAGGAGGCGAAGACGTTGAGGAGCGTGCCGCCCGGGCTTTTGAGATCGGCGTTGGAAAAGCCCACGACCTTCTCGCCGTCGCGCGTAAGCCCTTGAAGCGGAGGGAGCACGAAGGATGGCGCTTCCTGGCCGATCAAGGGCGAAGGCAGCACGGCCGGATCGCGCCCGATCCGCGCAAGGAAAAGCCCAGCAAGCCCGAGAAAAAAGGCGAGCGGCAGAAGCAGCCAGGGGTTGGCGAAAACCCGCCTCGAGGTCGCCGCGACTTCGCTCATGGGATGGCGCCGTCAAGATCGGGATGGCCTCGCGCCTCGCTCTCATGAGGTGCGAGCGCGCGCCGCAAGGCGCGATGATCGAGCACGATCCCGACGATGAGGAGAGTGACCGCGACGAAAGTGATCGCGTAGGCGGCAATCACGAAGCCGATATGCGGCAGCGCGAGGAAGCTCATGCGCGGGCTCCCTCCTCGACGGAGGCGATCGGCGACCTCGGAGGCGTTTCAGAGGCGGTGAGGATGGCAAGCCGGCGCAACCGGCGGCGCAGGATCTGGTTGCGCATCGCCGCAAGATGGAGCGCGGCGTAGAGACAGGTGAAGGCGCAGGCCATCACCAGGAGAGGCAGGAGGATCTCGGGCGCGATCTTCGACCCTTCGAGCGTGAACACCGAAGCCCCTTGATGCAGGGTGTTCCACCATTCGACCGAGAATTTCACGATCGGAATATTGACGAAGCCGACGAGCGTCGCGAGCGCCGCGACGCGCGCCGCGTGGGCCTGATCCTCGATGGCATTCCAGATCGCCAATATGCCGAGATAAATGAGAAGCAGCACGAGCACCGAGGTGAGCCTCGCGTCCCAGACCCACCAAGCGCCCCACATCGGCTTGCCCCAGAGCGCGCCGGTCACGAGGCACAGGAAGGTGAAGACGCAGCCGATGGGCGCGGCCGCCTTCATCGAGACCTCGGCGAGCGGGTGGCGCCAGACGAGCGCGCCGATCGCGGAGATCGACATGGCGGTGTAGATCAAGAGCGAAAGCCAGGCCGACGGCACATGCAGATACATGATACGCACCGTCTCGCCTTGCTGGTAATCCTCCGGTGCCGTGAAGGCGAGCCAAAGCCCGACGGCGAACAGCAAAGCGGCGGCCCCCGCGAGCCAAGGAAGCGCGCGGGCGGTCAAGGCCATGAAGCGGCTCGGGTTGGCGAGCGAGGTCAGGCTCGGCATGGCTTCGACATAATGCGATCATGCGCGAGGGGCAATGCGACGCTTGGCGCACGTGACGCTTGGCTCACGCGATTCTTGGCTCATATGATTCTTGGCTCAGCGCGAAGTGTGTGCTCCCATTACACTGGGCCGCAGGGGCTCGGTTCTCGTGCCGCCCCCCGCGCGGCTGACATTTGTGCTATGAAAGCCAGGGCCTTCGAAGGCATCGCTTCGAAGTGAGCGCAGCGCGAGGAAACCCTAATGGCGCCCGTCGAGCTCCCCCAAGCCGGCCGGTCCGTCTCCGCCCTGCTTGGCCTCGGGTCAAGGCTTTCGCATTTTCGCGCCCGCTGGGCGAGCTTCGCGGCGCTCGGCGCCGCCTTCATCCTGTGTGGCGCGATCGCCTTCGGTTCCTTGCTCGACGCGACCGTGGCGAGCGTGTGGATGAACGGCGTGATGATGATCGTCGCCGGCGCCGCCGAGATCGGCATGGGCTGGCACATGAAGAATTGGGGGCGTCTCATCCTACTCTGCGCGGCGGGCGCGCTTCTCCTGGTCGCGGGCGTGTTATGCGTGCTCAACCCGCTTCTTGCCGCCATCGCCTTGACGCTTTGCCTCGGCGCGGGACTTTGCGCGACAGGTCTCGTGCGAATTTATGTCGCCTCGCAGATGGGATCGGACACGCCTTGGCGGATCGCGGTGCCGTCCGGCCTCGTCACCTTCATCCTCGGCGTGATCATCATCGCGTCCTGGCCGGTGAACAGCCGGTATGTGCTTGGCCTTTTCCTCGCCATCGACCTCGTCTTCTACGGCGTCGCGCTCTCAGGGCTCGCTTTCCAGCTTCGTGCCCGTCATCGGCTCGAGCCATGAGCCGACGCAACGGCTGGGCAAGTGCCTTGCACCGACGCGGCAGCCGCCCCATAAGAATGCTTCTCACCGGAGCCGTGCATGACCGAACTCGCGAAGAGCGCCCAAGGGGAAAAGAAGCAGGGGATGAAGGAGCCCGCGAACGCGGTCGAGAACGGCGACATCGCCGATCTGCCCTTCGAGAAGGCGCTCGCCGAGCTCGAGACGATCGTCGGGCGCCTCGAGCGCGGCGATGTTCCGCTCGAGGAATCGATCGCGATCTACGAGCGCGGCGAGGCCTTGAAGCTGCGTTGCGAGGCGCTTTTGAAGCTCGCCGAGACGAGGATCGAGCGCATCACGCTTTCGGCGCAGGGCAAGCCCGTGGGCACGACGCCGCTCGATGAGAATTGAGCCAGTCGAACGCCTTGAGCTCAATCAGGCGTCGGGGCGTCCTGTCGCAACAACCCTTCCGATTTGAGGTCGCTCCACAGCGCTTGGGGAATGGGGCGTGCGAGCGATTTCGTGTTGCGCGAAATCTCTTCCGCGCTCACGGCGCCGAGCACCACGGACGCGACCGCCTCATGGCCGAGCGGAAAGCGCAAGGCCACATCGGCGAGAGCGACCCCATGGGCGCGGCAGACGGACTCGATCCGCTTGGTCTTCGCCAGGATCTCGGGCGGGGCAGGCCTGTAATTGTAATGTGCGCTCGCAACGGCGCCCGTCGCCAATATGCCCGAATTGAACACGCCGCCGAGCATCAGCCCGATGCCTTTTTGCGCCGCGAGCGCGAGAAAGCCGTCGAGCGCGTCCTGCTCCAGCAAGCTATAGCGACCGGCGAGCAGCATGGTGTCGAAATCACCGGCGCGCGCGAAGCGTTCGCACATCCGCGTCTCGTTGAGGCCAACTCCAATCGCCTTCACCACGCCCTCTTCGCGCAGCCTTGCGAGTGCCGGATAGGCGCCCTCCATCGCTTCCTTGAAGCGCGCCTCGATCGCGTCCGCGCCATGCGTCCAGACATCCACATCATGGATGAGGACGATGTCGATCCGCTCCGCGCCGAGCCGGAGCAAGGATTGCTCGAAGGCGCGCAGCGTCCCGTCCCTCGAATAATCGATCATCGCCTTGTGCCGCAGGCCGCCCGCAAACCCCGGCGCCGCCGCGCCGGGTGCGACCGCCGTGCCGCCGGAGCGCAGCGGGTCCATCCAGCGCCCGACCTTGGTCGACAGCACATAGGCGTCGCGCGCAAGGCCGCGCAGCCCCGCGCCGACGCGATGCTCCGCAAGGCCGTTGCCGTAATGCGGAGACGTGTCGAAGAGCGTCACGCCATCGGCGACGGCCGCTTTCACGGCGGCGATGGCGGCTTCTTCGTCGAGCTTCGCGTAGAGATCGCCGAGCGGCGCCGAGCCGAAGCCGATTGCGCTCACGCTGAGAGATGTTCGGCCAAGTTGTCGCATAGGCAATTTTCGCGAGGGCAATTTTTGCGACGGCGGATTGGCCGGAGCGGCCGGCGAGGGACGACTCACGCCGGCCTCACTCGGCGACCGCTCGTTGCGCCTCACCGGAAGCACGGCCGGGTTCAGCGGCCTTTGCCGGCAAGGGGCCGGAACCGCTCGCTCGTGCGATATCGTCGGCGAGGCGCTCGATCATGGCGACGAGCTTTTCGGGCGCGGCCGTGCTTCCCCCTTGCGCCATTTGCGATTGCAGACGGTCGCGCTCGGCGCGCGTTTCGTCGAGCGAGGCGACGGCCGAGCCGAGCTCCGCCCTCGCGCTCGCGAAGGCTTGTGCCAGCTCGCGCAGCTCCGCCTCCGCGCGTGCCACGTGGAGGCGCTCGGCGGCCTCGGCTCGCGCTCCTCGCCCCCGCTCGGCCTCGAGCTCGCGCCGCGTTTCTTCGAGGGCGGCCGTTCCCTCCGCCGCTTGTCGCGAGGCGGACTCGAGGAGCGCCTCGACCGCCGCAAGGCGCTCCCTCGTTTCCTCGAAATCGAGGTTCATGCGCGACGCTTGAGCCTCGCTCGCCGCGAGCCGCGTCGCCATCTCGGAAGCGCGCACCTCGGCATCCGTCTTCTCGATCTCGCGCCGCGTCTTCAATTCGCCGAGCTCAGCGAGGCGCGCCTCCCGCATCCGGACGCTGCGTTCGAGTTGTCCCAGTCGTTCGAGATGCGTCTCGCGCTCGGCCTTGAGCGCCGCATTCTCCACATGATGGCCATCATGGATTCTCGTCAGCGCGGCGTGCTCGGCCCGCAGCGCCTCATGCGCCGCTTCGAGCCCTTGGAAGCGCCCCAACAGGGCTTTCCGTTCCGCCTCGAAGGCTGTGCGCTCGAGCCGCCGCTGCACGCCAGCGTCGCCCGACGCGCCTTGGCCGGCCGTGACCTCGCGATGCGCGGCCTCGAGCGCAGCCAGCTCCTCGCGCGTCGCGGCATGCTCGCGCTCCTCGGTTTCGAGCGCGCCACCGGTCTCGGCCAAGGCCTCCGCCAAGCGGAGCTGCTCGGTCTTGGTCTCGCCATGGCGCCTCGCCTCTTCGGCGAGCGCCTCCTCGAGCGAAGCGACGCGAGCCTGCAGCGCTCCCGTCTCGGCGAGGAGCCGCGCCTGCTCGGCGCCGAGAGCCTCGGCCCGCTTCTCGATGCGCGCCTCCTTGACGGCGAGCGCCGCGCGCAGTTGGTCGCGCTCGGCCGCGAATTCGGCGACCGACATGGGCAGCCCCGCTTCAATGCGCCGGCGCGCCAGCCTTTCGGTGCGGCGCGTCAAGGCAGGCCAGATCGCAAGCCAGACGAGGCTCGCGCCGCACGCCCCCAGCGTGATCAGCATGGCATATTCGATCAAGGCCGGCGATCCTCTTTGCGAACCGCTCTTATCATGATCGGAGCGGATTGGGCCATGTGCAAGAGGCTGCTGGACCATGATCTGGAAAAATGAAAACCATCCTTCCGAAAAGGTTATGCTCCACTAATAACTTAGAGAATGATGGCGATTCCCCTTAAAGCCTGCATGCTCTATGGCTCACGGTAAATACGCGCAAAAACGGCCGGGAGCTCGAGCGATGCGCCTTTTGTTCATCGGGGATGTGATGGGAAGAGCGGGCCGAAACGCGGTTCTCGAGCGGCTTCCCGGGTTGAGGACACGGTTTTCGCTCGATTGCGTCATCGTGAACGGCGAAAATGCGGCGGGCGGGGCCGGCATCACCGAGACGATCTGCTCCGAGCTCATCGAAGCGGGCGCCGATGCGGTTACGCTTGGAAACCATGCCTGGGACCAGCGCGAGGCGCTTGTCTTCATCGAGCGTCAGCCTCGTTTGTTGCGCCCCGCGAATTGGCCGGCCGGCACTCCCGGGCGAGGCGCGGCGATCGTCGAGACGAAGACGGGCGCAAGGGTTCTCGTCACCAATCTCATCGGGCGCGTTTTCATGGGGCTCGCCGACGACCCTTTCGGGGTCGCCGAACGCGAGGTCACGGCTTGCCCGCTCGGCGCGGGTTGCGACGCGATCGTGGTCGACATGCATGCAGAGGCGACGAGCGAGAAACAGGCGATGGGGCATTTTCTCGACGGGCGCGCGAGCCTCGTGATCGGCACCCATACGCATGTGCCCACTTCCGACGAGCGCATCCTGCCGAGCGGAACCGCTTTTCAGACCGATTGCGGCATGACCGGGGATTATGATTCGATCATCGGAGTCGAGAAGGGCGAGCCGCTGCGCCGCTTCCTGCAGCCGACCCCCGCTTCCCGTTTCGAAGCCGCGAGCGGCGCAGCGACACTCTGCGGGCTCGCGGTCGAGACCGATGCGAAGACCGGCCTCGCGACGCGGGTCGCGTCCTTGAGGCTCGGCGGCTGCCTGAAACAGGCCGAGCCCGATTTCTGGTGAGCGCGATCAGTGGAAGATGGCGACGGCGCTGTCGAGCGTTTTCCACACCCCCCAGAGTATCGGGATGCCCACGACGAGCCAGGCGATGATCGCCTTGGCGTCGAGTGTACCCTTGCCGACCCCGTAGCTTCCGCCAGGACCCGCCGCGGCCGTCGCCGTCTTCGCCTGAAGCGCCGCGACGTCTTCTTCCTTCATGAACCATTTCGATGCGACAGGTCGCACCAGCGCGTTGCAGACGAGGCCGATCACCAGAAGCGAGGCGAGGATGTAGAGAGTGCGGTCATAGGCGAGCGCCCTTTCCACGCCCGCCTGAATCTGCGTGTCGCGAATATAGGCGACGAGCAAGGGGCCGACGACGCCCGCCGCCGACCAGGCGGTGAGAAGCCGCCCGTGAATGGCGCCGACGAATTGCGTGCCGAACATGTCGGCCAAATAGGCGGGGACCGTCGCGAAGCCGCCGCCATACATGGAGAGGATCACGCACATCACAGCGACGAAAAGCGCTCTCGAACCCATATGGGCGAAGCTGGGCGCGAGCGCGTAAAGAGCAATGCCGAGGCCGAAGAAAATGAAATAAGTGATTTTCCGGCCGATCTTGTCCGACAGCGACGCCCAGAAAATGCGCCCCGCGATGTTGAAGAGCGACAAGAGCCCGACGAAGCCCGCCGCGATGGTGGCGATCGCTGCCCTCTGGCCGGCATCGAGCGCCGAGAAGCCGAGCTCCGGCTTGCCGATGAGAGAGCCGCCGAAGATTTCCTGAAGCATGGGCGAGGCGACGGCGAGGACGCCGATGCCGGCCGAGACATTCAGGCAGAGCACCATCCAGATCAGCCAGAACTGCGGCGTCTTATGCGCATCCTTAAGATGCACATTGCCCGAGGTGATCATCGCCTTGGCGGCGGCCGGAGGCGTCCAGCCCTCGGGCCGCCAGTTCGCCGGCGGAACCCGATACAGGAAGGCGCCTCCCATCATAAAGACGAAATAGATCGCGCCCATCGCGACAAAGGTTTGCCAGACGCCGACGGAAGCCGGGGTCTTGAAGTAATTCATGAGAAGATTGGCGAGGGGCGAGCCGATCATGGCGCCGCCGCCAAAACCCATGATCGCCATGCCGGTCGCCATGCCACGCCGGTCCGGAAACCATTTCACCAGCGTCGAGACGGGCGAGATGTAGCCGAGGCCGAGCCCGACGCCGCCGATGAGCCCGAGCCCGAGCCACAAAATCCAAAGCTGGTGGATGTAAACGCCGAGCGCCGAGAGCACGAAACCGCCCGACCAGCAAAGCGCCGCGACGAAGGCCGTCTTGCGCGGCCCCACCCGTTCCACCCATCCGCCGAAGGCGGCTGCCGAAAGCCCGAGCAGAACGATTCCGATGGTGAAAATGATGACGAGATTCGTGAACTGCCAATCGCAGCTCGTGGAAAAGAGGTCGCGCGCGATGGAGGGGTCGGGGCAGGCGACGGCCTTCTCGATTCCGAGCGCGCGCGTGAGCGGCAGCCAGAACACGCTCAACCCATAGGACATCCCGATGCACAAATGGATACAGAGCGCGGCCGGCGGCACGAGCCAGCGGTTGAAGCCGGGTTGAGCGATGGTGCGCTCGCGATCGAGAACCCCCACTCCTCCCAAGGTGCCCGTTCGGGCGTCGATGGCCGTCATCGTTTCTCTCCCCTGTCGTCCGCTTCTGAGAGCGGACTTGTCCCACCCCGGGCAGCCGCCCGGCCGGCGAAGCGTCAAAACTGCCTTAAATTATAGCGTTCACAGAAAAACGAAAGCACTTCGACTAAAGTTGAAGCGGCCGACCCCACGCTCGACGCGGTGGCCCGTTCATTTGCTCAGCCAATCGGCGCATTTCGGCGGCTCGCCCGTTGCACCCCAGGGCATGATCGGCACGGATGAGGTCGAATTCTTCGGCGAGCCCTCGACGAGCTTGTCCGAATAAATGAGGTAGACGAGGACGTTGCGCTTCTCGTCGCAGCCGCGCACGATCTGCACCTTCTTGAAGAGCAGCGAGCGCGATTGCTGAAACACCACATCGCCTTGCGCAAATTTCCCCTTGAAGGCGATCGGCCCCACCTGCCGGCACGAAAGGGAAACATCCGAGACCTGCTCGGCCACGCCGAAAGCGCCCGCGACGCCGCCGCGCTCGGGCAAGGTGTAGTGGCAAGCGACGTTCTGGACGAGCGGGTCGTCGATCCCATAGGTCGCGAGCTTGTCGTTCGGGGTCAAAAGCCGAAAGGTCGTCGACTTGCGGAAGATGAGATCGGGCTCTTGCGCCAAAGCCGCGCTGAAGCCCGCGAGCGCTCCCGTCGCGGCCGTAGCGGCAAGAAGCACGATTCGCGAGAATCTCGGCATGCACTTTCCTTTTTGGCAAGACGCTTTCAGCATGTATTTGAAGTTTAGTCCTTTTTCGTCACGGCTTCACGATGGCTTTCGAGGCGCGGAGCGTGTAGCCTCTTCGGGGGATGGTTCCATCGACGCTCCTCATATGGGGCGTGAGCCGGATTTTCGAGGCCGCGCTCGACGTGCTCGAAAGAGACAGGTTCACCTGCCCGATACCGATCACGCTTGCGAGCCGACCGCGGGCGTCTTTCTTTCGTGCCGAAGCGAGAGCTGCCCGAAGGAGCGATACGGGATGAGGGTTGACCGAGGCCTCCCGCGCGCGGCGCATCTCGCGCTCTTCATCGTAGCCTCGCTCGCCTTCGGCCCTTACGCCTTCGCGCAGGCACCGAGTTGCGTGTCTCTGCAAAATCAATGGGCGGCGCTCGACCGCAAGGACGCCGAGCGTGCCGGCGGCCTTGCGAATGCGGCGCGCCGACAGAACGCAGAGCTTCAACGCAGTTTTGCTTATGCGCGCCAGATCGGCTGCGACAACCGGCGTTTCCTGATCTTCGGCTCCGATCCGCCACCCCAATGCGGCCCGCTGATGGCGCGGATTTCGCGCATGCAAGCCGATCTCGCCAATCTGCAAGCGCAGATGGGCCGTCCCGGCGGCGCAGCTCAGGCCGACGAGCAACGCTATCAGCTTCAGCTTGCGATGCGCCAGTATTGCGGCGGCGATCGCCCCCAGGGCGGGCCGCTAACAGCGCCGGGAGATCCCGACACGAACCTCGACGCGCCACAGCAGATCGATATCCCAGGCGGGATCGAGCCGGGGCAAGAGGGCGGCTCGGGCTCGCCCGTTTGCGTGCGCCTCTGCGACGGCTATTTCTTTCCGCTCGCCTCGCTCGGCAGTCGCGGCAGTGCCGATGCGGCGGGGATGTGCCAGGCGCAATGCCCCGGCGCGGAGACCGAAGCCTTCTCGATGGGGGCTGGCGACGGCATCGAGCACGCCGTCGGCGAGGGCGGCAAATCCTATATGGACCTCGAGAACGCCCTTCGATACCAGAAGGCGACCGTTCCGGGTTGCTCATGCCGCAAGGCGGATCAGAGCTGGGGCCAGGCGTTGAAGCCGGCCGAAGACATGCTCGGCGGCTCGGACACGGTGATCGATGCCGAGAAGGCGGCGCGGATGTCGCGTCCACCGAGTCCGGCGGACACGAAGAAGCCGATGGGCACGCGGGCAGGCCCGGCGCCCGCGAGCGGCGCTTCTCCCTCGATCAGCACTTCTCCCACGCCGGCCGTCGCGGCAAGCGGCAATCACGGCGCTCCCGCCGGACAATCGTCGCCATCGCCCGGCGAGCCGCCGCGCAAAGTGCGCATCATTCTGCCGCCACCGACACAGCAGGCCCCGCAGGCACAGCCGACGCAGCCGGCACAATCGGCACAGCCTTGAGAGCGTCAGGAGGTTTGGGGCCTGCCGCATTCGCAAAGGCATGCGCCCGCCCTTCCCAAGACTGCTGCATCCCGCTAAGCCCTTTTGCTGACGCGTCGTAAGCGCGTCTCCTCCTTCCGGAACGGCGGTCCCGGTCTGACGAAATATCCCTGCCGATCGATTCCGATCGCGCATGTTCACCCGGAGACCGCCATGCCAAGCCTCGGATCACGCGAAGCATCGGCCGCGAGAAAAACCTCGGCCGTAGGTTGCGAGCGAATCGCAAGCTGCCTCGCGACGCTTTTTATCCATGCCTTCGTCGCACTCGTCGTGACCATCGCCACCGCGACGATGGCGAGCGCGCAAGCCGTGTCCGCGAGCACACCGCAAGGCTCGATCACCGTCTTTGCCGCCGCGAGCCTTCAGGACGCGCTCAACGGAGCGGCGAAAAATTTCACCGCGACGAGCGGCATCGCGGTCAAGTTCAGCTTTGACGCCTCCTCGACGCTCGCGCGACAGATCGAAGCCGGGGCGCCCGCCGATCTCTTCGCCTCGGCCGATCTCGATTGGATGGAGTATCTCGCGAAACGCAACCTCATCGTGCCGCAAAGCCGGGTCAATCTCCTCGGCAACCGGCTCGTCGTCATCGCGCCGAAGGATGCGCCTTTCGCGGCGCTGGCGCTCGACGCGGCTTCGATCGAGGCGGCGCTCGGCGCCGGCCGCCTCGCGACGGGCGCGGTCGAGACCGTGCCGGCCGGCCGTTACGCCAAGGCCGCGCTCAAGAAGCTCGGGCTTTGGGCCCCGCTCCAAGGCCGCATCGCGCCCGCCGAGAATGTGCGCGCCGCGCTCGCCTATGTGGCGCGCGGCGAGGCCCCGCTCGGCATCGTCTACGCGACGGACGCCGCCGCCGAGCCCAAGGTGAAGATCGTGGCGAGCTTGCCGCCGGATTCCTATCCGCCGATCGTCTATCCTTTCGCGCTGGTCGCCGGCGCCAAGGGAGAAGGCGCCGCGCGCTTCCTCGCCTTCCTGCAAAGCCCCGACGCGCGCCGAAGCTTCGCGGCGCAGGGCTTCTCCCCTCCCGAATGACAACCGAATCGCCCGTGCGCGCCTACCCATCGAGGCGTTGAAGGCACTCTTGATCTCGCGTAAGCGGCAGGCATGCAGCCGCTCGGGCACCCCCTCTCATGAACATCCTCCTCATCGGCTCGGGCGGGCGGGAGCACGCGCTCGCCGCCAAGATCGCCGCGAGCCCCTTATGCGACCACCTCTTTGTCGCGCCGGGAAATCCGGGCACGGCGGAATGCGGCATGAATCTCGCGTGCGACCCGAAGGACCACGCTTCGGTGATCGCGCTCTGCAAAGAGCACGCGATCGACCTCGCGGTGATCGGGCCTGAAGCGCCTTTGGTCGAGGGGATCGTCGATGACCTTGAAAAAGCGGGCATCGCAACCTTCGGCCCCTCGCGCGCGGCCGCCCAAATCGAAGGCTCCAAGGTGTTCACCAAGGAGCTTTGCCGCGAGGCCGGCATTCCGACCGCCGCTTTCGGGCGCTTCACCGATGCTGTCGCGGCGAAGGCCTATCTCCAAAAGCTCTCCCCGCCGATGGTGATCAAGGCCGACGGGCTCGCCGCCGGCAAGGGCGTGGTCATCGCCAAAAGCCTTTCCGAAGCCGAGGCTACGGTCGACGATATGTTGAGCGGGCGCTTCGGCGCGTCCTCGGCCGAGATCGTGATCGAGGAATTCCTCGAAGGCGAGGAAGCGAGCCTCTTCGCGCTTTGCGACGGCACGACCGCGCTTTTCTTCGGCACGGCGCAAGACCACAAGCGGGCCTTCGATGGTGACGAGGGGCCGAACACCGGCGGCATGGGCGCCTTCTCGCCCGCCGTCGTTCTCGACGACGCCGTGGTCGATGAGGCCATGGCACGGATCGTCAAGCCGACGCTCGAGGCGCTCGAGGCGCGAGGCTCCCCGTTTCGCGGCTTTCTCTACGCCGGGCTCATGATCACGCGGGAGGGCCCGAAGCTCATCGAATATAATTGCCGCTTCGGCGACCCCGAATGCCAGGTCGTCATGCCTCGCCTCATGACGGATCTCGTGACCGCGATGCTCGCGGCGCGCGACGGGATGCTCGGCAAATTCACCGTGCGCTTCTCGCCGAGGAAATGCGTCGGCGTGGTGCTCGCGAGCAAAGGCTATCCGGGCGAATTCGCACGAGGCGGCGCGATCGAAGGCATCGAGGCTGCCGGGCGCATCGAAGGGGTCACCGTCTTCCAGGCCGGGACAAGGCGCGACGGCGCGCGCCTTCTCGCCGATGGCGGGCGCGTGCTGACGATCGTGGGCACGGCTGAGGATTTCGCCGAGGCGCGTCGGCGCGCTTACGCGGGCGTCGCCGCGATCGAATGGCCGGGCGGCTTTCACCGTCGCGACATCGGCGCCCGCGCACTCGCGAGTTGAGCGCATTCCCTTCCCCCGCGCTCTTCGCGCGGGAGAAGGAGCCGCCCCTCCAGGCCCGCCCTCAATCTTCAACGAACGGGAAGGGTCCCGGAAAGCGCTCCACATAGGCCATGTGGCTTATGAGGCGTTCGCCGTCCCATCGCCAGAGGCGGTAGGCGGGCGGCTCCATGACCATTTGCCCTTCGGGCTCGCCGTCGCGTAGGTCGAGCTCCACCTGATGCGCCACGGCCGGCGCGATCGAGGCGAGCGCGCCGCCGAACAAGGTTTCGATCGGCCGGTGATGATGGCCGAAGGCGATCGCCTTCACTTGCGGATTGGCCCGCACGATCGCCTCGAGCCGCTCGGCGCCCGCGATCAGCCTGATCTTGTCCATATGGCCGATGCCGCAGATGAAGGGCGGGTGGTGCGCAAAAAGGAAGGTCGGCTTGCCGCGCTCGGCCGCGAGCGTCTTCTCGAGCCAGGCGAGACGCTCCTCGCAAAGCTCGCCCGCGCTCGACCCGGGGATATGCGTGTCGAGCGCGACGAGCCGCAACGCATAATCCTCAATCGCATATTGCACGAAGCGCGGATGGCTCGTGACGCCGGGCAACGGCCGCAGCCCCTTGCGGAAGTTCTCGCGATGGTCGTGATTGCCGGGCACGGCATAGACCGGCATGGGCAGGCGCTGCAGAAGCTGATGCGCCGTCTCATATTCATCGGGCGTGCCGTTGTTGACGACGTCGCCCGTCACCACAACCACGTCCGGACGCGGGTCGAGCGCCATGAGCGACGTGATGGCGCGTACCGCGAGCATATTTGTCTCGGCAATGCGGATGGCCGCCATGCCGCGCGGGCGAAGATGCAGGTCCGAGATTTGCGCGATCAGCATGGGGGTCCTCATTAGGGGCGGCTCGTCGAACCTAGTGGTCCGGCCCCGACAAATGGTTCCCATTTGTCGGAAAAGGCCTGACCACAACTTATATTGTCGTGGGTCGACTTTTCCGACGGATGGATACCATCCGTCGGAATCGATCCACTTGGCGGGCCGTCTGGTTACGCGGGCTCGGTGACGCGCGCAAGACGGGAACTCCGCCCTCGACCGTGCGGCATCTCGGCGGCGCGGCCTCGCGGTCGCGAGGTTGCGTGACCGCGCGCCGCGAAGCTATCGTCCGTCGCGGCGGCGGTGTGCCAAAGAGCCGAAGGGCCGCGCGCCGGGCTCGAGGGAGGAAAGATGTTCACGACGGCGATCGAAATCCTGGATGCGCGCTTCAAGGAGCTCGTCCACGGCAATGTGCATCTCGAGAAGCTGCACAGCGGCTGCCGCTGGGCCGAAGGGCCGGCCTACTTTCCGGCCGGGCGCTACCTCGTATGGTCGGACATCCCGAACGACCGCATGCTGCGCTATGACGAATGTGACGGATCGGTCGCGGTATTCCGCGAGCCTGCGAACAATACCAACGGCCACACCGTGGACCGCGAGGGGAGGCTCATCTCCTGCGAGCATCGCGGACGCTGCGTGTCGCGCACCGAGCACAACGGCAAACGCACCGTGCTCGCCGATCGCTGGCAAGGCAAGAGGCTCAACTCGCCCAATGACGTGGTGGTGAAATCGGACGGCTCGATCTGGTTCACCGATCCGACCTACGGCATCGATTCCCATTACGAGGGCGACGCGGCGGATTCGGAGATCGGCGCGAGCCATGTCTTCCGCATCGACCCGGCGAATGGCGCGGTGGAAGCGATCGCGACCGATTTCGTCAAGCCGAACGGGCTTGCCTTCTCACCGGACGAAAGCCTTCTCTACGTGGCCGACACCGGCATGACCCATGTGGAGGAGGGGCCGCGCCACATCCGCCGCTTCAAGCTTTCCTCGGATGGACGCAAGCTTTCCGGCGGCGAGGAATTCGCGACCTGCGATGTCGGCCTTTTCGACGGCTTCCGCTTCGACGCGAAGGGGCATTTATGGACCTCCGCGGGTGATGGCGTGCGTTGCTACCATCCCGACGGCACCCTTCTCGGCAAGATCAAGGTGCCGGAGGTGGTGGCGAACGTGCAATTCGGGGGGCCGAAGCGCAATCGCCTCTACATTTGCGGCACGACCTCGCTTTACGCCATCTATGTGCGCGCGCATGGGGTGTCGCATCCGAGGTGAGCCTGAAGCCCGCGCTCTACCTGACGTCCGCCGCCTCGGTTCGCAGTTTTCCTCAGATCAGCTCTGCAAAGCTAAGGCTTGACGGGAAGGCGTTGCCAAATCATGTGTGCAACCGGGGCAGTCTGCCCTGGCAACATCCTTGAACGAGAGGCGAGCGAAAGGCCTCGACACCCAGTCGAGCCGGCGAAGCTTCGAATGCATTCCGAGACGGAGACATATGGCTAGTTTTCAACATCCGGATTTCGATGAACGTTTGAGCGCGGCAGCGTCGGCGCGGCAGGCCCTGCTCGAGAGGTTTCGCGCCAAGGTCAACGGCGGCGATCCGGACTTGCTCAAAAAGCAGGCGGAGCGCCTCGAGATCGCCCAGGCCCGCGAGGCTCGCCTCGCCGCCCGCAAGGCGGCCAAAGAGGCGCAAGAGGCAGCCGAGCGCGCCACGCGCGAGGCCAGGGAAGCGGCCGAAAGGGCCGAGCGCGAGGAGCGCGAAGTGCGCGAACGCGCCGAGGCAGCCGCCTGGAAGGCGGCGCTCGAGGAGGAAAAGAAGGCCGAGCGCGACGCTCGCTACGCCGCCCGCAAGGCCCGCAAGCTCGAGCGGCTGAACAGTCCCTTCGGCAAATACGGACGGCGCTGAACGAAGACTCTTCGCGGCCTCACTTTTCCTAGAGGTGAGGCCGCTTCAAGGGTGTGACGAGACTTTCTCGGGCTCACTTTTCCTCGAGTGTGAGCATCGGTGACCATTCCTCGCCGGGCGCCGCTTCGAGCACTTCCATGATGCGAGCGCGGTAGAAGGCGTAAAGCCCGGCGATTTCCGCTGGCGCGAGGGATGCCGCCTCGCCGGCAAGCTCGAGCGCCTCGTCGAAAGAACGGCAGCGGAAGGCATCGAGCATGGCCTCATGACGCTCGGCGAGAGCCTTGAAGCCCTGGCTCTTTGCGACCCTCTCGTCGCCGACGAGCGCATAAGCGGTGATCGGCAGGGTCTTGCCCTTGACCATGACCTTGTCGATCTCGAGCCAGGCAAGATCGGGCGCCTCGTCGCGCGTCGCCTCGTTGGCCGCGATGTCGACGCCGAGGAACTTGGTCGCGCCTTCGAGTCGCGAGGCGACATTCACATCATCCCCGATGGCGGAATAGTCGAAGCGCCGAGCCGAGCCGAGATTGCCGACGCAACAAACACCCGTGTTGAGGCCAACCCCGAAGCGCACCTCGGGGAAGGGCTTGTGCCGCGCGGCCGCTTCGGCCTGCCAGCGCGCGTTCAGCTTGACGAGCGCGGCCCGCATGGCGAGCGCGGCCATCGCGGAATTGCGCGCATGGTCCGGATCGTCGAGCGGCGCGTTCCAGAACGCCATGATCGCGTCGCCCATGTATTTGTCGACCGTGCCGCCACGATCGAGCACCGCATCGGTCATGGGCGTGAGATATTCGTTGAGGAAACGCGTCAACCCATGCGCGTCGAAGCTTTCGGAAAGCGTGGTGAAGGAGCGCAGATCGCAAAACAACAAGGTCAGCTCGCGATTCTCGCCACCCAAGATGAGCTTGTCGGGGTTTTCAGCAAGACGCTGCACCACGGCGGGCGAGACGAAGCGCCCGAACGCCTGACGCACATGGCGCTCCTGCGATTGCTTCAGCCCGTAAAGCGCAAGCACGCCCGCGAGGAACACGGCGCCGGCCGAGAGGCTCGGGTAGACCGGGTCGAGCAGCAACCCCCTTTGCGCGAAGGCCCACCAGCTTCCCGCGCTCAAGCCGACGACGCAGACCCCGCCGATCACGGCGCCCACCACGGCGGGCACGAAGGGCAAGACGAAGATCATGACGAGCGACAAGAGCACCATCACCAAAAGCTCGATGCCGTCAGCGATGTCCGGGCGCACGAGGCTTTGGCCATCAAGGATGTGCTCGAGAAGCTGGGCGTGGATCTCCACCCCCGGCACGGAGGCATCGAGCGGCGTCGTCACCATGTCGCCCAGCGCCGCGGCGCTCGAGCCGATGAAGATGATCTTGTTCTCGACCTCGGCGGGGTCGACCTCATGGGCGAGGAACCTCCAGGCCGGGATGAAGCGGCGCGGCTCATGCCGGGTGAAGCGCACGCGCACGTCGCCGCGCGGCTGCGTGTTCACCACGAGCTTTCCGATGCGGATCGCGACGATGCCTGTCTTCGCGCCGAAGGCTGTCTCACCCGAGGCGTTCGAAGATTTGATGAAATAGCTCGCGCCTTCTTCTTGCGCGAGACGAAGCGCCTCGGCCGCGAGGCTCGGCATGATCTCGTTGCGAAAGGCGAAAAGGAGAGGCACCTGGCGGATGACCCGATCGCGATCGGGAACCCAGTTGAGCGCACCGATCCCGGCCGCCTGATCTGAAAGAATCTTGATCGGGCCGATGCTCGCCTGAAAGCCGTGCAAGAAGAGGAGCGGATCATCGCCGGCGTGAGAGAAGCCTGCCTTCACCGGAAGCGGCGCCTGATCCTCCCCTTGAGCTTGCCCGGACCTCGCCTCGCCCGTTCCGTTGACGAGCGCGGCGCCGAGGATCACCGGCGCGCCGGCAAGCGATTTCGCGAAGGCCTCGTCATATGTGCCGTTCTTGTCGAGCTCCCGGGCGATCAAGGCGAGCGCCCGCTCGCGAGGCTCGCCGCGAATGAGCTCGCCGATTCCCATTTGGTCGGGCTCGGCGAAGAGAAAATCGAAGCCGATCGCGAGCGCGCCATGCTCTTTCAGGAAATCGACGATGGTCGCGAGCTCGGTTCGCGGCCAAGGCCATTGCCGTCCATAGCGCTTCAAGGATTCATCATCGATGTCGATGATGCGCACCGGAGAAGCCGGATCATAGATGCGCGGGCTCAGGCGCTGATAATTGTCGAAGACGAGATTTTGCAGATCGGTCCGCAAGGGCAGCGGCGAAAGGCCGACCAGGATGGCAAGCAGGAAGGGAATGGCGACGGCGAGCCCGTAAAGGCGAAGCTTCTTCATCCGCGATCCCTGTTAGCGACTAGCGAGTAGCGAGTAGTGAGGGGTGAGAAGTGAGAGGTGAAAGGCGCACGGTTTTTACGGAAGCAATGGTAGCGACCTCGCCACTCGAAAACCAGCCAACAGCGAGTAGCGAGAGTAGACGCGAAGGCGCCCTTACTACTCGCTACTCGCTACTCGCCGGTGGAAAATTCAGCCTCGCGCCTTTGCCCTTACGCCCATCAGGCGTAAGGGCGAAGCATGAGCGAAGCCGCGCTTGCCGCGACCCGTCCGATTCTCGGCGTCACAAACTCGGTGCTCGGCCGGGCCTGGCAGGCACGGCTCGACGAAGCCGGCGAGCAGCGCGCGATGGCGCTCGCGCAGGCCCATGGCCTCCCTGATCTCCTGGCGCGCGTGCTCGCTGCGCGTGCGATCGGCGTCGACAACGTCGCTGCCTTTTTGGCGCCGAAGCTGAGGGATCTGCTTGCCGACCCCTCGACCCTCGTCGACATGGACAAAGCCGTCGCGCGCCTGGGCGAGGCCGTGACGGCGCGCGAGCATGTCGCGCTCTTCGGCGATTACGATGTGGACGGCGCCTGCTCGGTGGCGCTGTTCGCGAGCTATCTGCGCGATCTCGGCTGCGAGATCTCGTTCCACATTCCCGACCGACTCACCGAAGGCTATGGGCCGAATGTGGAAGCCGTCACGGCGCTCGCACGAAAAGGCGCGCGCCTTCTCGTCACGCTCGATTGCGGCACGATGAGCCATGCGCCTCTCGCCGAAGCCAAGCGGCTCGGCCTCGACGTGATCGTGATCGACCACCATCTGGCGCCCGAAAACCTCCCGCCCGCCGACGCGCTCGTCAACCCGAACCGGCAAGATGATCTCTCGGGCCTCACCATGCTGTGCGCCGCGGGCGTCGCCTTCGTGGTGCTCGTGGCGCTGAACCGGGAGCTTCGCCGGCGCAACCTCTTCACCGCCGAGCGGTCGGAGCCCGATCTCTTCGCCGCGCTCGATCTCGTGGCGCTCGCCACGATCGCCGACGTGATGCCGCTCACGGGGCTGAACCGAGCCTTGGTCCGCCAGGGCCTCGCCGTCATGAAAGCACGCGGCCGGCTCGGCTTGCGCGCGCTCGCCGACGCGGCAAGGCTCGACGGGGAGCCCACCCCCTACCACCTCGGCTTCCTGCTCGGCCCGCGCATCAATGCCGGCGGTCGCATCGGTGATGCGAACCTCGGCGCGCGCCTCCTCATGAGCCGGGACGAGGCCGAAGCCGGCGCCATGGCCGCAACGCTCGATCGGCTTAACGCCGAGCGCCGCGTCATCGAAGAGCAGGCGCTCGAGGCCGCGCTCGCGCAGGCGCAAGCGGCCTTGGCGGAAGGCGACCCGCCCGTCATCCTCGCCCATGCGCCGGATTGGCATCCCGGCGTCCTCGGCCTCGTCGCGGCACGGCTGAAGGAGCGCTATCGCCGGCCTGCTTTCGCCTTTGCTCTCGCACCAGACGGCATGATGACCGGCTCGGGCCGTTCGATCGAGGGCGCCGACCTCGGCCGCGCGGTCGCGGCCGCCGTCGAGGCCGGCCTCGCACTTAAGGGCGGCGGCCACGCCATGGCGGCCGGCGCGACGCTTCCCGCGGGTGGCGCCCCTGCCTTCCTCGACTTCGTCTCTGACCGCTTGCGCAATGCCGTGGCGGCCGGGCGGGCGCGAAGCGCCCTCATGGTCGATGCGCTCGCGACCGCGGCGGGCGCCTCGCCCGAGCTCATCACGTCGCTTGAGCGCGCCGGCCCATACGGTGCCGGCTCCCCCGAGCCAGTCGTGGTGCTCGGCGGCCATACGCTCGCTGACGCGGCGGTCGTCGGGGCCGGGCATGTGCGGACGCGCTTGCGCGCGCCGGACGGCGCGAGCCTTTCGGCCATTGCGTTCCGGGCCGCCGAGGAACCCCTCGGGCAAGCGCTTCTCGCCGCGCGCGGCGGCAGGCTTCATGTCGCGGGCACGCTTTCCCTTGATCGCTGGGGCGGCTCGGAGCGTGCGCAAATGCGCATCATCGACGCGGCAGGAACATAGCGGGGGCGGCGGCCCGGCTTCCTTTCCGTGGTCGCGGAATCTCACGAATGGGAGAGATCACCCTGAGGAGCGAAGCAGCGGCTAACCGCGTCTCTTGCCCTCATCGCGAAGGTTGTTTGGGCCTCGATGAGCCAAGCTCTCCGCCGGGAGAGTGACGGCTTCGGGGCGAGTCGCCATCATGGCTTCCACTTTTCCGGATCATGCTCGCTTCGAAGGAGACGGCCGAATGTCGCGGTTTCTCATCGTGCTCGGGGTTTTGATCCTCGCGGTCGGATTGCTCTGGCCTTTTCTCAACCGGATCGGGCTCGGACGGCTGCCTGGGGACATCATCATCGAACGGGGGAAGATGACCTTCTATTTCCCGCTAATGACCTGCCTGCTCGCGAGCGTCGTCCTGAGCCTCGTCTTCTGGATCTTCAATCGCTGAGAAGCGGCCAACCCCCGAGGAAATCTAAGGCTTTTTCTCCTCCATCGCGGAGATACGTCGGCTATCTATTACGCTAAGCCGGCTTTCGATCCAGCTTCGCCAGGCGCGCTCGAGCCCTATTCGTTCGGGCGGCGCCCGTCCATGCGCCAAAAGCCCTCGATGGTGGTGGACTCTTACGGGCGGACGCGTCATCACGAAGCCAAGCATGCGCCCCTTGCGCGTGAAGACGCAGAGCCTTCTGTCGCGATGATGGTGCATCCAGGCGGGGCTCGATGGCGTTCTCTGCCACCGGGCCGTCGTGCAAGGCGCGATCCAGGCCGGTGTGCCGTGGTCGAGGCTCACGCGGCGCCGCGCGATCCAGTGATGCTGGTAGGCATGCGGACCGGAGTACGCCGCTCCGCTCTCCCAGACTCCGGCCTCCCGTTCTTCTGCCGGCGGCCACCCCCACCACGGCGACCAGACAGGGGAGGCCCTGCATCGCCAGAAGTTCTGGAACGTGTAGGTGCATTCGTGGTCCGAGTAGGCGAGAACTTCCGGACCGCCCTCGCGACCGCCCAGGCCCGCGCCCGGCGTGCTGCCGCTGCCGGCGCCGACTGACGCACCGCCCGTCCCACTGAGGCCACCGCCCGCTCCGTTACCGGCGCTGGTGCCGCTGCCGCCGCTCGGCGATCCGGACGCTCCGCCGTTGCCGGGTGTCCCAGGCGTCCCGCCGCTGCCGGAAGTTCCGCCGTTGCCGGGTGTCCCGCCATTGCCGGGTGTCCCGCCTTGGCCTTGGCCCCCACCATGCTCGTGACCTTTGTGATGCTCGTGCTCATGACCCTTGTGATGGCCATGCTCATGCTCATGCTCATGGCCCTTGTGATGACCATGCTCGTGCCCATGCTCATGACCCTTGCCATGCCCGTGCTCATGGCCGTGTTCGTGCCCCTTGCCCTCGTGTCCGTGCTCGTGCCCCTTGCCTTCGTGCCCCTTGCCTTCGTGCCCTTTGCCCTCGTGTCCGTGCTCGCGTCCCTTGCCGCCCCCATGCTCGTGTCCGTGCTCATGACCCTGGCCTTCGCCGTGCTCATGGCCGTGTCCGCCCTCGTGACCGCCTTCGTGACCGTGCCCACCGCCCTCATGGCCGCCGCCTTCGTGCCCGCCGTGACCACCACCCTCGTGACCGCCCCCTTCATGACCACCGTGACCACCGCCTTCATGGCCACCGCCCCCGCCGCTATCGTGTCCGCCTCCGTCGCCGTGGCCACCGCCATCCCCATGGCCGCCATCGCCACCATGCGCCCAACCCGAGCCGGGGCCGGCGACCGCCAATGTCACGACCGCGACGGCCGCGAACAGCTGCGTCTTGATACTCATGACGATTACGCCCGTTAACCTTGAGTTAACCTTAACGTGGCGTAAAAAGAACAGTTCCGAATTTAAGAAACAACGAAGTATTGCGAAACCGCTCTCAAGCCACATTCTCCATATTTACGAAGGTGTTATTGGTCGGGTGGTAAGTCCGAATTGCCGCCTTCGTGCGGGCGAAAGCATCGAGACGGAAGGTAGACGTCGGTTGGGTTTTTCCCTTGCCTGAGCAGCGCTTGCGGCAGGCATGAATTGCGGATGTCTTTGGGAAACCTGTCCTCCCTTCCCGATCATGAGCTTGACGCTCAGCCCCTCCTCGGGATTGTCGCCGGCTCGCTCATTCGGGCACGCGCCTCACTGCGGGAAAGCGCGCGCGAGCCTCGAGCAGGTCGAGCTCCAAATGGTTGCGGATGTATTCACGGCTCGCATCGCGCCGGGGTTGATAATCCCAAGGCGTGGGCGTGCCGGCCGAGAGGGCGGCGGCGACGAGGTGCCGGCGCCGCTGGCTTTCGCGGACGGCGCGATCGAGGGCCGACAAGTCCCAACGCCGTGAGACCTCGTCGCGAAAACGCGCCCGCAGCCCTTCCTGCGCCGGCAAGTCGGCAAGATTTGAGCGCTCGTCCGGATCCGCGACGAGATCATAGAGCTGGTCCGGATCGGGCGGGCTCATGACGAATTTATATCGTCCGCGCCTGATCATCACGATCGGCGCGATCGCCCCCTCCGCCAGATATTCGCCGAGCGCCTCGTCATGGCCGGCGCTGCCGCCAAGATGCGGCATAAGGCTTCGCCCGTCGATGTCGCGGAGCGGCTCGGTTCCCTCGCCGTCGTTCCCGATCTCCACGAGGGTCGGCAAGATGTCGGCGAGCGACACCGGCGATGCCACGCGGCGCTGCGCGAAGCGGCGAGGCGCATGCACGACGAGAGGCACCCGGCTGGCGCCCTCGAAGAAGCTCATTTTGTACCAGAGGCCGCGTTCGCCCAGCATCTCGCCATGGTCGCTCGTCACCATGACGACGGTGTCTTGCGCGAGCCCGGTCGCCTGGAGGGCGCGGATCACACGGCCGAGATGATCGTCGACATAGGAGATCGCCCCGTAATAGGCGTGGCGCGCACGCCGCACATCGTCTTTGGAGATCTTCACGCCGTCCATGTCGCAGACGTGCCGCAAGCGCTTCTCATGCGGATGGAGGGTGATGCTTTCTGGCGCGACGCGCGGTAGCGGGATCTCGTTTTCCCCGTAAAGCTTCCACCAATGTTCCGGGATCGCGAACGGGTCATGCGGATGGGTAAGCGATACCACGAGGCAAAGCGGGCGCTCGTCCGTGCCGCGCACATGGTCGTAGATCATGCGCTCCGCCGTGAAGGTGACCTCTTCGTCGAAATCAATCTGGTTCGAGCGCAAGCAAAGGCCGGCGTCCATGACGGAGCTCATGCTGTGGTACCAGCTCGGCCGCGCATGCGGATGGTCCCAGTCGGGCGTCCAGCCGAAATCGGCCGGGTAGATATCGGTGGTGAGACGCTGCTCGAAGCCATGGAGTTGATCGGCTCCACAGAAATGCATCTTTCCCGCGAGCACGGTGCGGTAACCCGCGAGCCGAAGGTGATGCGCGAAGGTCGGGATGTCGGAGCAAAATTCCCCGGCGTTGTCGTAAACGCCGGTGCGCGACGGCAGGCGGCCCGTCATGAAGCTGACGCGCGAAGGCGAACACAGAGGGCTGTTGCAGTAAGCGGCATCGAAGACGACGCCTTCCGCCGCAAGCGCCTCCAGATGCGGCGCCTTCGCGGGGCCGCCGTGAATCCTGAGCGCCGACGGGGCAAGCTGATCCGCCATGACGATCACGATATTCAAGCGTCGCTTCATTTCCCCTCCCTTGCGGCGCGACGCCAGAGCACGAGCTCGCGGCACCCCTCGATGCGATGGCGTCCGCGCGCCAAGGGGTGCTTGGGGCAGCCGTCCTTCGTCAGCGCGAACGCGTGGAGCACCTGGGTGAAGTCGAGCGAAAGCGCACCCAACAGGCGTGGCGCCGGCGGGAGAGCGGAAAGGAGCTGGCCCCAGGCGACGATGCGGATCGCGGCGCCTTCCGAAAGGTCGCGGATCAGCCTCAGATTTTTTCGCTGGATCGCGCCATAGTCTCGCGGCCTCGTGCCGATCGCATGGCCTCGCCATTCGTGCAGATCCTCGGGCGCGGAGGCGACGAAGGGCTCGCGATTCACGACCGTGAAGCCGCCGATCGGCAATGGCCGCGCGAGCCTCAGGAGATTCCAGATCGTCGGGTCGTTCCTCTCGGCGCCCGCATGGCTCGGATTGGCCATGCAGACGAGCGCGCGCGGCCGCTCGTCCCACCAGCGGTCGAGGCGAAAGCGAAGCCGCCAGCCGCGCATCTCGCCGAACTCGGCGCTGCCATGGATCACAGGCTCGATCAGTGGACCAACGGGCCGTTCTGCTTGCGCCACGCGTCGATCCCGCCATGCACATGGCAGGCGTTGCTGAAGCCTGCCTTTTGCGCCGCCGCCACCGCCATCGCCGAGCGTTCGCCGAAGGCGCAATAAAACACGAGGCGCTTGCCGGTCGCCGCCGCGAATTCGTGGAGCATGCCCCCGCTCGCAAGCTGCCGGTTGAGCTGCGGATAGGGCGCATGCAAAGCGCCCGGGATGGCGCCGTGCTTGTCGCGCTCGCGCTCTTCGCGCAGGTCGACGAAGACCGCCTCGGTCTTGCCGACGAGCGACAGGGCTTCGGTCGCCGTCACGGCCCAGCCGTGCCGGGCGATGTCGTCTTGCGAGAGGCCGATGTGGAGATTGGCGGGAACCGCCACGTCCATCATCTTCGGATTCGGCAGCTTGAGGTTGTTCATCAGGTCGACATATTCATCGACGGACTTCACCTGGAGGCGCGGATTGAAGGCCCTTTCCTCGGCGATCGTCGAAACCATGTCGCCTTTGTAATCATGGGCCGGGTAGACGAGCGTCTCGTCGGGCAGCTTCAAGAGCCGGCCGAAGATCGATTCATATTGGGCGCGCGCATCGCCATTCTGGAAATCGGTGCGGCCCGTGCCGCGGATCAGAAGCGTATCGCCGGTGAACACCCGGTCGTTCATGCTGAAGCTGTAGGAATCGCTCGTATGGCCCGGCGTGTACATCACGCCGAGGCTGAAGCCTTCGATGTCGACACGGTCGCCATCGGCAACGCGCATCGACACCACGTCGACGCCCGAATGCTCCCCCATGATGGTGATGCATTGGGTGCGGTCGCGAAGCTCCCCGAGCCCGGTGATGTGGTCGGCATGGATATGCGTGTCGACCGCCTTGACGAGCCTCAGATCAAGCTCGCGCATGAGCTGAAGGTAGCGGTCGACCCGTTCGAGCACCGGGTCGATGATCAAGGCCTCTCCGCCGCTGCGGCTGGCGATCAGGTAGCTGTAGGTGCTCGATACCGGATCATAAAGCTGGCGGAAGAGCATTCGACCCTCCTTTAAAATCTCGGCTCATTGGGGTTGAGGCACGATCCTCAGCCACGGCCGCGGCGCCTTCCAGCCCTGCGGATAGGTCTTCTTTGCCTCTTCGTCGGAGACGGAACCGGCGATGATCACATCCTCTCCGGGCATCCAGTTCACCGGCGTCGCAACCTTGTGCTTCGCCGTCATCTGGAGCGAATCGAGCACGCGGAGCACCTCGTCGAAATTACGCCCCGTCGTCATCGGGTAGACGATGATCAGCTTGACCGTCTTGTCGGGCGCGATCACGAAGACGTTGCGCACCGTCTGATTGTCGGCGGGCGTGCGGCCTTCCGAACTTCCCGAGGTGCTCGCCGGCAGCATGCCATAAGCCTTCGAGACCGAAAGATCGGTGTCGCCGATCATCGGATAATTCGGCGCCGCTCCTTGCGTCTCCTCGATGTCCTTTGCCCATTTCGCATGATTGGTCACGGGATCGACGCTGAGCCCGACGATCTTGGTGTTGCGCTTGTCGAACTCGGGCTTGAGCTTCGCCATGTAGCCGAGCTCGGTCGTGCAGACCGGCGTAAAATCCTTCGGATGCGAAAACAGGATGCACCAGGAGTTGCCGATCCAGTCGTGAAAGCGAATCTTGCCTTGCGTGGTCTCGGCCTCGAAGTCCGGAGCCTTTTCGCCCAATTGCAATGTCATCGTCGCGCCTCCTGATCGGCATCTCGCGTTAAGCTTAAAGGAACCATGGTGTTGCGAGAAACACCAGGGCTGAGATTCCAAGCGTTCGAAGTCGAGCCCTTTCGCGGGGCAGTCGATCACAATATTCGGCGCGCCTGCACCTTCAGGCTTCGCCTTTGCGATGTTGATGCAAAGCGGTATTGATGCAAAGCCTGGAGGCTTCGCCTCGATCTTTCTTCAATCTAGATCAAGATCCATGAAAATGGGAACTATTTTGGGGCAACCTCCTGCAATGCTCAGCATAGGCCTGCCACGACCTCGGCAACGAGGCGCATCGCTTCACTCCTGATTGAGCAGGGGTTCGATGATCGTCTCGCCGGCCGCAAAGCGTCGCGGATGCAAGGCCGAGGCGATGGGATCATTGGTGTCCCCATCGAGCACCATCGCGGCCATGATGCGGCCGACCGCCGGCGACGTCATGAAGCCACGATAGGATGAGACGGCAACGAAGATGCCGTCTCGCTCGGTCTCACCGAGGATGGGCTGCATATCGGGTGTCACGCTCGAAACACCGCCCCAGGCGCGAAGCGCCGGTACATGGGCGAGGCCCGGCACGAGGTCGACGATCTTGGGCGCGGCAAAGCCGAGAAAGTCGCTGGTCGAGTGCGTGCTGGTTCCCGTGCGAGCGCGCGACACGGTGAAGATGACCGAGCCGCGATCCACTTGGTTCACGGCGATCTTGTGCTCGAGCGAAACGAGGATCGGCTTCACCGCGGGCGGGATCGGCGCGGTGACGAGAATCTCCTTGGGAAGAGGTTCTGTCCGCACATCGATGCCGAGCGGAGCGAGCAACTCCGGCGCCGCCCAATCGGTGCAGATGAGGACCTTGGCGACACCGACAGGGCCGTCATCGAGGTGAACACGGTATCCAGCCTCCACCGGTTCGATGCTTCGGGCGCGAACGCCATAGATCACCTCGACGCCCTGGCGTCGGCAGGCGCGCAGCAGCGCGTCGAGCCACAAAAAGGGGGAGGCGCTGCCGTCGAGGCCACAGAACGAGCCTCCGCGCAGACGCTCGCGTCCGAGAGGCGGCACCATTTTGATGCATTCGGCGGGGTCGAGGATCTCGCTCGGCACGCCGAAACGGTGCTGGGTGCCCACGGCCGCTTCGAGGGTTTTCAGCGCCTTCTCCGAATGGGCGAGCACGAGATAGCCGTCTTGTTTCAGCCCGATGCCGGGCGGGTAGTCGAGTTCCTCGGCCGCGGTCTCGAAAAACCTTATGCTTTCCTGGCAGAGCCTGATGTTGAGCTCGAGCCCCCATTGCATGCGAAAGCCGGCGCCGTTTCGCCCGCTCGCACCGCCGGCAAATTCGCCCTCGTCCACGACGAGGATACGGCTGCCATCACGGCGCTTCGACATCCACCAGGCACAGGAGAGTCCAAACGCCCCAGCCCCCACGATGAGAACATCAGCGGTCCTGTTCGGCATCGGACTGGCCTTTCGTCGGATTGGCGAGGGCGGAGAGAGGGACAGGGCGAGCAAGCGGCCGGGGGGTCATCATCGCTGACGGTGCGGCCTTGGCGTGGATCTCGGCGAGAGCCATGATCATCGGCAGGCAGGTGCGTCCGCCGCACCACCCCATGGCGGCCCGCGTGCTGCGCTTGATCGTGTTCGGTGCAAGATGCCCCGCAGAGAAGGCGAAGCGCAGATTCCTCACGGTTACGTTCTCGCAGCGGCAGATGATGGTGTCGTCATCCGCAACGGCAAAGAGCGCGCGAGGTTGGGCGAGCATGGCCCGCACGACTTCCTGGAACTCGCAGAGCCTGCGGCGACGGGTCAGCTCCTTGCGCCAGCTCTGCTCGAAGCTCTGCTTCACGAATGCCTCGGGCGCCGTCGCGGCCGCCGCGCCCACGAGACGCCCCTCCGTCTCGGCGACCAGAGCCCCGCGCAGCCCGGCCATGTCACCCGCGACGAAAATCCCTTCGACCGAGGAGCGCCCGAAGCTGTCGACCTCGGGCAACCAGCCGCCGGTGAGCTGCTGGTAGCGCATCCGGGCTCCTGCCATGGCTGCAAGCTCGCTATTCGCCGCGAAACCATAGTTGATCGCGAGCGCGTCGCAGGCGATCTCGCGCTCGCTGCCTTTGACGACACGTCCCGCTGCATCGAGGCGCGCGAGCACGACACTCTCGAGCCGTTCTGTTCCTCTTGCGCGGATCGGGACAAATCCGGTGAGTTGCTCGACGCCGGCCTTCATGACTGTGGCGAGATAGCGCAGGCCCTCGAGAACGATGCCTCGCCCATGCCAAAGCCCGGCCAGATTTCGCGCGCCAGCCGTCACGGGGTGCAGCGGCGCGAAGGCTGCGACCTTGCCGCCAGCGCGCAGGATCTGCGCGGCGACCACAATCGGCAGCGGGCCCGATCCCGCAACCACCACGTTTCGCCCCGGAAGCGTGCGCTGGCCCTTGATCAACGATTGCGCGCCACCGGCATACATCACCCCGGGAGTCGTCCAACCCGGGAAAGGCATGGCGACCTCCCGCACGCCGTTTGCGAGGATCACCGCATCGGCGCCGAGCACCTGCGTCCGCTCGTCCGTGGCGACATGGACCTCGCGCGGCCCGAAGAGGGCGAAGGCTGAGGTATTCGGGCGGTAGTCGAGGCGCGCTCTCACGCGACAGAATGCGTCGAGAAGATCGTGCTTTCGCCGGATCTCCGCGGCCTCGGCGACGTCCTTTCCGCCGAGCGCCGGAGAGCCCTGGCGATAGATTTGGCCACCTGGCCTTTGGCCCTCGTCCACGAGCGTCACTCGGGCCCCTTGCCTCTCGGCCTCGAGCGCGGCCGCAAGCCCCGCCGGGCCCGCTCCGATAATGACGATCGAGCGTGCCATCAGCCAAGCCCGATCTGGCGCTCGACGCGCATGCCTTCTCTCACCTCGGTGAGGCAGGCGCGTCGATCCGCCTCGCCATCGATGCGGCAGCGGCATTCGAAGCAATAGCCGATGCAGCAGAGCGCTCCCTTGTGATGGCCCGATTCGTTGACGCGCCAGGAGCGAATTCCCGCTGCTATCAGCGCCGCGGCGACGCTCTGTCCCTCACGCGCGGCGATGACTTGCCCCTCGAAGCGGAAGTTGAGGGAGGCGCCACCACCGTCACCCGCGAAGGATGAGTGGCGCGACCGCGCTTGTTGCCCGACAGGTTCGCCGCGCGGCGATTGAGAGTCCCCGGCCATCTCGCATTCCCGTCTCTGTTGCGATCCAAGACGCTATTGGAGGCGCTTTGAACCTCGTAAGGCGTCGTCGCGGGTGAGCTTGACGCCTCAACGCCGGCTTAGAACTGAATGTCCTTCGGCAAGCTGTCTCGCGGAATGCCGTATTGCTCGAGCGCGCCGATCAGCCATTCCGTGATGTTGCCATTGGCGCGGTTGTATTCCGACCAACGTTGCATGAACTTTTGGAATCGGCTGTCGGCATCGAGCCGCATGCCGGCGTAGGATGGGAGCGCGTAAGAGGGCTGCGGGAAGGTCAAGGTCCCGACTTGAGGGTTCTTGTGTTTTGCCACGAGTCCGTCGAGCGTAGCCGCAAGATAAGCATCGGCGCGTCCGCTCTGCACCGCGAGCAGGCATTCATCGGTCGAGCCGAGCGCGATGAGCGTCGCCTTTGAATCCCAGCGCTTTGCCTGCTGCTCCATGCTGGTGCCGAGCGGATAGCAGATGCGGATCTCGGGCTTGTTGTAATCCGCCCACCCCGGCCCTGGCGGTGTCCAGCCATTGCGATTGATGAAGATGAAGCCGAGTGTGTAGAGCGGGCCGGCGAAGTCGATCGCGAGCGCCCGCTCCGGCGTCGCGTTGAAGCCGAAAAACACTTCGCATTTTCCGCTCTGCAGATCGAGCACCACGGTCTTGAACGAGGTCTCGACGAAATCGAGATCGACATGCATCGCACCCGCGACGTTGCGTGCCATTTCGGCGACGAAGCCTTGCCATTTCCCGTCCTGGTCCTTCCAGGAATAGGGCTGATACGAGGGCACGATGCAGCTCGTGAGCTTCCTTTTGCTCATCACATCGGTCCAGATGGACGGCGCCTGCGCGCCTGCCGTCGATGCGAAGAGAGCTGAAGCGGCCAAGGCCGCGAGAGCCATCAGATGAATTCGACGCCACATTGCTTCTCCTCCTTGAACTTCGGCTAATCCGTCATTGCGTTCCGACATTCGTCGTCGCGCCTCCGTTCTGCATCGGTGCCTCCCAGCCGAACTCGACCGCCGCTTCGCCAAGCCTCCGCCCAACCTCGTGCCGGCCGACCGCGTCGCGCGCCAGGGTGAAATGCAATAGCGCCGGCTCACGGCTGCACCGTCCGGAAGCGCCGCAGGAAGGCCTGAAGCCGAGTGCTCTTCGGGTTGTCGAGCACGGCGGGCGGCGGGCCGCATTCGATGATCCGCCCCTCATCCATGAACGCCACGTAATGGGCAACCTCATGCGCGAAGCCCATCTCGTGCGTGACGACGATCATCGTCATGCCTTCCTCGGTGAGCTGCCGTACCACCGCGAGCACCTCGCCGACGAGCTCAGGGTCAAGCGCCGACGTGACCTCATCGAGCAGCAGCACCGCCGGCGACATGGCGAGCGCGCGGGCGATGGCGACGCGTTGGGCCTGACCTCCGGAGAGATGACGCGGCATGGCGTCGCGCTTGTCCGAGAGCCCCACCTTGGCGAGCAGGCTCGCGGCCCATTCGCTCGCCTCCTTGCGCGGCATGCGCCTGACGGTCGCCGGCCCCTCCATGACATTCTCAAGCGCGGTCATGTGAGGGAAGAGGTGGAATTGCTGAAACACCATACCGACATCGCTGCGAAAGCGAGCCTGCTCTCTTGCAGAAAGGTGGCGGCCGCTGTCGAAATCGATCGTCGTCGAGGCGACGCGAAGCGAGCCTCCGGACGGCTCCTCGAGGAGGTTAATGCAGCGCAGAAAGGTCGATTTGCCGCAACCGCTCGGCCCAATGATGAACTGCGCATCGCCACGCTTGACGGTCAGCGACACGCCTCG
Source organism: Beijerinckiaceae bacterium (assembly GCA_035949255.1). Classification (GTDB taxonomy): domain Bacteria; phylum Pseudomonadota; class Alphaproteobacteria; order Rhizobiales; family Beijerinckiaceae; genus GAS188. The sequence continues at coordinate 6,937 of DASZIL010000043.1, read as the reverse complement.
CACCGCCGCGACGCTGCCGTAGGATTTCTTCAGGTCGCGGATTTCGACGAGGGGCGGCTCGCCGCCGCCGACCTCTGGTGACCGCGCCGCCTCAGACATCGTCGCGCCGCTCCAGCGCCATGGCGAGGCGCTGCAATGGATAGAGGATGACGAAATAGACGAAGGCGAGGCTCGTGTAGACCTCGAGCGGCCGGAAGGTCTCCGAGACGATGACGGAGCCCGTGTACATCAGGTCGGGGACCGCGACCACCGAGAGCAGCGACGTGTTCTTGAGTTGCAGGATCGACTGATTGACGAAGGGCGGCAACATGCGCCGCGTCGCTTGCGGTAGGATGACGCGTCGCATCATTTGCCAAGGCAGCATGCCGAGCGCTCGCGCCGCCTGCCACTGCCCCCTGTCGATCGACACGATCCCGCCGCGGAAGATCTCGGCCGAGAAGGCGCCCATGTAGAGGGTGAGCCCGAGTCCCGCCGCGAGCCAAGCCGGAAGATTGATCCCGATGATCACCGGCAGCGCATAGTAAAACCAGACGATCTGGATCAGGAGCGGCGTCGAACGGAAGAACTGCACATAGAAGTGGATCGGTGACATCAAGACGCGATGTCGGCTCAGCATGGCGATGCCGCAGACGAGACCGATCAGGAGCCCTCCTCCGATCGTCGCCGCCGCGTAGATGAGGGTCACGGCCGCGCCGCGCAGCCACTCGTCGGGACTGGCGAAGACGAGCGAGAAATCCCAGTTGTAGATCATTGCGATGCCGTCTCAGTGTTCATCGCTTCGATCAGTCGTATTCATCCGAACGCTTCTTACGAATATTCAGGTGATACCGCTGATAACGCTCCCCGTCCGCCGCTTTAGTTACGGATGATGGGAAGGAAACGAGTTTACTGTCAAGAAATAGTTTTCTTGCTGTGAAACTCAAACGGGTTATACAGTTGCGCCATGAAGAGAGCGAAGACACGCCCTCGCGCCGCGCGAGAGAGCGCTCCAGCGGTGCTCTCGGCCAGCGCGGTCGCCGCGCCTCAGGTCACGCCGCCCGTCGATCGACTCGAGGCCGCCATCGGAAAGGGCGTTCGCGTCTTCCGGAAAGCCGCGGGCTTCGGGCTCGTCGAGCTCGCCAAGCTCGCGGGCCTGTCCTCGGGCATGCTCTCGCGCATCGAGAACGGCACCATCTCGCCATCGCTCGCGACCTTGCAGGCGGTGGCGCGTGCGTTGCAAGTGCCGGTCACATCGCTTTTCCGGGAGTTCGACGAGGTGCGCGACACCACTTTCGTTCGCGCCGGCAAAGGCCTTCGTGTGAGCCGAGAGGGGCCGCGCATCGGTCATGAGTATCGCATCCTGGGCCATACCACCTCGAAGCGTATGGCGATGGAGCCGTACCTCATGAGCTACACCAATGCGGCCGAGGTGTTTTCGGTGTTTCAGCGCGCCGGCAATGAGTTCATCTACATTCTCGAAGGCAAGCTCACCTATCGGCACGGCAACAAGCTTTACCGCATGTCGCCGGGCGACAGCTTGCTCTTCGACGCGGAGGTTCCGCACGGGCCTGAGGAGTTGCTCGCCGTGCCGGTCAAATACATCGCGGTGCTCTGCTATCCGCGCGCGACGGGCTAGGCGATCGCGGAGGCCGCACGACCGCGCCCAATGAAACGACAATCAGGAGACCGAGGATGCTTCCCGAAGCGAGCGAGCTGAACATCTGTTTCGCTCATGTCGCCTACCTCTGCCGGCTGATTCGCCCCTTTGGACGACGAAGAACCTCTTCATCACACCCCATACGGGAGGCGAGACGCGTCGCTACGAGGAGAACGTCATCGATTGCCTGCTCGACAACCTCGACAGGCTGGGGCGGGGCGAAAACGCTCTGCGCAACCAGGTGGTCTGAGGAGGACCAGGCTGTCCCGGATCGCGGCGAAAATCAGCGCGGAGCGGCTTCGCGTCGCAAGCTTTCGGCTCGAGATGCCGGAAACGCGCGCCGCTATGAGGCGAGTTGGTGGGCGGCCCTGTGCCGTTGGGCCTGGCGGCGCGCCTTCTCAACGGCGGCCTTGGAGGATTCGTTCAGCTCGAACATCTCCAGCGCCTCGCTTTCCGCATCGACGACCGGCGTGATCGCAAGGTCGCGATAGGACAAGAGATCCGAATCCCTTTCGACACGTTTTTGCATTCGCAGAATTTTGTAGGCGTAACCGGCAAAGCGCCAATATTTGACGAGTGTCTCAGCAAAGAACCGCGGGTAAAACAGGAGCGCCAGCGCGCGCGGCATTTCAGGCCGGCGCTGCCTCCTGTCCTTGCGACGCAGATATCCGCATTGCTGCGGATGCAGCCCTTCATACTTCGTGGCGCCGTAGATTGGCATGACGATGCGCCAGACCCGCGCGGGCTTGATGCCATAAGCTGCGTTGCGTCGCATCACGCGCTCGATATGCGCGTCCGTGAAATACCAATCCCAAACGTCGCGATAGGTCTGCTCCCATTCCTCGGCGCTCATGCGCGGATGGCTCACGGTTGCCGATTCGAGGTCGTATTTGTTGAGATCGGGGTCCATCCACACACCGTTTTCGACATTCCTCAGATGGTCCTCCGACCCCGGAAGCGGTGTCAGCATCGTGAATTCGAGCACGTCGACGGGCAATTCCCTCTGGATAATCTCGATGTCGCGGCGGATGCTCGCCGGCGTGTCGCTGGGCAGTCCCATGATGAAGCCGGCATAAGTCATCACCTTGGCGTTCTTCCAGGCTTGGAACATTTTCCGATATTCGGTGATGCGGTTTTGATTTTTCTTCATGTGGACCAGGTTTTCGGGGTTGATGCTCTCAAGCCCGATGAAAGCGTAGCGACAACCCGCACGCGCGGCCTTCTCGATAAAGTTGGGGATCTTGTGCGCCAGCGTATCCACCTGGATCAGGAAGCGCAGCTTGATGCGCTCCTTCTCGCGCAGCTCGATCAAACGATCGAAGATGGCTTCCCAATTGCGGTTGCGCGCAAAATTATCGTCGGTGATGAAGAAATGCAGGATGCCCTGGCCTGCGTTTTCGCGCACGATCCGCTCAATGTCATCGGCATCGCGCCACCGGGATTTCCGGCCCTGAACATTGATGATGGTGCAGAAGGAGCATTGGAAGGGACAGCCGCGCCCGGCATCGAAGGACGTTGTGATGCCGTCGTAGCGTCGCACGAGCCGCCGCGGCAGATAAGGGACGGTTTGCTGTTGAAGATTGGGTAAGTCGTGCATGTAGTTGTAGATCGGCTTGGCGCGGCCGGCCTGAACGTCCCTGAGGAATCCCTCGAACTGTTCCTCCGCTTCACCCGCGAAGAGGGTGACGCCAAGCTTGACGGCTTCCTCGAGCTCGGGCGTCGGCTCTTTCAGCATCGACAAGATGCCCGAGACATGGAAGCCGCCAAGCGCCACCTTGACCCCGCGCGCCCGAAATTGGCGCGCGATCGCCAAGGCGCGCGGATACTGATTCGATTGCACGCCGACGAGGCACACGATCCCGTCATGTCCCGGCTGCTTGATCCGCCGAGAGATCTTATCGATCGGGACCTTGGTGTTCATTTCGTCATAGGCATCGACTTCGATCGCGACGTCGTCGCCAAGGACCTTTCGCTCCGCGCAATCCCTGGCGATGCCGTAGAGGCACGCCATGGAATTCGAGGGCACCCAGGCTCTCCACCACTGGATGACGTAGCCCTCGCGGTCATAATGGGAGGGCTTGACGATCTCGATGTGAAAGATGGCCATTGCCGAAGCCCCTAAAGTTCAGCAACGCTATAGTGAAGTGACGTTCAAGCAAAGCAGTTTCTTGCGGACCATGAACGCGAGTGCCCGCGGTTGTGAGGTAGCGACCTATTCGGTTCGACAATGAATCCGATTCGGGCCGAAACGAGTCCCGGTAGATCATACCCACAACCGCAACCAGCCAGAGAATGCTTCGATGCTCGGCTGCTCCGGATGATTGGGGACGTGAACGACGTAGAAGCCGTAGCCCGGCAGCGATAGATCGTGGGCCCTGACGAGAACTCCACTCGTGAGCTCGCGGCCAACGACAATGTCGCTAAAGATCGCGATGCCTTGACCTGCGGCCACAGCATCAATTGCGTGCAGTTCTTCCCTGAAACTCAGGTCCCACATTTTGTGCGACTCGGGAATAGCGGGATCGATTGATCGCGCGGTCGCGAGCCAGCGCGACCAGGTCGGCGCGTCACGATCACGACTCATCCAGTCGAAGTGGATCAATGGATAGCGCAGGAGATCGGCGGCGCGCTCGATTCGCTGTCCTCCCCTCGTCAATAACTCGGGACTGCACACCGGAAAAAAGGCATCGCGAAAGATCTCTTTGCCGCTTAGATCAAGCGGCATGCGCCGTGCGTAGCGGATTGCGATGTCAGCTTCTCCAGCACGCAAATCCAGCACCGTGTCCGTCCCGATGATTTCCAATGGAATCTTCGGATAGGCCTCGCGCCACTTCGGCAGTCGCGGCACCAGCCACCGGCTGGCAAAGGCATTTGGACTTGTCACTCGCAAGCGCTTGTGACTGAGGCGCGGGGACGCGGAGGCGATCGCGCTAGCAAACGTGTCGAAGCCGCTCCTGATTACCGGAAAAAGCCGTTCGCCGGCGCTTGTCAGTTCAAGGGGACGCGGGCGACGACGAAAGAGCGGCTGACCGCAAGTGTCTTCAAGGATCCGGATCTGGTGGCTGATAGCTGTCGGCGTCACGCCGAGTTCATTGGCCGCCTCGCGAAAGCTCATGTGCCTTGCGGCAGCCTCGAAGGCGCGAAGCGATCCCAAGGGAGGAAGCTTTCGCATGCGCAAGCATAGGTGAATTCAACTCATCTGACGACTGAGAAATTCGAATTTGCCAAGCGATTAAGCAGCGTGAGACGCTTCTGACCGTCGATGCTGGGTCGCAGCGGCAGACGGAGACCGTCATGGACGCAAGGAGGCTCACGGAGAGACGCCGCCCTGAACTGGCCCTGCGCGCTCATGCCACCGACCTGCTAAGGCGGATGGTCCGCGGCGAAGTGTTCGTGCCGGGCGATGTGGCCTACGACCAGGCGCGAAAAGTGTGGAACGGCATGGTCGATCGGCACCCTGCTGCGGTCGTCTATTGCGCCGGCCCCGATGATGTTGTTGCGGCGGTCAATTTCGCGCGGTCGCGATCCCTGCTGGTTGCCGTGCGCGCTGGCGGCCATAATATCGGCGGCGCTTCGGTGTGCGACGGTGGCCTCGTCATCGATCTCTCGCGCATGAAGCAGATCGAGGTTGATCCGATAAAGCGGACCGCTCGAGCTCAAGCAGGCCTCAATCTCGGCGAGTTTGATGCGGCAACACAGGCACACGGCCTTGCGACCACGATGGGAATTAACGCCGACACCGGTATTGCCGGACTGACACTGGGCGGCGGCTTCGGCAAGCTCGGCCGCAAACATGGCCTCTCCTGCGACAATCTCGTTTCAGCAGAGATCGCCACTGCGGACGGCCGACTGTTGCACGCGAGCGCTACGGAACATTCCGATTTATTCTGGGCGATCCGCGGCGGCGGCGGCAATTTCGGAATCGCCACGACCTTTGAGTACCGGCTGTTTCCGGTCGGCCCCATGCTGTTAGCCGGCTCGATCTTGCACCCCTACCACGACGCGCGCGACGCGATGCGCTTCTACCAAACCTTTGCGAGCACCGCCCCGGATGAACTAAGCCTAGACGCGGCACTGGCGACAATGCCAACTGGCGAGCACGTCTTCAGCATCTCGGTCTGCTATGTCGGCCCGATCGAAGAAGGCGAGCGAGTCGTCAAGCCGCTGCGGGCGCACCGGGCGCCAATCCAAGATCAAATTGCACCGCGCTCATACCTAAATATCCAGTCGACTGGGGATGCCAATTTTCCACGCGGACGTCGCTACTATTGGAAGGCGCAGTTCTTGCGTGAACTGTCTGAGGCGGCCATCGATACGCTCCTGACAGTTTACGCGGACGCTCCTGCGGAATCGCTGGTTGTGCTGCAGCATGTCGGCGGAGCGATCGCTCGCATACCGGTTACCGACACGCCTTACGCTAATCGCGATGCTCTGTACGATTGCTTTCCCATTTCGATCTGGGACGATCCGGCGGAGGATGCGGCGCGCATCCATTGGGCACGCGTGTTGTGGGATGCCATGCGACCTTTCTCGACCGGTGGCGTCTACGCCAACAATCTTGGTGAGGAAGGAACGGAACGCGTTGCAGCGGCATACGGCGCGAATTATCCGCGACTGCTAGCGCTCAAAAACAAATACGATCCGACCAATTTCTTCCGTTTGAACCAGAACATCGACCCGGCAGCAGAAACGATGCGCGGGCGAGCCGAATGATCTTTTGGCACATTGCACCGCCGTTGACCGTGCTCGCGGCGTTCTGAGGTCCGCTCTGCGTCTTGGCGTGTAAAAACGCGACACCGCACCGCGATGCAAAATATTCTTCATAAACAGCAGGCGAAATACACAATTAAATCTCTCGGCACTAAGCAACGCATTTCCTTGCCGCTAAGGGCGGACGGCAAGCATCGCGGTAAATGCTGTATCGACCCGGCATTTTGACCGTAGAGCCTGCGCAACCATTCGATGCCGGCGGCCCTAACGCGCGCCAAGCGGCCGCCGAGCCGCCTCGCGCCAAGCCCGGCCTCCGGCCCGCCGGGCGGCGACGGCCGCCTAGCGGCGCGATCTCGCCTGGCCGGTCCGGGGCGAAGGGTGACGCACGTTGAGACGCGCCGGGGAAGCCGGCGGGCGAGGGGCGAACGTCGCGCGAACATTTTCCCCCAGCTCCTGGGGGACGTCCGGGGTCCGTTCAGGGCCGAGGACTGGGGGACAAGGGAGTAGCCCCGGCCTAAGTTTTGATAATGTTGGAGAAAACTGGTGGGCGCGACAGGGATTGAACCTGTGACCCCTCCCGTGTGAAGGGAG